>NZ_CP039965.1:0-353125 GCF_005234135.1 Pseudorhodobacter turbinis
CTGCTCGATGACTTGATCCGGCAGGGGATTTCGCTTGGAGATCTGAATGATGCGTGATCCGCAGCTTTAGCTAACGAAAATCCCCATAACGACCAGCATCAACCCGAGGGCGGAAATGCCCAAGGCGACCATATTATAGATGACAACCTTTTGCAGGGATTTGCGGACCTCTTCCTCTGGCTCGCCAGAGTTGCGCGCCCGCAGGGCAAGGACAACGCACCAGCCAAGCCCCGCCACCCCTACCAAAGATACCAGCGCCCCGATCCAAACCAAAACTTCCATGACTGTGCCCTCATCCTTGACGCCGCGTTTTCGCCTACCCGAGGATGCTGCATCTGACAAGGGTGCACGCGCCTATCGCCGCATGAAACTTTTGTGGCGCAGTGGGGGAATTCCTGCGCGTCCAGAAAAGCTTTGCTTGATCAGCCCCCCATTGGCGCGCTAGGGAAGGGTCTATCCTACTCCATGAGGCAAAGATGAGCGATCCAACCGACCAATACTCCGTCACTGCAGATGAATTGCGCGCCTTCATTGAGCGTTTTGAGCAGTTGGACGCGGAAAAAGCCGACTTGGCAGAGCAGCAAAAAGAGCTGATGGCCGAAGCAAAGGGGCGTGGCTACGATGCAAAGATTTTGCGCAAAGTCGTCGCATTACGGAAGCGCAAGCCCGATGACATTGCCGAGGAAGAAGCTGTGCTGGAAATGTACAAAGAAGCGCTTGGAATGTCATGAGGGCCTTCTAAGTATCTGATATATAATGATAAAAATACGGATGTTGTGCAGGGCTCCAAAAGTGTTGTGCAACGCCCGTTTTTTTAGGGAAAACATGATGCCCGAGAGGGCGTCATAGAGACGTAGTGCGCTAATTAGCCAAAATCCGCAACTTATTGAAATTTAATATAAAAACGCATCCTTTAGCTTTCGTTATGGATTCCTCAAGGGGAAACTACTTAATTTTCAATGGTATAGGTGTTCCGTTTGCATGTGCCATGCGTACCTCTTTCTGTGCCATGAAGCTTGTGCCATTAAATTTTTCCGGAACACGCCAGAGCAATCCTATGGAACACTTGAAACATCTGTTTTCTAACTAAAAAATGATCCTGTGCCGTCGTGCCAAATAAATGGTCACCAGCGTATACCGTTATGGTTTTACCGTAGTTTTTCCGTTGAAAATGATCTCGGAATGTTAAGGTGATAAGACACTTCAACGGTTAGGAAATTCCCGTGGCTGGCGTGCCGCGTTTGCGCGAAGCCGCCTGTTGGGCGCATCTGCGGCGCGACTTCCACGACTTCTGGGCATCAACCAAGTCCGAGATCGCCCGCGAGGCGCTCGACCGGATTGGCAACGATCGCAGATTTACCTCAGTCGACTGTTGACGCGTTCTTCGCGTGCCAAAAGCGCATGGTGCCATCATCAGTACGTAGCGTCACAATCACAAGTTTGACGCCAGACGTTTCATCGTATGACCTCGATGAGGGGTATTTCCCAAGTTTGATCGTTGTGACCAGCCGACGCTTCTTGCCGATCAAAGTTGCCCCCAACCACGTTGGGGTTGCACTCAAGATCTCGCCTCCGGACTGCTGGCGATATTGGTGCTGCTCGGGGTTGGGTTCCCACTTTCCCCACACCTGGCTCTTCAGGGCGAGACCACCGCTGGCATCATGCCACTCGCCGAAAGTTGGCCCTTCGGTCAACAAAAAATGTTGTGTAAGGTCAATACCCAACCGCGGTCTCGATGCTGCACCATGGGCGGCAAGCTCATCGCCTTGATCGATACCGAGACCATAATGCTCTGGCACCCAGACCAGTGGCTCAAATGGGCTTTGCCGCCGAAACCGACGCTCATAGTAGCCTCCATCCCAAAACTCAGGCAACCAGAAGTCATGGCCTGGCTCTTTGGAAAGAGCTGTACAGCGCTGCACCGAGCCTTCTCGTTCTGAGAGTGCTGAAGTGATCGCAACCGAAACGCCGTCCGGTGATGTCCATCGACCATAAAGCGGAATTTTTTCATTTGCAGCGCGGTCAATAATTTTAAGCTTCTTTAGAATGAGGTCTTGAGTTTGAAGCGTATCTTGTTGTTTCTCTCGAGGACCAAGAAGGTCTTTTAACGCCACATGCGGAATAGCGTCTTTGCGATCGGCAAGCCACATTCCGTCATCGAAGGTGATGTCGTAGCGGTCACACCACTCGCGCCATGCGTCTGCGTTCTGGTCGTAGGTTTTTGCCACGACAGGGTGATCAGCTAATAGCTTAGAAGCAGTGCTGAAAAGCGCATGTTTTTGTACATGTTCGCGAAAATATTCATACCGATCATGTCGATCGTGGTTGTACCGATCATGCCCGATGAAATTGTCCATGTTTTTGGCTTCCGGCCATCGAGCGACAATCTCGCTTGCGAGCATGTCGGCTACAGTGCCAGGAGCCATCCCAAAAAGACTTGCTAAGTTATCCAGCTCGTATTCTTTGAACTCGTAGTCAAATGTAAAACCCGACGTGGACTTTACAGGCGCTGGCCAGTCGTCTGTTTTTACTATGCCCTTTGGTGGGGTATAGATTTGCGCGCGCAATAGAGTGAGTTCCTTATCTGGAGCGCCGCCATTCCCGATGCCGTCAAGGCAGCGCGCGATATGCACTTTGTGCATCACATGGACATCGCTCCGTAATGAAAAAGCCAGAAGTTTAGGGCGCAAATTTGCCAGTGCACTACCGTGCAGCTTCGCCGCCCGTGCGAGCCCGATAAGAAGCCACTCCTGGGAGTTTTGAAACGATAGCATTCTTTCGGAGGATGTCAGTGCGGGCACTTCGCGGACATCAAATCTGTCGAGCAACAGCTCCAGTTCCTTATGCAAGCCCAGTTCGACCGCGGTGGATAAAGAGCGTGCCACCGCCCATCGGACATGAGAATCCTCATCGCCTAAAAGATGCCATAACAAGTCCGCCAAGAAGTCTGCTTCACGCTTTTCGAAATCGAGATCTGTACGATAGGGGCCTTCACCGATTTCGTCAGCGAAACGTGAGGTGGCGCCTGATAGGAGTAGCTCGAAGGCTTCGAGCGTCGCGTCATTCGACGCAAGATCAGAGAGGGAGGTCGCAAGTTGAAGCCATTCGTTGCCGTCGAGCTGGATTTCGTCAATCGCAATTTTCTTCAGTATCTGTTTGAGCACGAACCGTTTATCGCCACATAGATCCGAAAGTTGATCAATGTGTTTGGCAACGTTGGAAAACTGCTCGTTAAACAGTTCGGCGCCCTTGTGCTCGAAGAGCGATGCGAACAAATCCTTAGCTTGCGATTGCAAATGTGTCGCCTCTCTCGACCACATCTTGATGGACTCAAGTATGAGCTCCAAAGCCGACCCAAACTTGAACTCGGCTGCCTCACAAATTGCGCGCAGGAACGAAAATCGCTCGTCGTAAGGGCAGGCATTTCGTAGCTCCTCCAGGAACTGATGTCGTGCGCCGAACTGAAGACTTTTATCCTTCCGAATGGACTTAATCGCATTGTCAATAGAAGTGGCTGACGTTGGATCGCAACTCTGGACCAGTGCCGTAACCGCAACAAACGTCTTCTACGGTTCGCCTGTCAGCCATTGGCAAGAGTTTCTCTGCCGTCAAATTTTGCGACTTGGGGCAAGCTTGCCGCGGCGGCTGATGGGGCGGCCCCGAAGTTCTCAATGCTTCTGTCTAAGGGAAAAAAGATAAAGGATAATGCTATTCTAAACACAAATTCTTCAAAACTGGGCCGACAAGCCTATCAGCCCGTCGATGTAGGCAGAGCTTTTCACGATGGTTGTCTTTATTATCCGACACGCACGATGTTGCGCGAGGTTCATACCGAGAAGAATGGTAATTCCACCACTGTCGAAAAGATCGAAACTGTCGTGATCCGTTCGGACGGGGATATCCTTACTGCATCTGAAATGCCGTCCAAGCCAGGCACCCCGAGCGATCAAAAGATCTGGCGCCTAAGTGATGGAACGTTGGTCGATGAACCTCCAGTTCCATCAAGGAATGCAAGTTGGAGTTGGCAGAGTATCCAGAAACTTCTTGCCGCGAAGAAAGAGGGGAACAATTTGAGCGGCTCGCTGTCCGAACTGATCTGGGAGGTGCGAGCTTGCATCGTGAAGGCTGTGTGGCTTCCAAATGCCGACGACTACACGACCTTGGCTTTTGTTGTCGCTGCAAGTTTCGTGCAGCCGGTTTTCAAAGCTGTTCCCTATTTGTTGGTGTGCGGAGACAAAGGCACCGGTAAAAGTGAACTCGGAATATTGCTCTCTCAGATTGGAGCGAACGGAAGTATCATTGGCCAAACCTCTGCTGCTTCAGCGGCACGTATGATGCACGAGGGTCGAGGGCTTACGGTTTTCGATGACTTGGAGAGTATTGGGCAGAAACGCGGAAACGATAGTGGCTATACAGAGCTGATCCAATTCCTGAAAGTTTCGTACAACGCCGATACCGCCAAAAAAGTTTGGACCGATAGCTCTAACGGTTTTCGTGTGCGCGAGTTGAACGGATTTGGTATCAAAGTGATCAATAACACTGTCGGGACGGACGGCATTTTGGGGTCAAGAATGATACGTATTGCGACGCGAAAGATGCCCAAATCTATTGCAGGTGACCGCGTTGGAATGCGGGGGGCAGGGGCATCAGAATTGAAGCAGTTGCAAGACAAACTACATGTCTGGGCTTTCGAAAATGTGAAAGTTGTAGATGCGGTTTATCGTGACCAAGTGCCGCCCTCGGAAAGAGAGGACCAGATTGCGGCACCCCTGCGAGTCCTCGCTGAGGTTGCTGGAGATGCCCAGCTCAAAGCTGAATTGGAGCGCTCTCTCGCGCGATCTCGGACTGTAGCCGCAACTGATGATACTGAACCTTCGGACATTGTAAGGGAGGCCGCGACGAATTTAGTCAAGTGCGGGCAATATATGCTCTCAGCGACGAATGTCGCATTGGAAGCGCGGCGGCTCGTCGGCCCTAATTTTGGAAAATCGCATGTTGGAGAAATAACCGAGATTGACGATGAGAAGGTGGTGGGTCGGATCATGAAAAACCTCTGCCTTGTGGATCCGCAACAGCAGCGTGCACGAGTGCGCGGTGTTCAGATCCGCGCAGCGAAAGCATCAGAGGGCTTCTTGGATGAAGTGTTCGGTGAGGGAGAGCGCCCGGATGACATTGGTGTTGGCGGGTTCTGCGATACTTGCGCGAGCTGTCCCTACGTGAGCCAAAATTGCCCGATAATGGAAAAGCGGGGGGTAAGGCCGTCCTTAAAAGAACGGTAACTAAGTGATTGGCGAAATTGTGAAGTCGTGGTTTTGGCGGAAAACAGATCATCTGAATTCACCTGATTTTCGGATCCTGCGCGGGCCCTTTTATAAGGCCGCGCAAGACCGCAAATTCCGGTGAGGCCTGTAAAAGAAAAAATAAAATTAAGCCGGACCGATAGACCATGCTGCTGCTACAGCGTGTCTGGCCAGATCGCCCATTGTGAAAGGAGGAGACGGGCTTCTTGAGCTGCCATTTTGGAGTAGCATTCTTTTGGGACGATACCCATGACTTACCATCAAACGATCACTACGCAGACTTGCCCAAATTTGGACCATGCGCGGCAGTTTCTCCGCGATCACGGTACGGCTTTGTCGAGGGCTGCACATAAGCTCGGCGGGCCAGCTGCCAGTGGCTGTGTGTTCCTGCTCTGTGAAGCCGTGCACCACACAAGTCGACTTACGCGGTCGCAAAGTCGCCAACTTGTAAACTTCCACCGATTACTGACGCTGGAGCATGTTAGCGACCCAGACCGGATTGAGAGCGGGTTATTTGCCCAGATTAATCCTGCCTCTGCGTTCGCCGATGAGTGCTGTGTCCTCTCCGAGCAACTCGGCGCTCTCCTGCTGCAGATCGTTGAAAACGATTGCACCAGAGATCTGCATTGCGAAGCATCGCCGATGATCCCGCAAATCGCGTGACCCCCAGACGCAATGCGCTGCTGTGAATGGCCAGCACTCAAACTACGCGAGATCTCTTCACGCTCCGACTGTGTCAGGGACCCCGGTCGTCGTCGCCTAATCGCCGACGCAATGCCGCCTTTAGCCACGACAATGGCAAAAACCGAAGCTGCATGCTTGTCCAAAGCGCGGCCGATGTCGCTGAGCGACTCTCCGTTCTTCCAACGTGTCCAGAGTTCCAACTTCTGTTCGGCGGATAAGCCGGAGCGACCAAGCGCAATCCTTTCAGGGCAGAGCCAAATACACCCTATTGCGCTGACCGGTTGAACTCACCGTCGCCTTTTTTAGAATTTCCCGCTCCTCCTTGAGTATGCGGTTCTCACGCCGAAGCCGCTCATTCTCCTGAGCCAGTTCCAAATCATCTTTCGACACCACATCCGTGTCTCGGTGCGTTGTGATCCACTTGTTCAGGGTCGACATCCCGACACCAAGATCATCAGCAACCTGTTTACGCGTCAGTCCGCTGGTCAGCGCAATACGCACCGCATCTTCGCGGAATTCGTCAGTCCGTTTCAGTCCCATAGTTCATCTCCTTTGTTGCAGTAAATGCTATCAAAGGAGCGGCATCAAACCGCGACAGGTCCAGTCGGTGCAATCCCGAATTGTATAGCCCAAGGAAAGGGTTGGCCAAAACGGGCCAACCCAGGCTTCTGGTGTCCCATTTATCGCAAAGGGCTTTGCGCAAACTGGGGCTGCTTTTCAGAGGGAAGGACTTAGTTTCCGTCGCCCTTCTTCATTGCGCCATGGTCCATCTTGCCGTGATCCATTTTGCCCGCGCCCATTCCGCCGTCGGTACGCTCGTTGTTGACGGGCACTTCGACCACGACATCACCGGCCTTCTCGAAGGTCAGGGTCAGGGTGAATGTCTCGCCTTCAGCGGGCACATCCTTCAGGCCCATGAACATCACATGGTCACTGCCCCGCGCCAATGCATGATGGCCGTCTGCGGGAATGGCAAAGCCCTCCTCGACATGGACCATTTTCATCACTCCACCCTCGCCGTGCAGATGCGTATGCAGTTCGGTTTTCATGGCGACATCGGATTTGACGTCGATCAGTCGGTCTTCCTCGCCGGTGTTATCGATCACCATAAAGGCAGCGGCTGATTTGGCCGTCGGGCCTGAGACGCGCGCATAGGCATCCGTCACGGTGATATCATTTGCCAGCGCCATAGGGGCCGAAGCAAGGGCCAGAAACGCCGCGCAAGTTGCGGCGGAAACGAATTTATAGGTCATTTGAGTATCTCTCATTTAGGTGAACATCTGGAATAAGGGGGGTCAGATGCTCAAAGGCGGGTCTCTGGCTTTCGGGACGCGGCGTATCCTTGGGGGAAAGCTGGCCTTAAACGGTAAAGCTGTGACTTTGCGGTAGGTGGAATCCCGCTGCGGGGCGACACTCTGCCCGGGGATCAGGCAGGCGATGTTTCCGGCCAGACAGTCGGGGCAGGGGTGAACACTGCGAAGCGGGTCGCCGCGCTGATCCAGCGCGATGGTCATCACCCCATAGCCGGAGCAAATAACTACCGTCGCCCCGCCACGTGAGAGAGCTGCCGCTTGCCCGCGGGCCACAGCCATAGACGTGCTGCCCGCAACCAGCGCGAAGCAAAGGGCCAGGAGGCTAGCGAGGCGAAGCACGTTTTTCATGCGCCGAAACTATCGCGCCGACGCGTTTAGGGAAAGGGGCATTTCACCGCAGGCAGAAATGCAAAAAGCCCCGCGATTGGCGGGGCCTTGCATAGAACGAGTGAACTGATCAGGCGCTTGCTTGTGCCTTGGCCAGCTCTTTCTTGATTTTCAGAGCTTTTGGCGAAAGCTCGTCATCCTTGGCTTTTACCAAGAAAGCATCAAACCCGCCGCGGTGATCCACTGTGCGCAGGGCAGCAGAGGAAATACGTAGGGAATAAGACTGACCTAGCGCCTCGGAGATCAAGGTTACTACATTCAGGTTCGGCAAGAAGCGCCGACGATTTCTGTTTTTGGCGTGGCTGACTGTGTTGCCAGACATTGGGCCTTTACCGCTTAGTTCGCAGACGCGCGACATAGTCGTGATCCTTGTATTCAACGCCCTTCGGGCATCACTTCAACATCAAAGGCCACTGCAAAGGGCAGCGCGCCAAAATTCTATTTGGGTTTGTTATGGGGAATCGCGCGCGCCGTCAAGCGAACAAGGTAGGGAATGACACAGAATTAACGCGCTTACCGCTGGTTGCCGTAAAAGCGGCATGTCCGAAAAAGCAAACGGCGCGCAGGTTTCCCCGCGCGCCGCTGTATTTAGTCGAAAGCGGGCTTTAGGCAACCAATTCGCCCGCCAGACCCCGATCAATCAGCGCCAATGATTCGCTCACCCCGTAAAGGGCGATGAAGCCGCCAAAGCGCGGTCCTTCGGAGGCCCCCAACAGGACCTCGTAAAGCGCTTTGAACCAATCGCGCAGCGGCTCGAACCCGTGCTCTTTGCCGACGGCAAAGACCATGGATTGCAACGCCTCCGCATCCAGGCCGCCATCCCATACGGCCAATCGTGCGCGCAGGTCTTGCATTGCGGCACGCTCGGCGTCGTTTGGCAGGCGGAACACCCGCTTGGGCGCCACGAAATCCGCGAAATAGCGCACGGCATAACCTGCAGCCGCATCCAGATCGGGGTGGGATTCCGGGCTGGCATCGGGGGCGTAACGCTTGATGAACCCCCAAAGCCCCGCCGCATCCTTGGCCGCCGAAACGCTTGCAAGGTTGAGCATCATTGAGAAGGGTACCACCATCCGGCTTTCGGGCGGATTGCCGGAGTGGATATGCCACACCGGATTGTTCACCTGTTGATCCGGCGTTTGGCCCGGATAGGCGCGCAGCTGTTGGTGATATTCATCCATCGCGCGCGGGATCACATCAAAATGCATCCGCTTGGCGGTTTTCGGCTTTTGATACATAAAATAGGACAGGCTTTCGGTGCTGGCATAGGTCAGCCATTCATCGATCGTCAGCCCGTTGCCCTTGGATTTAGAGATCTTCTGACCCTCTTCGTCCAAGAACAGCTCATAAGTCATGTGGTTCGGTTTCGCGCCGCCCAGCACCTTGCAAATCCCGTCATAGATCGGGGTGTTGGTGCTGTGATCCTTGCCGTACATCTCAAAATCCACGCCCAAGGCGGCCCAGCGTGCGCCGAAATCAGGCTTCCATTGCAGCTTAACATTGCCGCCCGTCACCGGAAGCGTCCATTCGCGGCCTGTCTCATCGTCAAAGGTGATGGTGTGGTTGACGCCGTCCACATGTTTCATCGGCACATAAAGTACACGGCCGGTTTCGGGGTGGATCGGCAAAAACGCGGAATACGTCTGCTGACGTTCCTCGCGCAGGCTGGCCAGCATGATCTTCATGATGCCGTCATAGCGTTCGGCACAAAGGCGCAGAACATCGTCGAACTGGCCGGATTTATAGAACTCTGCGGCGCTGATGAATTCATATTCGAACCCGAAGGTATCCAGAAAGCGGCGCAGCATGGCGTTATTATGCGCACCAAAGCTTTCGTACTCACCATAAGGATCAGGCACCGAGGTCAGCGGCTTTTGCATATGCTCGCGCAGCATTTCCTGCTGCGGCATATTTTCGGGTACCTTGCGCATACCGTCCATATCGTCGGAAAAACAGATCAGACGGGTGGGGATATCCGAGATCACCTCAAAGGCGCGGCGGATCATCGTTGTGCGCGCCACCTCGCCAAAGGTGCCGATATGGGGCAGGCCGCTTGGGCCATAGCCGGTCTCAAACAGCACATAGCCCTTTTCGGGAGGCGCCTTCTCATAACGTTTGAGGATGGCGCGCGCCTCTTCAAAAGGCCAGGCTTTCGACTTCATCGCAGCATCGCGCAGGGCAGACATATGCCTCATCCTCATATTGGTTACAGGGCAACATTACGTTACCGGACGGCCTCTCCTATTGCTCCGCCGCCTTGGGGTCAATAATCTGTGCCCAAATGACCCTATAAGGACACCTAAAAATGACCAAGCTTCCCCCGTCCATGACCGCGCAGGATGCGCTTTTGGCTGTCATGGTCGCAGTCTCGGCCTCGGATGAAAACGTCCGTACGTCCGAATTGGTGGCCATTCAGCGCATCGTGAACCATCTGCCGGTCTTTGCGGACTATGATCCCGACCGGATTGAACAGGTCTCGCGAATCGTCTTTGATTTGTTCGAGGAAGAAGAGGGGCTGGACGCCTTTTTCGGCCTGCTGCGCGCAGCCCTGCCCGAAAAGCTGTATGAGACAGCCTATGCGCTGGCCTGTGATGTGGGGGCGGCCGATGGCGCGCTTTATGAGCAGGAACTGCAGTTTTTGCAGGAAATCCGGGACGAGCTGATGATCGACCGGCTGCATGCCGCCGCGATTGAACGCGGCGCACGTGCGCGGCATATGACCATCTGAAGCCGCGGGCGTTAGGTGAATTTGGCCGCCCAATGCCGGATCAGATGCGCCTGCATATCGCGGGCGTTTCTGGTCCATTGCCTGCCGCCGGGGGGTTGTTCGCGTTCAGCCATAGACAGGGCATTGCGGCGGCGGGTATCGGCGCTGAATATTGCAAATGTCAGGCCCTGTCCCGATGGCGGGCGGATATAGCCCGCAAGCCCGGATACGAAATTCAGCGTCCCGGTTTTGGCAAGCACCCGCGTGGGGTGGTCTTTGACTTCCTTGCCTGTGGCATCGCGCAGCCCCTGTTCGCGTAACAGCCCCGGCAGCAACCCGCCGCGCGATCTTTGCAATGCGCCTGCCATATCGGCGGCGGTGATCCGGGAATCGCCGCTTAGGCCAGAGTGATCGACAAACTTGCAGCCGATGCCATGTTGGGCCGCCGCCCAAGCCTGCATCTGCGCGCCCGATTGGCGCAAGCCGGATGCGCCCGAAGCGGTCAGCCCCACGGCCTCAGCAGTAAGGTTGGTGGAATATTTGAGCATGGCCTGCGTCAGATCCGTCAGCGCGTCGCTGCGGGTTTCGGCCAGAACCACACCCGCGGGCAGGGCGGTGACAAAGCGCACTGCGGGCAGGCGCAGCCCGTGCGCATGCATCAAAGTGGCAAAAACCTCAGCGGTATAGGCCTCGGGGTGGCGGACGGGCAACCAACGGCTGCCGTTTTTGCCCAAGGCGCTTTGCGCCACGGTCCAATGATCACGGTCCTGACCGCGCTTATAGGTGAACAAGGGGGATTTGCGCGCAACAGCCGCCACATTCGACATGGAAACCGAGGGCACGTAGCGTTTGCCGCGTGCATCCATTGACAGGGCATAGCCCTTGCCGCCGCGCTGCCATTTGAAGTTGACCCGATTGTAATTCAGGTTCAGCCCCGCAACCGCAGGGTTATAGCCGACATGGTCGGGCTGGTCGCGGTCAATCTCGTCAATATGGGGGATGCCACCGGCAAAGGCGAGATAGCGGCCCGTCACCTCTTTGATGCCGCGCGCGGCAAGGGTTTGGGCCAGATCGCCAAGACGGTCGGTATCAAGGCTGGGGTCGCCACTGCCCACAAGAATCAGATCGCCTTGCAATTGCCCGTTTTGCACTGGTCCGGTTGCCATAACACGGGTCGCGTAGCGATAATTGGGGCCAAGCCTGTCAAGCGCGTAAAGCGTGGTCATGGCTTTGGCGACGGATGCAGGTGGTTGGCCGCTGTTTTCGTTCATCGCCTCCAGCACTTTGCCGCTGGCGCTATCCATCACCACAAAGCCGACTGTGCCGCCAAGACCTGCGGCGTGGACGATGGCCTCGGCCCCGCCCGCACCGGGTTTCATCGCAGGACGGGGGGAGTGGGAGGGTGCCTCGGCACAACCCGGAACGGCAGCGCTTGCCAGCAATCCCGCCAAAATCCAACGTCTTGAATGCATGCCAACCCTCAAATGATAATCCGCAGCCTAGCCAGATCCGGAATGGACGTCCAGTGCTACGGCTTTTTGCGCCAATCGCCCGCAGCCCGAATAGCGGTCGAGGACATATCTATCATCGGCATGTTAACAAAGCTCCACCGGGGGAGGGGGGCATATGGCAAAAGCCGTGCTGCACTGTCGGGCAGACGGCTGTGCCAAAACACCTGAGCGGCCTTGGCACGGCGCGCGGGGCCGCGACTTCCGGGGCGGGCCAGAACGCCAATCGGCACCATCGCTATGATGTCGCGCCAACGGTCCCATTGGTCGAACTGTATCAGGTTGTCCGCCCCCATCAGCCAGACAAACCGCACACCGGGATAGAGCGCGATCAGGGCCTCAAGCGTTTGGGCGGTGTAGCGCGTGCCCAGATGTGCCTCCACGTCGGTGACAATCACACGCGGGTCATGCAACACCTTGCGCGCCCGCGCCATCCGGTCTGCCAGCGGGGCAGGTTGGCGCGCCTTGAGCGGATTGCCGGGGCTGACCAGACACCAGACCCGATCCAGCCCGAAACGTTTGATCGCCTCCCGTGCCAAATGGGCATGGCCTGCATGGGCCGGATCAAACGACCCGCCCAAAATGCCGATGACCATACCTTTAGTCGCGATGGGAAAGCCCTGCCGCATCCGGTGCCCCTTACCTTGCATGACCCGATTGCCAGCAGTTCGCGGCATTTTCAACCGGAATGCGTATCAGCGCCAGCGCAAGCCTGATTGCCCTTTCCCCGATTTCACACTAAAAGACCGCAAAATCATGCGCCGGCGGGTTGCCCAACCCAACGCCCAAAACGTTTAGGAATATCATCATGGCCAGCTATCAATACATCTACCACATGGACGGCGTGTCAAAGACCTATCCGGGTGGTAAGAAATGCTTTGAAAACATCCAGCTCAACTTCCTGCCGGGGGTAAAGATCGGTGTGGTCGGTGTGAACGGTGCGGGTAAGTCCACGCTGTTGAAAATCATGGCCGGCATCGACAAGGATTTCAAAGGTGAGGCATGGGCCGCCAAGGGAACGCGCGTGGGTTATCTTGCGCAGGAACCCTATCTTGACCCCGCGCTGACGGCCAAGGAAAACGTGATGCTTGGCGTTGCTGCCAAAACCGCCATTCTGGAGCGGTATAACGAACTGGCGATGAACTACTCGGACGAAACCGCAGATGAGATGGCCGCGTTGCAAGACCAGATCGACGCGCAAAACCTGTGGGAGCTGGAAGCAACTGTGGGTGTCGCGATGGACGCGCTGCGCTGCCCGCCTGATGATGCGGATGTTGAGGATCTGTCAGGCGGGGAACGTCGCCGGATTGCTTTGTGCAAGCTGCTCTTGGAAGAGCCGGACATGCTGCTGCTCGATGAGCCGACCAACCACCTTGACGCCGAATCCATCGCTTGGCTGCAAAAGCACTTGATGAACTACAAGGGTACGATCCTGATCGTGACCCACGACCGCTACTTCCTTGACAACATCACCAGCTGGATTCTGGAACTCGACCGTGGTCGGGGCATTCCGTATGAGGGCAATTATTCCGACTGGCTGGAACAAAAAGCCAAGCGGATGCAGCAAGAAGCCCGTGAGGATAAGACCAAGAAGAAAGCGCTGGAAAAAGAGCTGGAGTGGATCCGTTCCGGCACCAAGGCTCGTCAGTCCAAGGGCAAGGCGCGTCTGTCGCGCTATAACGAGATGGCAGGGCAAACCGTTATGGAACGCGCCACCACCGCGCAGATTGTTATCCCGAATGGCGAGCGTCTGGGCAATAAGGTGATTGAGGTTATCGGCCTGACGAAACATATGGGCGACAAGCAGTTGATGGAGGATCTGACCTTCACGATCCCGCCGGGGGCGATTGTCGGCGTTATCGGGCCGAACGGCGCGGGCAAAACCACCTTGTTCCGCATGATCACCGGGCAGGAACAACCCGATGAGGGCACGGTAACTTTGGGCGACACGGTGCAGCTTGCCTATGTCGACCAGTCCCGCGATGCGCTGGACCCGAATGCCACGGCTTGGGAGGAAATCTCGGGCGGGGCAGAGGTGATCCACCTTGGGGATATGGATGTGAACAGCCGTGTCTATGCGGGCTCGTTCAACTTCAAAGGCACGGACCAGCAGAAAAAGGTCGGGCTTTTGTCGGGCGGTGAACGTAACCGCGTTCACATGGCAAAGCTTTTGCGGTCCGGCGGGAACGTGTTGCTCCTCGATGAGCCGACAAACGATCTGGACGTGGAAACCCTGCAAGCGCTGGAGCAGGCCATCGAGGATTTCGCGGGCTGTGCGATCATCATCAGCCACGACCGTTTCTTCCTTGACCGTCTGTGTACGCATATTCTGGCCTTTGAAGGCGATGCGCATGTCGAATGGTTCGAGGGCAACTTCGAAGCCTATGAGCAAGACAAAATCCGCCGTCTTGGGCCGGATGCGCTGGAACCCAAGCGCGCCAAATACAAGCGGTTCGCACGCTAAGGATAATTTGCCGGGGGTGGTTAGTCTCCCCCCGGCAAGCCGCACCCTAAGCCGTTGGATGCATGACGTGTTTTCTGGGTGATTTGTGGCCAGAAAAAGGCTCTTTTTCATAAGCCCGAGCAGTAACTCTACGCATTTCTACCTGAGTCCAGGCGCTGGGCCAGTTGAAGAGAGCGGCACTGGGACCGCCCTAGATAATGCAATTTCCGGTGCTGTCCTGCACTGTGATAGGTGGAGGATGCCCGCCCTCACTACCCCGGCAAGGACGCAAGACGCGCAAGTATGTGCGCTGTTCTTGATCGTCCAAACAAAGGACGTGAATTAGCTGCCTTGATCTGTGTTCATTCCGTCTGCGTGCTGAACTTGTAGATCGCCCCATTCAACGCATCAGCGCAAGAGCCAGGCTTTACCGTGTTCGATATGCTCCTCGCCAAAACCTTGGCTCGCCGCTTGTCAGCCGCGTATTCCTATGTAGTCTTGCGCGCTAAACGCGGGCCGAGACACAGCAATCCGCAGGGCTTGCTGCATCTGATTTGCGCACGGCAGAAGATGCGGCGTTCGAGATCAAGGCATCGCGGGCGTATGCCCAGCGCTCGGGCCGCGATCCTGACGGCATATATCTTCCCCCAGACCTGCTCTTTTCGCGTAGCTTTGTGCGGCGCGAGATGAATGCTGGCAGCGAGGCGCAGGGTGGTGCCTTGGTGGCGACGCAGCTCCTGTCTGAAAACTTTGTGGATGCTTTGGCAACAGGCTTGTGGCCTATGGAGCGGGCGTAACCCTTCTGCCGGGCTTGGTTGGGAATATCCGTATTCCTCGACTTGCCGGGGGCGCTGCGCATGAATGGCTGCCCGAGGCGGGGGCGGCGTCCGATCAACAGGCAAACTTTGACACGATTGCCATGTCGCCCAAAACCATCGTGGTCAGCATTCCAATCACCCGGCGCTTGCTGCTGCAATCGGCGCCTGCCGTGGGAAGCTGCACAAGCGACAGCTTGAAGCCGCTGGCGGCGGTTATCGCTGGTCCGGGGCAATGTCTTCGGCCAGTGCCAAAGGGGCTATCCATGGCGGCGCGGCTACGGTTTCAACCCGCGCCGCCCATTATGTTCTAAACAATCCGCACGGCTCCAAAATTGCCCAAACCTTGCCGGATCAATTGATTGGCCACGGGATTAAGCCGATTGCCCAGGTTGAAAACGAACGGTTGCGCCGCAACCTGCACCGCGCCTTTGAGGCTTGGACCGATAACGCAGATGCAAGCGGGCTTTGCGATTTTTACGCGATGCAGCACCAAGCCGCCCGCGATGTGATCGTGATGGGCGAGGCGCTTTTGATCTGGTCAATGGCGCCGGACGGGATGCCGCAGCTTAAACGGCTGCACCCTGAACAGCTTGACCGATCTTTCACCAAAACACTTTCCGCCACGAATTACGCTGTCCAAGGCGTAGAGTTTGACCGCACCACAGGTGCGCGCGTGGCGTATCATATCCGCTCGGAGACTGGTCATTGCACGAGCGGATACATGGCAGGCGACCGGGGTTTATTCCTTTCCCAGCGGTTGCCTGCCGCCTCTGTAATCCATATGGTCCGACCCCTTGTGCCGGGGCAGGTGCGCGGCCTGTCATGGTTTGCGCCGATCTTGCTAACCGCGCATGAGCTGGACCAACTGGCAGATGCCTTGCTTGTCCGCGCCAAGGTGGCGGCACTGCATGCGGGCTTTATCTATGACGCCGAGGGAACGGGCGGGGGCTACTCTGGCACCTCTGACGGCGACAGCCTGAATGTAAGCCTTGAACCGGGCACAATGTCGGTTATGCCGCCCAACAAGCGGGTAGAATTTTCCGCGCCACCCGATAGCGGGGATGGGCCAGCCCTTGCCGTCCATACCCTTCGATCCATGGCCGCAGGTGTAAACCTGACCTATGAGCAACTGACGGGCGATTACAGCCAAGTTACCTATTCCAGCTTGCGCGCGTCCTTGCTTGAGTTTCGCCGCTTTTGCGAAGCGGTACAGCACCACACGATTGTTTTTCAGCTTTGCCGCCCTGTGTGGTCTGCCTTCATGCGCTGGCAGGTGATGCTTGGCAATGTATCGGCAACCGACTTCATGAACCCCGCGACAGGGCTGCAAACCGCCAAATGGCTGCCCCCAAGCTGGCCTTGGGTAGATCCCCAAAAAGACGCCAACGCGGCAATCATGGAAATGGACGCCAACCTTCGCAGCCGCGCCGATATTATCGCAGAACGGGGCTATGACGTGGACGAAATTGACCGCCAAATCGCCGCAGATAAACGCCACGCCGAGCGGCTGAACCTCAACCCTGATAAGCCCAAGGATACACCCGATGCCCCTTGATTTTATGACACGCGCGGCTTTTGCCCCCAAATCCTTGAACCGTGAGGCCAGAACCGTTGATGTGGTTTTGTCCAGCGGCGCACCCGTTAAACGGCATGGGTTTGAAGGTCCGTACTCCGAGCGGCTGGAAATCAACACCAGGGCAATCAATCTTTCCAATCTGCCTGTTTCCCTCTTGGATACCCACCGCCAAGGCGGCGTTGACAATATCCTTGGCAGCCTGATTGCCGCCAAAGTGGAAGGGGGCCAGCTTGTCGGCACCGTCCGCATATCGGCGCGGCACCCCGCCATTCTCGACGATATTGAAACGGGCGTGATCAGGTCGCTTAGCATTGGCTACAGCGTCCAATCCTACAGCGAGAAAACCGAAACAGGGGGCCAAAAGGTCAAAACGGCAACAAGCTGGACCCTGATTGAAGCAAGTTTTGTATCGGTCCCAGCGGACCCATTGGCAACAGTAAGGAGCCTTCCCATGCCACAAACCACCGAAACCCAGACCACCACGCCGACCCCGGCACCCGTGCAAACCCGCGCGATGGAAAACCGCGAAATCCGCGCCTTGGCCACGACTTTGAACCTTCCCGCGAGTTTCGCAGATGGTCAGATTGACCGCGAGGCCACGATTGAACAGGCCCGCGCCGCCGCGATTGCCGAAGTGCAAACCCGTGCCACAACGCCCGGCGCGCATGTGACTGCCATGCACCAAATCGACAGCCCTGATGCAATCAGAACCCGCATGGCAGAAGCCTTGTTCGCCCGCAGCAACCTCGCCCATAAGCCCAGCGAAGCCGCACGGCCATATATGGCGCACACTTTGCTGGACGTGGCCCGCGACTGCCTCACCCGCGCCAATGTCAGCATAAACGGCATGACGCCCGCCGATATTATCACACGCTCCGGGATGCACTCCACATCTGACTTTCCGGAGATTATAGGTGACACCGTAAACCGCGCCTTGCGGGCAGGCTACGACACGGCCCCCGCGACTTTGAAGGCGGCGGCCAAGCAAACCACCGCCAAAGATTTTCGGAACAAGACTTCTATCCAGCTAAGTGAAGCCCCTACCTTGGAGCAGGTGGGCGAAACCGGATCGTATAAACACGGCACCATGGAAGAAGCCAAGGAGACCTACCCAATAGGCTTATACGGCAAGGTGGTAGCAATCAGCCGTAGGGCGATGATCAACGACGATGTGGGAGCATTTACAGATATGCGTGGAAAATTTGGCAAAGCCGCTGCTGAATTTGAGGCACAATTCTTGGTTGACTTGCTGGTCGCGAATGCGGGCGCTGGTCCAAATATGGACGATGGAGCCGCACTGTTTCACGCATCCCACGGCAATCTTGCCGGGACTGGCGCGGTACTGTCCGAAACCACATTGGGCGCAGCACGGCTCGCCATGCGCACCCAAAAGGGGCTTACAGGCAAGCCAATCAACGTAACCCCCAAGTTCCTTATCGTGCCCCCACAGCTTGAAACAACGGCGGAAAAGCTGCTGGCAGTCATTCAGGCCACCAAGAGCGGCGATGTGAACCCATTTGGCGGCAAGTTGGAGCTGCTGGTCGAGGCCCGTTTGCCAAGTGTAACGCGGTGGTACATCGCAGCCGATCCGGCCACCATGGACGGCTTGGAGTATGCCTATCTGCAAGGCGAAGAAGGCCCGCAGGTCGAAACCCGCGTTGGGTTTGAAACGGATGGGATTCAGTTCAAGGTCCGTTTGGACTTTGGCGCAGGCTTCCTTGATCATCGCGGTTGGTTCTCCAACCCCGGCGCATAAGGAGCGTTAAAATGGCTGACCTTGCCACACTTCTAACCCAGCTTGCGAAGCTGCAAGAAATCCGTGCATGCGGCACTCAAGCCGTGCGCTATGAGGGCAAAGAAATCACCTATCGCTCTGATGCAGAGATAGCAGCGGCAATTGGCGACCTTGAGCGCCAGATTGCCGCCGCGCAAGGGCGGACCATTCGCCAGGTCCGCTTCCATACCTCAAAGGGACTTTGACCATGGCAGGCAATCGCGCTCCACTCAAGCAATCAGAACTGACCCGCTACGCCAAAGCTATGCGGGCGGCGGGGTTTGATGCGTTTCGCATGGACGTGAAGCTTGACGGAACCGTGTCAATTACAACTGGAAAAATTGACGAAACGACTGGACCGAACCCCTGCGATAAGCTTTTGAAATGAGAAAGCCTAAGAAACCATTCCCCGGCGTGACTCGCGTTGTAGACCGCCACGGGCGCACCCGCTGGCGTCTCCGCAGTAGGGGCTTCAGTTGCTATCTATCGGGCACTTATGCATCTATCGAGTTCCGCGCAGCCTATGAAGCTGCGTTGAACACGGGGCCAAGGGGGTCAATCGCAGCACCACAGCGCCCGGCACAATCGCATGGCTGGTGGAGCAATACTTAGGCGGGGCCAAATATCGCAACCTGTCAGATAGCCGCAAGCGTTCGATCCGTGGTGAATTGGATTGGTTGCATGGGGTGGCAGGCGACTTGCCCTTTTCCCGTCTTGGCGTGAAGCATGTTGAGGCATTGATGGGGAAGAAATCGGGTCCGAGCGCCGCGAATACCGTCAAGAAAAACCTATCCATGCTGTTTAACTTTGCAATCAAGAATGAATATGGGATCATCCATAATCCCGCGAAGTATGCCGAGCGGATGAAAGAGAACCCAGATGGCTATCATACATGGACCGAAGCAGAGATTGACAAGTTTCTTGCTAAGTTCGGCCCCGGAACAAAGGCGCGGCTTGCTTGTTTGCTGGTGCTGAATACGGGAGCGTCACGCCAAGACCTTTCGCGCATGGGGTGGCAGAACGTCAACGCCGGACGCATAGCCTACAGGCGGGGCAAAACCCACGTTGAAGCCGATCTACCGATATTGGACGAGCTGCAAGCCGAGTTGGATTTGCTGCCGCACGGGGGAATGGTATTCCTTTGCTATGGCCCGAAACACTTGCCATATAAGCCGGAAACCTTGGGAAACTGGTTCCGTAAGCATTGCAAGGTGGCTGGCGTCCCCGGTTCATTGCACGGGCTGCGTAAGGCGGGTGCAACCCGACTGGCTGACGCTGGCGCAAGCCCTGATGAGATTCGGGCCTATCTGGCACACGCTACCAACCAAGAGGGCGCAACCTACACCAAGAAAGCTGATCGAGCGCGGCTTGCTGATAGCGGATTAGCGAAACTTACAGGCTCAAAGAACGAACATAACTTGTCCAACCTTGATGCAGGGTTGGACATAACCAACGCGCAACATATTGCAAATAAAGGGAAATAATGCAGAATTGGCAGTCCGTAGGGGAGTCGAACCCCTCTTCCCAGGTTGAAAACCTGGTGTCCTAACCGATAGACGAACGGACCGCGCTTTCTGTGAGGCAGTATTTAGATTGGGTTGCGGTGACTCGCAAGGGGTAAAAACCACATTTTTCGAAAATTTTCAGGCCCGGGCGACATCTTCCAATCTTAGTTGCACTTTGCTGCGCCCGCCGAAGGTATTGATCTCCAACCGGCCCGCCAAATGGAACCGTGCCGCGCCCGGATTTTCAAGCATTGGCCCTATTGGGCCATCAAATGCGCCAAAAGCGATGCCATCGATTCGGGCGCCCATGCCATCGCCAAAGCTGATGCGCAGATGGCTCTCGCCGACGCGGCGCGCGGTAACGCTTTGTTCGGCAAACGCAAAGCGCGGGGCGGGGGCGCCTGCACCGAAGGGGCCAGCGGCCTCTATCTGTTCGATAAAGGCGGGGGTTGCCGCCGAGGGCATCAACAACCCATCAAGCCGCAGGTCAGACGGGCCTGCCAAGCCTGCACCTTGTTTTGCCAAAAGTTCCGCGAGCCGTTCCATAGCGGCGGAAATCGCGGATTCGGCCACCGTCAGCCCTGCCGCCATCTTATGCCCGCCGCCGCGCAAGAAGAGCCCCTCGGCGGTCACGCGCTGGATTGCGGCGCCCAGATCCACGCCCGCAACCGAACGGCCAGAGCCCTTGCCCACGCCGTCCTCTATCCCGATGACCACAGCAGGGCGGCCGGTTGCCTCTTTCAGGCGTGCGGCCACGATCCCCACCACGCCGGGATGCCAGCCTGCACCTGCCGCCCAAACCAGCGGCCCGTCAAGCCCGCGTTCCTCGGCCTGCGCAAGGGCGGCCGCACGGACTGATGCCTCAATATCGCGCCGCTCGGTGTTGAGCATATCAAGACGTTCCGCCATCGCGGCGGCCTCGGCGGCGTTATCGGTGGCCAAAAGCCGTGCGCCCAGATCAGCCGCGCCGATACGCCCGCCGGCATTCACGCGCGGGCCCAGCAAGAAGCCCAAAGCATAGGTGTTGGGCGCCTGGTCCATCCGCGCGACATCCGCCAGTGCGCGCAGGCCAATCCGTTCGCGCCGCGCCATCACCTTTAGGCCTTGGCGTACAAGCGCGCGGTTCACCCCGATCAGGGGGGCGACATCGGCCACGGTCGCCAGCGCCACAAGGTCCAGCATCGCCATCAGGTCCGGCCCCTTTACACCGTCGGCGCGCAACTGGCGGTTCGCCTCGACCAGCATCAAAAACACGACCGAGGCGGCACAAAGATGCGCCAGATCGCCGCTCTCATCCTGCCGGTTCGGGTTCACCACGGCCAAGGCGGGGGGCAATTCCTCGGCCCCCAAGTGGTGATCGAGCACCAGCACATCCGCCCCCTTGGCGGCGGCAATCGGCTCATGGCTGATCGTGCCGCAATCGACACAGATAATCAGATCATGCGCCTTGGCCAAAGCCTCCATTGCGGGGACATTGGGGCCGTAGCCTTCGTCGATTCGGTCGGGGATATAGAGCGTGGCGGAATGGCCCATGGCGCGCAGCCAGACCAGTAAAAGCGCCGCAGAGGCGCCTCCATCCACGTCGTAATCGGCAAACACCGCGATGCGTTGCCGCGCCTTCAATGCGGCCAAAAAGCGCTTCGTCGCCTTGTCCATATCCTTGAGTGATAGCGGATCAGGCAGAAGGTCCCTCAGGGCAGGGGCCATATAGCTTGCGACCTCATCGGGCGATACGCCGCGCCGCACCAATGTAACGCAAAGCGCCTGTGGCAAGCCTGTGACCTGCGTCATTGCCTCGGCAAGGCGGCTGGTTTCCAGCTCCGGGCCGACCCAACGCCGACCGGTGGCCGAGGCCTCTACCCCCAAAAATGCGCGCTCATTCATGTTATGCCCCATGCTTCGACTTCATCCGGTTCTAGATACGCAAAAACCCGCGCCTTTGACAGGTGCGGGTTTCATAACGCGTGTTAATCGACGTTTGCGGTGCCGGTCACTTGACCGGGCTGCGATATGTCATGCGCCGCACCGACCCGGTTTTGGAACGCATCAACAGCGTTTCGGTCGTCAACCAGCCTGGCTCGCTTTTGATGCCCGCAAGGATGGAGCCTGACGTCACGCCGGTTGCGGCAAAGATCACATCGGCCGTGACCATTTCGTCGCGGGTATAAACGCGGTTCAAATCGGTGATACCGGCCTTGGCCGCGCGACCGCGTTCATCATCGTTACGAAACAGCAGCTTGCCGTAAATCTGCCCGCCCATACATTTCAACGCCGAGGCTGCCAACACGCCCTCAGGCGCACCGCCCGAGCCCATATACATGTCGATGCCAGTCGTCTCGGCCTCGGCGCAGTGGATAACGCCTGCGACATCACCATCCGTGATCAGGCGGA
The DNA here is from genome assembly GCF_005234135.1 of Pseudorhodobacter turbinis. Lineage (NCBI taxonomy): Bacteria > Pseudomonadati > Pseudomonadota > Alphaproteobacteria > Rhodobacterales > Paracoccaceae > Pseudorhodobacter > Pseudorhodobacter turbinis. The sequence goes on from NZ_CP039965.1 coordinate 22,407, forward strand.
TCGCGGCACCGGTGCTGCGCAATTCCTCGATCATTTCCTCATGGCGGGGACGTTCGAGCACGCAAACGGTGATGTCCTCGGGTTTGCAGCCCTTGGCTTTTGCCAGCGCATGGACACGCTCGGCGGGGCTCATCTCCAAGGTTACGGTATCCACGGCATAGCCCGGCCCGATCGCCAGCTTTTCCATGTAAACGTCCGGCGCATGAAGCAACGTGCCGCGCGGCGCCATCGCGATAACGGTCAGCGCATTGGGCATATCTTTGGCGGTCAGCGTGGTGCCTTCCAGCGGGTCCAGCGCGATATCCACCGCGGGGCCCTGGCCAGTGCCGACCTCTTCGCCGATGAACAGCATCGGAGCCTCGTCACGTTCGCCCTCGCCGATCACTACCACGCCCTTGATGTCAAGCAGGTTCAATTGGTCGCGCATCGCATTGACGGCCGCCTGATCCGCAGCTTTTTCATCACCGCGCCCGACCAGCTTGGCTGATGCCAGTGCTGCAGCCTCTGACACGCGTGCCAAGCCGAGTGAGAGCAAACGATCCTGAAATTCCTGTGCATCGGCCATAAGGCGCTCCTGTGATATGAGGTGTTTGGGTGTGGATTAAACGCCTGCCTTATGTATCACAAGGCCGAGAGCGCTAACACATTATCCGAAAGATCAAACATGCCCGCAGGACGTGCGCGGGGTCAGACCTCCTCAATTCGCAGGGCAACAGGTTCGCCAACCAGCACGCCCGCTTTGGCAAAACGTGCCAATGCGTCGTCGATATCGGTGCGGGTGGCCTTGTGGGTCACGATCAGCACCGGCGCTTGCCCGTCCGAATGGCCATATTGCCGCATCCGGTCGATAGAGATCCCAGCCTCGCCCAGGGCGGTGGCAATTTTGGCCAATGCGCCGGGCTTGTCCAGCAACGTCATGCGCAAATACCAAGGGCACGCCGCCGAGACCGCCGCCGCAACCGGCACCGTCAGCGCGGTCGCAGGCACGCCAAAGGTCGGAATTCGCAGCCCGCGCGCGATATCCACGACATCGCCCATCACCGCACTTGCCGTTGGCCCCATTCCGGCGCCAGCCCCGCGCAGCACGATCTGGCCCACGGAATCGCCTTCCAGAACCACCATATTCGTGCCGCCCGAAAGCTGCCCCAGCGGGCTGCCCACCGGCACGAGGCAGGGTGTCATCCGCTGTTCCAGCCCGCGGCCGGTCATCCGTGCCACGCCCAGAAGTTTGATCCGGTAATCCATATCGGCGGCATGGCGGATATCGTCGATGGAAATCGCACCGATGCCTTCCATTTCTACCGCATCAAAGGAAACCTGCGTGCCAAATGCAATCGAGGCCAGCAGTGCCAGTTTATGCGCAGCGTCAATCCCGCCGACGTCCAGATTCGGGTCGGCCTCAAGGTAGCCAAGCTGGCGGGCCTCTTCGAACACCTGCGCATAGGGCAGGCCCGCGTCTTCCATCCGGGTCAGGATATAGTTGCAGGTGCCATTCATCACACCCATCACGCGGCGCATTTCATTACCGGCCAAACCCTCGGTCAGGGTCTTGATAACCGGAATGCCGCCCGCAACAGCCGCCTCAAAACGGATCACACGGCCCGCGGCCTCGGCCGCAAGGGCAAGGGCGTGGCCGTGATGTGCGAGCAAGGCTTTATTGGCCGTCACAACATCTTTGCCAGCGGCCAATGCGGCCTCGGTTGCGTCGCGCGCGGGGCCCTCGTGGCCGCCCATCACCTCGATGAACAGATCCACATCATCACGTCGTGCAAGGGCCACCGGATCGGTTTCCCAGGCAAAGCCGGAAAGATCGGCATCGCGGTTCTTGGTGCGATCGCGGGCGGAGACGGCGGTGATCACCACTTCGCGCCCTGAACGGGCTGTCAGCATTGCTGCGTGCTTTTGCACGATCTGAACAACGCCGATACCCACCGTTCCAAGACCGGCCAGACCGATACGCAAAGGGGCAGCCATAAAATTCTCCATTTTTTCGGGGGCATGCTGTTGCGCAACTGTTAGCCTGTCATGCCCGCGCTTGCAACGCGGCAGGATGCGCTTTTGTCAGTTCGCCTGTGTAGGATGGGCCGCAACCGCAGCGGCCAGACGTGCCCGTGTTGCGGGGCTGTGGACCGGGCCGCGCATCGCTTTTGCCCGTGCGCGCAGACCGGCGGCACGCCCGGCCACATTATCGCGCGCAGATGCAGTTGCGCGTCCCGGCCCAGCTTGCGCAATCAGCCCCTCAATCGGGACAAGTTGCGGGGCCGCACCGCCGCTTGCAGGTTGTGATTGGATGGCGTCAAGCTGATCAAAGCCGCCGCAGCCGCCCAAAGCCGCAAAAAGGTACAGCACAAAGGGGAAAAGGGCAGGGCGCATTGCATGGGCTTTCGCAAAATAAGGTTCCCTACCTTTAACGCCCGCCCCGCCCCGCGGCAAGGATGCAGGTGCTTTGGCAAGATTGCGGATGTGCACCTTGAATTGAACGGGCATTCAGATAAGTTGGGCGCATGGCACGCAAAATCGGTTCCTCATCTGAAATTACCGGCCCGCGCATCCGTGACGCGGCGCTGCGGCTTTTTGCGCGGCACGGGTTTGCGGCGGTCTCTATGCGCCAGATCGCGGCAGAGGTGGGGGTGCAGGCAGGTGCGCTTTATCTTTATACTGCCGACAAGCAGGCGCTGCTGTTTGACCTGATGCAGGATCACATGACCGACCTGCTTTGCACCCTGCAAGCGCTTCCGCAATGCAGTGACCCGGCGGCACAGCTGGATCAATTCGCGCGATTTCACATCGGTTATCACCTTGACCGGCCGGATGCGGTTTTCATCGCCTATATGGAACTGCGCAGCCTTAGTCCTGAAAACTTTGCCGCGATAGAATCGCTTCGCCGCCGTTATGAAACCCACTTGCAGGAAATCCTTTCCGAAGGGGCCGCCAAAGGGGTGTTCACGCTCAGCGATGCCAAAATGGCCACGCTTGCGCTGATTGCGATGCTGACGGGGGTGACGAATTGGTACCGCGAGGGCGGGCGGCTTAGCCGGTCCGATGTGCAAACCCTTTACGCCGATATGGCCCTGCGTGCCGTCAGCGGGCCGCCCATTTAGGTATGGCAGGGCTATCCTTGGCGGCGTTTCCACCTATATTGGCACCCGAGTGGCTTTTGTTCGGCTGGACCCGCAAAGGCCTTTGAATTCAATGTAATGCGTGCGCAAGACCACGCGAACAAAAGGAAATCCGTCATGATCCTTTACGGCATCTCTACTTGCGATACCTGCAAGAAGGCGCTTAAGGCGCTGACCGCTGCGGGCCATGCCCCCGAATTTCGTGATGTTCGCGCGAACCCGCTCAGCGAGGCCGAAATCAACGAGTTTATTTCAGAGTTCGGTGGCGCCATCATCAACCAGAAGTCCACGACGTGGCGCGGGGCGACGGATTGGCTCAAGGCATGTGAGCCGGACGAGCAGTTAAAACAGCAGCCCACCTTGATGAAGCGCCCTGTTATTCGCGGTGATCACGGGCTGACACTGGGTTGGGATGAGGCAGTGCAGGCAAAATACCTGTAGTCCGGAAAACGGCCCGCAAGCAGCGGGCCGTTGCAGCCGAAACCCCTTAAAGCAAGCGCAGATCGCCGGCTGATTCCTTGCCGTCCCGACCTGATTGCAGCTCATAGCCGATCTTTTGGTTATCGCTCAGCCCGGTCAATCCCGCGCGCTCTACCGCCGAGATGTGGACGAATACATCCTTTCCGCCATCATCAGGCGCAATGAACCCATAACCTTTTGTGCCGTTAAACCATTTGACGGTGCCAGTTGGCATGCCGCTTCTCCTTCATCAATCCATCCCGTGGCGACATGCCGCGAGACCGTGTGGCAATTGATCCAAGGCGAAGATCACGCGCCCGAAGCCTTGCCGACACATCTAAAATCATGCCGAAACAGAAACAGAAATCAAGATACTTGTTGGTATTGTGCAAAATTCCGCGTTTGCCACGGCAGGGACTGCCGCAAGCATGCGAGTGAGGAGGCGCGTGGGATTATTCCTTGGGCAGGTCGCGGCCCAAGGGCTCCAAGCTGCCCATGCGGCCTTGGGGAAGCTCTAACGTGGTGCAGGTGCCGGCGGGAACCATTTTCCAGGCGTTGCCCTGATAATCCACGGTTGAGGTGCCAGCACCATCAACACCGTCGGCCTGACCGGCCAGTGCAACGCCATAGCATTTTTCCATGCCGCTTTGCGCCACCGCAGGGCCGGTTTGGCCCAGCATCATGCCAAACAATGCGATCATAAGCAGTTTGGAGTGCGTCATCATTCGAATTCCCCCTAAGCTGAAGTTTGCTGGCTGCCAAGCTACTCCGCGCCGATGCCAAAGGCAAAGGCGCGGAGCGTTCAGAACGCGTGGTTAGCGCATATCGGGCGGTGTTGCCTCATCGCGCAAAAGCGGCACGATTGCATCCAAAGTGCTGGCCTCGGTCTTGTTCTCGCCCAAACGACGCACCGAGACGGTTTTTTCTTCGACCTCGCGCATGCCGACGGCCAGGATAACTGGCACTTTGCCGACCGAATGTTCACGGATCTTGTAGTTGATCTTTTCATTGCGCAGGTCGACCTCTGCCCGCACGCCCGCTGCGGTCAGGGCTGCTGCCACTTCCATCGCGTAATCATCGGCATCCGAGACGATAGCAGCCACAACCACCTGACGAGGTGCGAGCCAGAACGGCAGTTTGCCCGCGTGGCTTTCGATCAAGATGCCGATGAACCGCTCGAATGAGCCGAGGCAGGCACGGTGCAGCATGATCGGCCGGTGTTTGTCGCCATCCTGGCCGATGTAATGCGCGTCAAGACGCTCGGGCAGGTTCGGGTCCACTTGCAAGGTACCACATTGCCAGTCGCGGCCAATCGCATCGGTCAGCACAAACTCAAGCTTGGGGCCGTAAAAGGCACCCTCACCCTCAAAAATCTCATAGGTGTGACCTGCCGCTTCAACCGCACCGGCCAAGGCCGCCTCGGCATAATCCCAGCTTTCTTCGGTTCCGATACGCTTTTCAGGGCGTGTGGAAAGCTTGATCCGCCATTTATCAAAGCCAAGATCGGCATAGACGGCCGACAGGAAGTCGATGAACTTCTTCGACTCTTCCTTGATCTGGCTTTCGGTGCAGAAAATATGCGCGTCATCTTGGGTAAAGCCGCGCACCCGCATGATGCCATGCAGCGCGCCCGAAGGCTCATAGCGGTTGCACGAGCCGAATTCCGCCATCCGCAACGGTAGATCACGATAAGATTTCAGGCCGACGTTGAAAATCTGCACATGGCAGGGGCAGTTCATTGGCTTAAGCGCGTTGACCGTTTTCTCGCGGGCGTGATCCTCGTCGACCTCGACGATAAACATATGCTCTTGATAGTTTTCCCAATGGCCCGAAGCTTCCCAAAGCTTGCGGTTCACCACCTGCGGCGTGTTCACCTCGACATAGCCATCGGCGCGTTGGCGGCGGCGCATGTAGTCTTGCAGCTCGGTATAGATCGTCCAGCCGTTCGGATGCCAAAAGATCTGGCCGGGGGCCTCTTCTTGCATGTGGAACAGGTTCATTTCGCGGCCCAGCTTGCGGTGGTCACGTTTTGCGGCCTCTTCCAGCATGGTCAAATGGGCGCGCAGATCGTCGCGGTTCTTGAAGGCCACGCCGTAGATCCGCTGCAACATTGCGCGGTTGCTGTCGCCGCGCCAATAGGCCCCCGCCAGCGACATCAGTTTGAAGCTATCGGCCGGAAGTTGCCCTGTGTGCTGTAAATGCGGACCACGGCAGAGGTCTTGCCAGTCGCCGTGCCAATACATGCGCAAAGGCTCATCGCCGGGGATGCTTTCGATCAGCTCTACCTTATAGGGTTCGCCCCGTTCCTCGTAGTAAGCGATCGCGCGGGCACGGTCCCACACTTCGGTGCGAACCGGATCGCGCAAGTTGATGATCTTCTTCATCTTTGCTTCAATCAGCGCGAGGTCTTCGGGGGTGAAAGGTTCGGCGCGGTCAAAGTCGTAATACCAGCCATCCTTGATGACCGGGCCGATTGTGACCTTTACATCGGGCCACAGCTCTTGCACCGCGCGGGCCATCACATGCGCAAAGTCATGGCGGATAAGTTCCAGCGCAGGGGCCTCATCGGCCAGCGTATTCAGGGCAATCGTCGCATCGGATGTGATCGGCCACTGCATATCAAAATGCGCGCCGTCGACGGTGGCGCTGATTGATTTTTTGGCAAGGCTGGGGGCGATGGATGTCGCGACTTCAAATGCGGTTACGCCGGCATCATACTGCCGAATATTGCCATCGGGAAAGGTCAGGGAAATCTGGGCCATCTGGGCCACCTCCTCGGTTTGGCGCCCACGATGCGCCCGGTTGCGGGTTTATATGCGTTCCAAATGACGAACAGTTTTGGAAATGTCAACCGCTTGGCCCGCGTGCAGCGCTGGTCTATGCTTGGGAAAAAGCTTGAGGACCGCATGTCAAACCCATCCTTCCTGACCACCCCGCAAAACCGCCGCATCGCTTACCATCAAACGCCGGGGGCCGGGCCGGGTGTCGTGTTCCTTGGCGGGTTCAAGTCGGATATGGAGGGCACCAAGGCCTTGCATCTGGAAGAATGGGCACGCGCAAGGGGGGCGGCCTTTTTGCGGTTTGATTATTCCGGTCATGGTTCGTCGTCTGGTGATTTTCTGGAAGGCGCGATTGGCGACTGGTTTGAGGATGCGCTGGCAGCCATCACCACGTTGACGAGCGGCCCGCAAATCCTTGTGGGGTCGTCGATGGGGGGGTGGATTTCGCTGCTGGTGGCGCGTGTTGTGCCGGAACGCGTGGCGGGATTCGTTGGCATCGCCGCCGCGCCTGATTTTACCGAAGATAGCATGTGGGACGGTTTCACGCCTGCGCAGCGTAGGGAACTGGCAGGCGGTCAGGTTGTGCTGCCTTCGGAATATTCGGATGAGCCCTATATCATCACCAAACGGTTGGTCGAGGAGGGGCGTGACCGTCTTGTCCTGCGTGAACCGTTGGAGCTGCCGTTCCCTGTGCGTCTACTGCAAGGCACTGCCGACGTGGATGTGCCGCCCTCGGTGGCATTGCGTTTGATGGATCACGCGACCAGCCCCGATTTGCGGCTGACCTTGGTCAAGGATGCGGATCACCGCTTTTCCACGCCGGATTGTCTTGATCTGGTTACGCAAACGCTTGAAGTCCTGCTGGACGGCTGATCAAACGCACAAAGCCCCCGCGAATGCAGGGGCTTTGTGTTTGACTTCAGCGGGGGTCAGGAAGCGGCTTTTACCGCAGCAACCGCAACCGGCTTGGATTTCTTTGGTGGTGTGTCGCCAGAGTTGGCGTCAATGAAGTCCAGCACCAGCGGGCGAATGTTCAAGCGCCAGCTTTTGCCTGCGAAGATCCCGTAGTGGCCTGCGCCGGGCTCCAGATGGCTTGCTTTCTTGCTGTCGGGCAAGCCTGTGCACAGATCCAGCGCCGCAATACATTGGCCGGGGGCCGAAATATCATCATTCGCGCCTTCAACCGTCATCACGGCAACCCGTGTAATCGCACCGATATCGACTCGTTTGCCGTTAATCTCAAACTCGTTCTTTGCGATTTCACCGTTTTTGAACAAGCGTTCGACGGTAGAGAGATAAAATTCTGACGTCATATCCATCACCGCAAGGTATTCATCATAGAAGCGGTTGTGGGCGTCATGGTCAGAGGCTTCGCCACGCGCCACACGCATAATCTGTTCTTGGAAGGCTTTGCTGTGGCGTTCTGCATTCATCGAGATGAAGCTTTGAAGCTGCAAAAGGCCCGGATAAACCAACCGGCCCGCACCCTTATAGGTAAAGCCGACACGCTGGATCGCGGCTTGCTCCAACTGGCCCATCGTCACGCGGCGGCCAAAATCGGTTACCTCGGTCGGGGCCGCATCAGGATCGACCGGGCCACCGATCAGCGTCAAGCTGCGCGGTTGTGCCTCTGGGTCTTCGGCGGCAAGATAGGCGGTTGCGGCCAATGCCAAGGGCACGGGCTGGCACACGGCGATCACATGTGTGTCGGGGCCAAGTTCACGCATAAAATCAACGAGATAGAGGGTATAATCCTCAATGTCGAATTTGCCTTCGGAAACGGGAATGTCGCGTGCGTTATGCCAGTCGGTTACATAGACGTCGCAGTCGACCAGCAAGCTTTTGAGGGTGGAGCGGAGCAGGGTCGCGTAATGCCCCGACATAGGTGCCACCAGCAAAACCTTGCGCTTCAACGGTTCGCGGCGGCGCACCGAGAAATGCAGCAGGTCACCGAAGGGACGCTCCACCACCTTTACGATATCAACCAGATGATCCTGACCATCCGTCCCAACAACGGACCGGACCGCCCAGTCGGGCTTGTCGACCATACGCGCAAATGTCCGTTCCATGACCTCGCCCCAAGCGGCCGTCATACGGATCGTTGGATCCATCGAAAGCGCGAAGAGAGGATAGGTGGCCATCGCCTTGGCCGTAGCGCCGATCCACTCATTCGTGTTTCTGGCACTTTCCATCAGGTCGTAGGTCATCATATACTTCATAGCATCTCCAGGGCCGTCAAGGTTGGGGCGATAGGGCTGTGGTTCCAAATTTGAAGCACATCCGCCATGCTGCGCTGCAGCGAATATAGGGGGGAAATATTAAAATGGCAACAACGCAGAATGAGAGCAACGAAAGTTTGGCCCGGCTTAACGCCAATCTGGCGAAAGTTGAAGAGCTTTCAAAACGCCTGACTGCAGCGCTTTCGCAACGTCAACCGGCAGATCCGGCGCTTTCTGGCCCTAGCCAGGATGTCTATATGAAAGCCGCAAGCGCTTATGTTTCCGAAATGATGCAAAACCCTTCGCGGATGATAGAGAGTCAGGTCAGTTATTGGGGTAAGACCCTCAAGCACTACGTGGATGCGCAAAGTGTTTTGATGCAGGGGGAAGTTAAGGCCCCTGTCGATACATCCCCCAAAGACCAGCGGTTTGCCAACCCGATGTGGGATGAAAACCCGTTCTTCAACTATCTTAAGCAGCAATATTTGCTGAATGCCGAAATGGTTTCCGAAACAGTGAGCGGGTTGGAGAACATGGATCCGGCCGAGCGAAAGCGGGTGGAATATTTCACCCAGCAGATCGTGGATATGATGTCGCCGACCAATTTCTTCGGGACCAACCCTGACGCGCTGGAACGGGCAATGGCCACGGATGGCGAAAGCCTTGTTGCCGGGCTTGAAAACCTTGTCCGCGATATTGAGGCGAATAACGGCGACCTGCTGGTGAATCTGGCGGATAAGTCCGCCTTTAAAGTCGGTGAGAATATTGCCACCACCCCCGGCGCGGTGGTTTACCGCAACAAGATGATGGAGCTTATTCAATACAGCCCCACAACAGAAACCGTGCATGATATCCCGCTGGTCATCTTTCCGCCGTGGATCAACAAATTCTATATCATGGACCTCAAGCCACAGAACAGCTTGATCAAATGGATCGTGGACCAAGGGTTCACGCTGTTTGTCGTCTCATGGGTTAATCCCGATTACACCTATGCTGATGTCGGGATGGATGACTATATCCGTGACGGCTATTTGCGGGCGATGGCCGAGGTGCGGCGGATTTGCGGCACCAAACAGGTGAACGCCGTGGGCTATTGCATCGCGGGGACGACGCTTTCGCTGACTTTGGGGCATCTGGCCAAGGCGGGGGATAATACCGTCAAATCGGCGACATTCTTTACCACCCTGACCGATTTTGTCGATCCGGGAGAGGTCGGCGTCTTTTTGACGGATGATTTCGTTGATGGCATCGCGCGGCAGGTGGAGGTTGACGGGATACTGGACAAAACCTTCATGTCGCGCACATTCTCCTATCTGCGTTCCAACGACCTGATCTATCAGCCGGCAATCAAAAGCTACATGATGGGTGAGGCCCCGCCTGCCTTCGACTTGTTGTTCTGGAACGGGGATGGCACCAACCTGCCTGCCAAGATGTCGGTCGAATATATTCAGGGTCTTTGCCAGCAAAACGGTTTAGCAAAGGGAGAGTTCCCTGTCTTTGAGGAGCCGGTGAAGCTGTCCGATATCAAGCTGCCGATCTGTGCGATTGCCTGTGAGACCGACCATATTGCCGCGTGGAAAAGCAGCTATAATGGCATGGCGCAGTTTGGCTCCAAGGATAAAACCTTTATCATGGCGCAGTCGGGCCATATCGCGGGCATTGTGAATCCGCCGAGCAAAAAGAAATACGGGCATTACACCAATGACGCCCCGCTTACGACACCTGAGGATTTCCTCGCCGACGCCACCTTCCATGAAAAGCAAAGTTGGTGGCCGACATGGGGGGCATGGCTTGCAAAGCAGTCGGGCACGCAGGTGGAGGCGCGCGCGCCGGGCGGGCCGGACAACCCTGTACTGGCCGCGGCTCCGGGCAGTTATGTGGGGGCAGTGCCTGTAAAAAGGGGTGAAAGCTAACCTAAGGGAAGTTTTTGTGTTTTGCCCTGAATGGGTTAGCGCATCAAAAATGCTGCATTGCAGAATAAGGCTTGCAATGCCGCACTGCAGCATGTATATCTTTCTCAAGGAAACGCGGAAGCTTCCGCCGATTAGGAGAATTTGAAATGACTAAGACACCAGACATGACGAAAATGGTTCAAGACATGATGGCTTCGTTCCCAACTGACAATTCTGCGTTCCAGAACGCATTCAAAAGCCAGGCTGCAATGGCTGAAAAGCTGTCCAAAGTTGCCTTTGAAGCTGCTGAAAAATCCACCGAGATTTCCTCCAAGTGGACAAAAGACGCAATTGCCAAAGCAACCAACGTGACAGCTGCTAAAGCTGATCCAGCTGAATACAGCAAAGCTGCAAGCGATTTCGCTTCTGCTGCTGCTGAAATGGCTTCCGACAACATGGCTGCTTTCGCTGAAGTTGCGAAAAAAGTTCAGATGGAAACTGTTGAACTGATGCTGGCTGCTGGCAAAGACATGACCGAAGAAACCACTGCTGCAGTGCAAAAAGCAACGTCTGACGTTCAGTCGGCTGCGAAAAAAGCAACAGCTTCGAAATAAGCCAACCGGCTTTGGCCGCGTCCGGCTTCCTCCCAGCTGTTTGATGCGCCATGGGCGGGCTTCATTAGAAGCCCGCCCTTTTCTTTCTTTCTGCACTAGCCTAAGCTTTTGCGGCAGTGCAACATTTCCAAAAGGGGGGCGTCATGGCCGAAACCGATAAACCGCTACTTATAAAGCGCTACGCCAGTCGCCGCCTGTATAATACCGAAACCTCGGATTATGTGACGCTGGAGGATATCTCCGGTTTTGTGCGATCTGGGCGCGAAGTGCAGATCATTGACCTGAAATCGGGTGATGACCTGACGCGCCAGTATTTGTTGCAGATTGTGGCAGAGCATGAAAGCAAGGGGGAGTCGGTCTTGCCGACCAATGTGCTGAATGATCTGGTGCGCAGCTATACCACCGGTGTCAGCTCTATCGTGCCGCAGTTTCTGGCCTCCTCATTCGATATGCTGCGCAACAGCCAGTCGAAGATGGTCGAAAACATCACCAAGGTGCCGCATCCCATGGCCACGGTTCCGGGGTTTGACGCGATGCGCAAACAGCAAGAAGCCTTCCTGAAATCGATGATGGGCGGCGTTCCGGGCTGGGTTGGTACAGACGACCCCGAAGAGACGCCAAGCAAGGAAGCGGATGAGCTGCGCGAGATAAAGGCGCAACTCGCAGAATTGCAAAAGAAGCTTTCCAAAATGTAAGGCCGGACGGGCTTGGCGCTAGATGCCAAGCCTGTCGCGCATGCTGTACCATGTCATAGCGGCGGCCAGAAGTGGCCAGCGCAAGGCAGCTCCGCCGGGAAAACGCGGCTGGGGCAAGGCGGCAAGCACATCAAACCCGCTTGCCTGCCCTTGCACCGTCTGCGCCAAAAGCTTGCCCGCCAACGTGGCCATCGCCACCCCATGCCCCGAATAGCCCGAGGCAGAAACCACATTTGGATGCGTCCGGACAAAGCAGGGCATCCGGTTGCGTGTAATCGCCAAAGTGCCGCCCCAAGCATAGTCGATCTTTACATCGCGCAACTGGGGGTACACCTCCAGCATCGGCTTGCGTACGGTTTTCAAAATATCGGGAAAGCGGTAGCCATAACTTTCCCCCCCGCCAAAGAGCAGACGTTTATCATCTGACAAGCGCCAGTAGTTCACCACAAATTTAGTATCCGCCACGGCCACATTGCGCGCCAGAATGCCTGCGGCATCGGCGCCCAAAGGCTCTGTTGCGACGATGAAATTGTTGATGGGCATCACCCGAGCGGCGACCTTTTGGTCCAGCCCCGCCAAATAGCCGTTGCCCGCCAAGATCACATGGTTGCAGCTAACGCGCCCCGTGCCGGTTTGCACGATTGCGCGCGGCCCGTGGGTGATCTGATGCACCTCGGATTGTTCGTATATCGTGGCGCCCGCCTTGGCCGCCGCTTTGGCCAGTCCCAAGGCAAAATTCAACGGATGCAAATGCCCCGCACCCATATCCAGATCGCCACCCTTGAAGGCCGCAGATCCGATCAGCCCGTCGGGCAAGGGCGCGATCCGATCATAGCCGTAATCACGCTCCAGCTTTTCGGCATAGCGGCGGGCGTGGGCGACCTCTGCATCACTATAACATGCATGGGCCACACCGGCGTGAAAAGGCAGGCCCATTCCGGCGGCCAGATCGCGCACAAGCTGCTTGGCCTCCTCACCCATATCCCACATGGCGTGGGCGGCATCTTTCCCCGCCAGCTTTTCCAGTGCGTCTTGTTCCAACCGCTGGCCAGAGCCGACCTGCCCCCCGTTGCGCCCCGATGCGCCAAAGCCAACACGGTGCGCCTCCAAAAGCACCACGCTTAACCCCGCCTGCGCACAATGCAGCGCCGCCGACAGCCCGGTATAGCCGCCGCCAATGATGCAAACATCCGCCGTCACCTGTCCTTTCAGGGGCGCAAAGCGTTCCCCCTCGGTTGCGGTCGCGGCATAGTAAGAGGCCGGATATTCACCCGGCCGGTCATTGGCGTGCAATAGGTTCATACGTTCAACAACAGGTGTTCACGTTCCCACGGGCTGATAACCTGTTGAAACTCTTTGTATTCGTTGCGTTTGACGGAATCGTAAACCCGGCAGAATTCAGGCCCGAGGACCTCGCACAGGGTCGTGTCCAGCTCTAGCAGGTCAAGGGCGTCATTCAGCGTATAGGGCAGATCCGTCTCGATGTTATAGGCGTCGCCTGTGCACTCTGCACGCGGGGGCTTGCCCTCAATCAACCCTAGGTAACCACAGGCAAGGCTGGCGGCGATACCAAGGTAGGGGTTGCAATCCATGCCCGCAAGACGGTTTTCGACGCGCCGCGCCTCTGGCCCTGAAATGGGCACGCGAAGGCCGGTTGTGCGGTTGTCACGGCCCCATTCAAGGTTGATAGGTGCTGCAAAATCCGGAACATAGCGCCGGTAGCTGTTCACATAGGGCGCAAGCAAAGCGACCGCCCCCGGCAGGTGGTTCTGCATCCCCGCGATGAAGTGCAAGAACGCGTCGGTCTCTGTCCCGTCGGGCGCGGAAAAGATGTTCTTGCCGGTGCTCATGTCCACGACCGAATGGTGGATATGCATCGCCGATCCCGGCTCCCCCTCAATCGGTTTGGCCATGAAGGTGGCAAAGCAATCATGGCGAAGGGCGGCTTCACGGATCAAGCGTTTGAAAAAGAAGATCTCATCGGCCAGCCGGATCGGATCGCCATGGGCGAGGTTGATCTCTACCTGACCGGCCCCGCCTTCTTGCAAGATGCCGTCGATCTCCATGCCCTGCGCTTCGGCAAAGTCATAAATATCATCGATTACCTTGCCGTATTCATCGACCGCACTCATCGAATAGGCCTGTTTGCCCGCAGCGCGGCGGCCAGAGCGCCCCATCGGGGGCAAAACCGGCATGTTCGGATCAAGGTTGCGGGCCGTCAGGAAAAACTCCATTTCCGGCGCCACAACCGGCACCCAGCCTTTGGCCTTATACAGGTTCAGCACATGTTTCAGCACATTGCGCGGGGCGGTGGCGATTGGATTGCCCTGCTGGTCTTGGGCGTCATGGATCACCTGAACCGTCACGTCCGCCGTCCATGGGGCGGCTGTGGTGGTTGCGTAATCAGGCACCAAAACCATGTCAGGTTCTGTGAATTGCCCGCCGGGGTTTGACGCCCATTCGCCGGTGATGGTCTGCAAAAAGATAGAGTTGGGCAAATAGTAATTCGCCTGCGTCGCAAACTTTGATGCGGGCATAGCCTTGCCGCGCGCCACACCTGCGATGTCGGCGATAATGCATTCCACCTCGTCCAAACGCCGCCCTGCGATATATTCGTGTGCGGCTTCGGGGATGTTGTCGGTCCACTTGGTCATTACAACGCTCCGGTCCTTGAGAAATCAGCCCCTCGGCTGCTTGAAGAAAGCGGCGATCCGCGCGGCCATAGCAGCATCACCCAAAGGCTGCGCCAGCTTGGCAGTGGCTGCCGCCAAAAGATCATCCGGCACCACGCCCTTGCCGCGCGTGTTTATCAACCCGTCCACGAATGCGGGGCGAAACTCGGGGTGGGGTTGAACGCTGAACATCCGGTCATCATAAAGCAAGGCGGCATTGGCACAAAAGGCATTGCTGCCCACGACCTCGGCGCTGTCCGGCTTGGCTGTGACCTGATCCTGATGCCAAGCATTTAGCACCACCGGTGTGCCGTCAAAATCATATTCTGTCGCGCCAACGGCCCAGCCCTCGGGGTATTTTTCGACCCGACCGCCCATTGCCTGCGCCATAATCTGATGCCCGAAGCAAATGCCGACCATGGGTACATGGGCTGCATAAGACGCGCGGATGAACGCTTCGAGCGGGGGGATCCACGGGTGATCCTCATAGGCGCCATGCCGCGAGCCGGTGATCAACCAGCCATCCGCGGCGTTCACGTCGGGCGGGAATTCCCCGTCCAGTACACGCCATGTTTTGAATGTTAGGCCTTGTTCCGCCAGCAGGCGTTGGAACATGTCCGGGTAATCCCCCATCTCAGCCATAAGCTGGTCAGGCGAGAGGCCGGTTTGCAAAATACCGATCAGCATAAAATCCCTATGCGGTTGATGGCTTGAGACTATCCGCTTCCTCCCCTTATCGGCAAGAGGGAAACACTGCGATCCCCCTTGCTCTGGCCCGCGTCCTGTCGCACCATGGGACAAAGCGAATTAAGGACACCCCTCATGATTGATATCAGCCCCAGTAAAGTCGTCCACATCATCTTTCAGGCCCGCGAAGGGCATATAGTCTCGGCAGAGCTTTCCGCCTTCATCGAAAATCTGAATGTGGATGAGCAAGACCACCTGACGGCCATTGCATGGGTCGGGCGCGGCAGCTTTGATGCCGAGGATTACGCCGAGGCGCTGGCCACCGCACGGGCCGAGAAAACCGTACCCACGGCGGATTATCTGATGGGCATGCCGCATCTGGCCGAAAACCTTGAGGCGGGTCTGGATGCTTTGGGCATTGATGTCGATGGTGAGGAAGAAGACCTGCTTTAGGCGGTTGAGGGGGCGGGCCCTTCGACCCAAAGCGGGCGTTTGACCATCACCGCATCGAACCTGTCAGAGGCAAGGAAGGCGGCCAGCCATGCCTGTACTTTGGGCCATGGCTGCGCATCAAACCATGGCTTGTCCACAAAGGCGAACTGGCGCACGAAGGGCAGTATCGCGTAATCGGCAAGGCTGGCGCGGTCGAAAACCCACGCGCCCAGTGCCATTTCCAGATCATCAAAGAAGGCCACTGCCGCTCTGCGGGCCTCTGCCACATCGCTTGACGGGTGGCGGCTTGCGTATTTCACCCGGTCGAGCGCGCCTTTGAAGGGCCCATCGGCGCGCGCAATCCAGTCGTGGCCCGCCTCGGGCATTTGCAACCAGCCCTCGGGGTCGTTTTGGCGCAAGGCCCAAAGCATGACATCAAGGCTTTCGTCGATCCCCCCGCTGTCCGTGACCAGACAGGGCACCGTTGCCGAAGGGGAGGCGGCCAGAAATGCTGCAGGTTTGCTGCGCAGCAAAATCTCGCGCATCTCAACCTCAACCCCTGACACATGCAGCGCCAAACGGGCGCGGATCGCATAGGGGCAACGGCGAAAGGAATAGAGAATAGCGGTCATTTGCTTTGCGTTTTCTGGGCTGGGCCTGCTTTCGGCCTATACAGTATCTAGGTACAGTTCGACCTGTTCTTCGGGGCTAAGTTCCGCGAGATAAAGCTTCTCTTGCCGTTTGGTCAGTGTCAGGTTGCGGATCAGATCCTTGCTAAAAATCCGCGGCATGATTGTCGAGCTTTCAAAGGCATCAATCGCCGCACCCCATTCGGTGGGGATCTGGGGCAAACCCTCTTGGGAATAGGCGTTGCCGGTGATCGGTGAGGGCGGCTCTACCCCGTCTTCAATCCCGTTCAGTGCCGCCCCGAGGATAACGGCCAGCATCAGATAGGGGTTCACATCACCGCCCGCGACGCGGTGCTCGATCCGCCGTGCGGCGGTGGAGCCTGCCGGAATGCGCAGCGCCGCCGTCCGGTTCTCATAACCCCAGCAGATGGCGATCGGGGCATGGGCATCGGGCACCAGCCTGTCATAGCTGTTGCCATGCGGTGCAAACAGCAGCGTGGAATCATGCATCGCATCCAGACAGCCGGCAATGGCGTGACGCAAAACTGCCGTGCCTCTTGGCCCGCCGCTGTCAAAGATATTGTCGCCTTTTGCGTCAAGTACCGAGAAATGCGTGTGTAGCCCCGAGCCGGAATATTCCGGGTAAGGTTTCGCCATGAAAGAAGCCGCAAACCCGTGCCGCCGTGCCAATCCTTTGACCAGCATCTTGAAGAGCCAGGCATCATCCGCCGCCCGCAGCGCATCATCACAATGCATCAGGTTGACCTCAAACTGACCAAGGCCGGTTTCAGAGGTGGAGGTATCGGCGGGGATATCCATCGCCTCACAGGCGTCATAAAGATCGGTGAAGAAGGTATCAAAGGCGTCCAGCGCGCGGATCGACAATGTCTCGGCGGCTTTACGGCGTTTGTTGGAACGCGGCGAGGCGGGAACCTGCATCTTCTTGCCGCTGTCGTCGATCAGGAAAAATTCCAGCTCCACCGCGCAAACGGGTGTGAGGCCGCGCGCCTTGTAGCGGGCGACAACGGCGGCAAGCGCTTGACGCGGGTCGCCGTCATAGGGCTGGCCGTTTTCGCGAAACATCCAGATTGGCAGCAGGGCAGTCGGCGCCTCTAGCCACGGCATCGGCATAAAGCCACGCTCGGTCGGTTTCAGAACACCGTCTTGGTCGCCCTCTTCAAAGACCAACGGGCTGTCGTCAATGTCTTCGCCCCAGATGTCGAGGTTAAGGACCGAAAACGGAAAGCGTGTGCCGCCTTTGACCGCATTATCGGCAAAGCGCGCGGGGATACGTTTGCCCCGTGCTTGCCCGTTAAGGTCTGCCGCTGCCACACGGATTGTGCGAACCTCGGGGTGTTTTCGCAGCCAGTCTTTCATATTTCACCTGATGATTTGCGGACGCAGCTTGACGCGGCTCCGCTCGTTGGACGGTAGATGTCTGTTCAGCCGTCGATTAATGACCCCGAATATTCCAATCAGTGCCAATGTCCATAAGACAAAATAAAAGGCAACGATGGGGTAGGGGACGAATGGGTTAAAGGTCTTGTCCACGAAATAGCTGGCGTAATAAAGCGCGTCGCCCTCTTGCCGGAACGCGGGAAAGCCAGAGAAGAACACCAGCGTGGTGGCGTGGAACAAAAAGATCGCCTCGTTGGTATAAGACGGCCAGCCAAGGCGCAGCATGGTGGGCCATTCCACCCGCCGGAACCGGTTCCAACCGGTGATGCCATAAGCATCGGCGGCCTCCAGATCGCCCTTGGGGATAGAGCGCAGCGCGCCATAGAATATCTCGGCGGAATAGGCGGCGGTGTTCAAAAACAGCACGATCAGGGCGCCAGCCCAAGCGCGTGACAGCCAGCTTACCTCGGCGGTGATGCCGAAAACCTCGATCCCGTTGCGCGGCAGTAGCACAAGCGCCTCATAGGCCAGAAAGAACTGGATAAACAAAGGCGAGCCGCGAAAGACAAAGATGAACCATTCGGCCGGCTTGCGGGTAAGCGGGCTGCGCGATGCCTTGGCCAGCGCCAGCGCGTTGGCAAAGATAAACCCGAAGAACAGCGCCAAGACCCCGAAATAGATGTTCCAGATCATGCCGGAACCGATCAGTGTGAACTGCTGGCACAGGGTGAAATCGGTTCTGGGCAGCAGCCGCTCGCCAATCCCCATGGAACGCAGGCCGTAATCTGCGATGGTTTGCAAACAGCTCATGCCGCGGCCTTTCGTTGGGCTTCACCGGCGGCGGTGGCCTGACCGTGGTTCAACCGGTTTTGCAGCCGCGTCAGATACACCTCAGAGATGCGGGTCATTAGCAGGTAGAACACCAGCAGCCCTAGGAAATAGTAAAGCCGCCAGTCAGGATGCGGAAAGCTGAAGGCACTGGTTTTCGCGCCGCCCAATTCGCGCGCCCAATAGACGATATCCTGCACGCCCAGCAAGAACAGCAAGGGCGTGGCCTTGATCAAGATCAGCCAGAGGTTTGACAGCCCCGGCAGCGCATAGATCCACATTTGCGGCACCAATACGCGGCGAAACACTTGGCCTTGCGACATGCCATAAGCCTCGGCGGTTTCCAGTTGCGCACGCGGTACGGCCTGCATCGCGCCATAGATTACATTGGCGGCAAAGGCCCCAAAGACCAGCGCGAATGTCACAACCGCAAGCACGAACCCGTAGATCGAATGCCAGATCTGTGCGGCGGAATTGGGCGGCACCTTGGCCTGTGGGCAGACGCGGAACTCCATCCCGTTGCGGATCGGGTCGGTCCAATCGGGGCAGCGGGCCTGATGCATCATCCACTCGATGCCTTGGTCAAGGGCAATCACGAAGAACAGGAAGAAGACGATATCGGGCACACCGCGCACCATCGCCGTATAGCCCTTGCCAATAACCCGCAGTGCAAGATGCTGCGAACGCGCAAGCATCGCCCCGCCAAATCCAAAGGCCAAAGCCACCGGCGCGGTCACGGCCAAAAGCGTCAGCACCGTCAAAAAAGACCAATAGAAATCGATGTGCTTACCTGTTGTCAGGTAACACATCAGCCAGTTCAGGCCTTGAAGGGTTGAAGGGTCGGCGCAGCTTGAAAACATGAGCATTCCGTTGCCGCAGCACGTCGCCTTTCCTTATGGAAAGGGCGCGCTGCGGCGTTCAGGTCAATCAGTAGGTGATGGCGTCTTCGCCGAACCACTTCTTGATCAAGACATTCAGCGATCCATCGTCTTTCATCGAACCGATTGCCGTATCCAGTTTGGCTTTCAGCTCTGTATCGGATTTGCGCAGCCCGATGCCGATACCGTCGCCCAAGGGGACATCATCGCCAATAAAGGAGAACTGGCCGTTGGATTCCGCCTGGATCGGGACAAGAAAATCCTTATCCGCAAAGACAGCATCGGATTCGCCGTTGCGCACCGCTGCCACGGATTCGTCAGGATTTGCGAATTCCAGCAATGTCGCCCCGCTTTGGGCCACATGCGCTGCCTGAATGGTGCCGGTCTGTGCCGAGATGACGGCCGTGGACACATCGATATCATCCGACAGCCCGATATAGGCGCTGGCGGTTGGCGGGATGTAGTTCTGGGTGAAGGCAAGCACTTCCCTGCGCTCTTCCGTGATGCTCATCCCTGCGATGATCAGGTCATAGTTGCCGGACTGAAGGTTGGGAATGATGCTGTCCCAATCGGTTGTCACCCATTCACATGTCAGCTCGGCACGGGCGCAAAGCTCGTCACCGACGTCACGCTCAAACCCGTCTACTTCGCCGTTGTCATTGATGAAGTTATAGGGAGGGTAGGCGCCTTCGGTCCCCATGCGGATGGTATCGGCAAAGGAGACACCGGCGGTCAGTGCCAGCACGGCTGTTGTCAGGATCAGTTTTTTCATTGGTTATTCCCCATCGTAAAGTTGTTATCGTTCTTTCTGCCTTAGCCGCCTGCGGAAAGGAAGCCACGCAAACGTTCTGTCTGCGGATTTCCGAACACGGCTTCGGGCGGGCCTTCTTCTTCTGTGCGGCCTTGGTGCAAGAACACCACATGGTCCGATACATCGGCGGCCATTCGCATGTCATGTGTCACGATCAGCATGGTGCGGCCCTCTTCGGCCAGCGCCTTGATGACCTTGACGACCTCTTGCTCCAGCTCCGGGTCCAGCGCGGATGTCGGCTCGTCAAACAAAAGCGCGCGGGGTTCCATGCAAAGTGCGCGCGCAATGGCGGCCCGCTGTTGCTGCCCGCCCGAAAGCATCGCGGGCCAGGCATCGGCCTTATCGCCAATCCCGACCTTTTCCAGATACTCGCGGGCCTTCGCCTCAACCGCGACCGGATCACGCTTGAGCACGCTAACGGGCGCCTCCATTACGTTTTGCAGAATCGTCATATGGGACCAGAGGTTGAACTGCTGGAACACCATCGACAGATTCGTGCGGATGCGGGTGACTTGGGCGCGGTCTGACGGATGCCTGTTCAGCCCCTCACCGTGCCATTTCACGGCTTCCCCCTCAAACTTGATCGTGCCCTGCTGGCTGTTTTCCAGCAAGTTGCAGCACCGCAAAAGCGTTGATTTGCCAGAGCCGGACGACCCGATAAGCGAGATGACATGCCCTTTGGGGGCGACCATGTCGATGCCTTTCAGCACCTCCAGATTGCCATAGCTTTTGTGGAGGTCCCTGATCTCTATGACAGGGACGCCATCGGGTGATGTCTCGGCGGGGTGGGCTTTGGCTGTCACGACTTCTCACATCAATTATGCTTTGTACAATTAAGGCCGTATTCGGGACTCTTTGCAACTGCGATAATTAATGGACTTTACGTCACGCTTGCGCCGCCCGTTGACGCGCCAGCGCCGATTGCTGATCTGTCAGCCCCAAAAGGTTGGAGACAAGCCGCATCAATTGGTCCTCGGCCGCGTCGCGCGCGTCATCGGCAAGGGCAACAGACCACATCGCTTCCAGCAGATGGGTGCGATCCTCAGGGGCGGTGGCCTCTTTGATGGCGCGGGTAAAGCGTACGGTATCAGGGGCCTCTGATTCCAGCACCTCGGCGCGGGCGCGCAGATCTGCGGCCTCGGTCTGCGAAATATTGCGGTGCGAGGCAAGAACACGGTCAATCCGCGCAACTTCGGTCTGTGC
Organism: Pseudorhodobacter turbinis; assembly: GCF_005234135.1. Classification (NCBI taxonomy): domain Bacteria; kingdom Pseudomonadati; phylum Pseudomonadota; class Alphaproteobacteria; order Rhodobacterales; family Paracoccaceae; genus Pseudorhodobacter; species Pseudorhodobacter turbinis. Next base: position 43,723 of record NZ_CP039965.1, read on the forward strand.
ATAATCGCCATCAGCGCGTGCAAGCCGCACAAGCAGCGCCGCCAGCGCCAGATCGGCGTCAGGGGCGGGCAGGCGTTCGGGTGTCGGGGCCGTCAAGCGGCGGAGCAATGCTTCAAACATGACTGCTATATAGGCGCATCGCGCAGGGCTGCCAATCACAAGCAAGAGAGTGTGGATAATTTGATACAGTCTTGGGTGATTCCGGCGTCGTTCATATTCTGTTAACCCATTTCCGAAATGCTTCAGGGAAGATAACCCCAAAGGCATAGTTATGTATTCGGACCTTTCAGATAACGCGCAGCCCACCGCCCCCGATTTGACGGGGCCGGAGCGGCTGGATTGGTTGCGCCTTATCCGGTCGCGTCGGGTCGGGCCGGTGACGTTTCACGGGCTGATTGATGAACATGGAAGCGCCGCAGCAGCTTTGCAGGCCTTGCCCGAAATCGCCGCCGCTGCAGGGGTGGAAAAATATACGATCTGCCCCGTTGAGGTGGCACAGCATGAAATGACACTTGGCCGTAAGGCCGGTGCGCAGATGATCTGCTGGGGTGAGGCGGCCTATCCGCAAGCGCTTTATGATCTGAACGACGCGCCACCCGTGCTTTGGGTGATGGGTGACGCCAGCCTGCTCAACCGTCCGGGTGTGGCGTTGGTGGGCGCGCGCAATGCCTCCAGCCTTGGGGTGCGTATGGCCACCCGTCTGGCCGAGACATTGGGGGAGCGTGGCTTTGTCACCATCTCGGGTCTGGCGCGCGGCATTGATGCGGCGGCGCATAAGGCCGCGCTAACGCTGGGCACGATTGCGGTGCAGGCGGGCGGTGTGGATGTGATTTACCCCGAGGAAAACACCCAGCTTGCCATTGATATTGCAGAAAAAGGGTGTCGCGTGTCAGAGCAGCCCATGGGCACCGCCCCGCAAGCCCGCCATTTCCCGCTGCGCAACCGGCTGGTGTCAGGCCTGTCCCGCGCAGTGGTGGTGGTTGAGGCAGCTGTTCGTTCCGGCAGCCTGATCACGGCGCGCAATGCACTGGATCAAGGGCGCGATGTACTGGCGGTGCCGGGGCACCCCTTTGATGCCCGCGCGGCCGGCTGCAACCTGTTGATCCGCGAAGGTGCGCTTTTGGTGCGCAGTTCGTCCGATGTGATTGAGGCGATTGGAACCGGCGTGCCGTTGACCGCGCGGGTTGTGAAACCCGCCGTGCAGTCGGTGCCAAAGCCAAGCCCGCTTCCCGGCCCGGTGCCAAACCACCGCCCATTGTCAGAAGTTTCCGCGCTTCACAGCCAGATCCTTGCCCGCCTTGGTCCCAGCCCCTTGGCCGAGGACCAGTTGATCCGCGATCTTGCCATGCCCTCTGCCCGTATCACCCCAGAATTGCTGACGCTGGAGCTGGACGGAAAAGTGATGCGCCAAGCCGGCGGGTTACTGTCGCGGGTGGAATAAAAGGCGCACACACCCTTCCCCAAACCCTGTCTCGGCGGTGATTTTTCGAATGGGGGTTGGCTCCATTGACAATGCAGCCTATTCAGCCACATCTTGCGCGCCGCAATTGGTGCCGTTTCGGAAAAGAGGTTTTCATGGCTGTTGTCGTTGTAGAATCGCCTGCTAAGGCCAAGACAATCAACAAATATCTCGGATCCGATTTTACGGTTCTGGCGTCCTTTGGGCATGTTCGGGACTTGCCGCCCAAGAATGGCTCCGTTGATACCGAAGATGATTTCGCGATGAAATGGGAAGTCGCCTCTGACAGCAAAAAGCACATCAAAGCGATTGCCGATGCGCTGAAGACCGATAATGAACTGATCCTCGCGACCGACCCTGACCGTGAGGGAGAGGCGATTTCTTGGCACCTGCAAGAGGCGCTGGCCAAGAGCATCAAGAAAGATACCAAGGTTAGCCGCGTGACCTTTAACGCGATCACAAAATCCGCTGTGACCGAGGCGATGAAGAACCCGCGCCAGATCGATGTGCCGCTGGTGGATGCCTATCTTGCCCGCCGCGCGCTGGACTATCTGGTGGGGTTCACCCTGTCGCCGGTGCTGTGGCGCAAGCTGCCGGGTGCGAAATCGGCTGGCCGTGTGCAATCGGTTTGCCTGCGTTTGATTGTTGAGCGCGAGATGGAAATCGAAGCCTTCCGCCCGCGTGAATTCTGGGGCGTGAATGCCCGCCTGAAAACGCCCCGCAATCAGGAATACGATGTCCGGTTGACTGTGCTGGGCGGCAAGAAGCTGGATAAATTCGATATTTCTACTGTCGAAGCGGCTGATCTGGCGGTTCAGGCGGTTACAAGCCGCGCATTGACCGTGCAATCGGTAGAGGCAAAGCCCGCCGCGCGCAACCCGTCTGCACCCTTCATGACCTCGACCCTGCAGCAGGAGGCAAGCCGCAAATTCGGCATGGGCGCCAAGCAATGTATGGGGGCCGCGCAACGCCTTTATGAGGCCGGTCACATTACCTATATGCGGACCGACGGCATCGACATGGCGCCCGAGGCGATCACCGAGGCGCGCGCCACGATCAAGTCTCGCTACGGCGATGCATATGTGCCCGACAGCCCGCGTGTTTACAAAAACAAGGCCAAGAACGCCCAAGAGGCGCACGAGTGTATTCGCCCGACCGATATGGCGAAGGCCGCCGATGATCTGCGCCTCGAGGGCGAGCAAAAGAAGCTCTATGACCTGATCTGGAAACGCACGATTGCCAGCCAGATGGCGGCCGCGCGTCTGGAGCGGACCACCGTTGATGTGGGCAGCGCCGACAAGCAGGTGATGCTGCGTGCGACAGGGCAGGTGGTGATGTTTGATGGCTTCCTCAAGCTTTATGAGGAAGGGCGCGATGATGACGACAGCGACGAAGGTCGCCTGCCGCAGATCACCCAAGGCGAGGCCGCCGATTTCGTAAAGGGCGCCTTTACCGAAGGTTTTGCCAAGGCTGCGGCAGCGCAAGATGATGTGATTGAAGGCTCTGCGACGCGGGTTGCCTCTGCCGTGACCAACACGGATCAATCGGTGCTGGGCGCGCAGCATTTTACCCAGCCGCCGCCCCGCTATACCGAAGCGACCTTGGTCAAACGGATGGAAGAATTGGGGATCGGGCGTCCGTCGACCTATGCCTCTATTCTGACGACGATCGTCGACCGCGAATATGTGCGCAAAGACAAAAATCGTTTGTTCCCAGAGGATAAGGGCCGTTTGGTCACGGCCTTCCTGTCGAACTATTTTGAAAAATACGTGCAATATGATTTCACTGCCGATCTTGAAGGTCAGCTTGATGATGTCTCGGCGGGGGAGCGTGATTACAAGGAAGTGCTTGCCCGCTTCTGGCGCGACTTTTCGGCGGCGATTGCCGAGACGGCTGATCTGCGGATCGGCGAAGTTCTTACCAAGATCGATGAATTCCTGGCGCCGCATCTTTATCTGCCACGTGCGGACGGGTCGGATCCGCGGATTTGCCCGGTTTGCGGCGAGGGGCGCTTGCACCTGAAAACAGCACGCTCTGGTGGGGCGTTTATCGGCTGCGGCAGCTATCCCGAGTGCCGCTATACTCGTCCGATTTCGGTGGCGGGCGGCGATGAGGGCGTGGCGATTTCTCCTGATGGGCAAGTGCTTGGCGTTGATGATCAGGGTGCTGAAATCAGCCTGCGGACGGGTCGATTCGGCCCCTATGTCCAGCGCGGAGAGGCCACCGAAGAGGTGCCGAAACCACCACGTGCCAGCCTTCCCAAAGGGTGGGCGCCTGAAAGCATCACCTTGGAAAAAGCGCTGACCTTGTTGTCATTGCCACGTGAGATCGGCCCGCACCCAGAGGATGGTGCAATGGTCGAGGCGGCGATCGGTCGCTATGGCCCCTATGTGAAACACAATAAGGTCTATGCGAACCTGCCCGATGTGGAGGAAGTTTTTACCATCGGGATGAACCGCGCGGTTGAGGTTCTGGCCAATAAATACTCCAAGGCGCGGGTTGCGGCAGAGCCGCTTAAGGATTTGGGTGAGCATCCTGATGGCGGGCCGATGGCGGTGATGCCGGGGCGCTACGGGCCTTATGTCAAGTGGGGCAAGATCAATGCGACGGTTCCAAAAGAGATGGAGCCGGCAGATGTGACGGTTGAGCAGGCCATAGAATTGCTGGCTGAACGGGCGGCAAAAACGGGGGCCAAAAAGAAGGCACCTGCCAAGAAGAAAGCGCCTGCGAAGAAACCGGCGGCCAAGAAGCCTGCAGCGAAAACGGCAACAAAAACAGCGGCAAAGAAGCCTGCTGCTAAAAAACCTGCTGCCAAGAAGGCCGCACCCAAGGCCGAAGAACCCGAAGCATAGTCAGCGCTTCGTTTAACCCATTGAAAAGGCTTGGCGCGCAGGGATGTGCCAAGCCTTTTCTTTTAGGGGGCTACCCCCGCGGGTCGACCAGCCGCCCCATCACATGCGCGGCCGTCAGGGTGCCAATACGCTGGCCCGCATCGGTTACGGCAATTTCGGTCGCGCCGTCGCGGATTGCCTCCATAATCTGAATCACGGGGGTTTCTGCCGGAAGCTCTTGGGCGGCGGTACTTTGGCCCGTCTCCATCACGTCGCGGGCGGTTAGCACCGTAAGCGGGTTCATATGGGCCACAAAGCTGGCGACATATTCATTTGCGGGATTCGCGATAATCTCACGCGCTGTGCCGCATTGGACGATGCGGCCACCATCCATCAAGGCGATACGATTGCCGATCTTGAAGGCCTCATCCAGATCGTGGCTCACGAAGATAATGGTGCGGTTGAGACGCTTTTGCAGCTCTAACAGCTCATCTTGCAAATGGGCGCGGATCAATGGGTCTAAGGCCGAGAATGGTTCATCCATCAGCAAGATCGGCGCATCGGTGACAAAGGCGCGGGCAAGGCCGACGCGCTGCTGCATGCCTCCCGACAGCTCCCCCACCTTGCGGTCGGCCCATTGTGACAGGTTCACCAACTCTAACTGCGCCTCTACTGCGGCGCGGCGCTGGCTGGCGGATTGGCCGGCCAGCTCCAGCCCGAGGCCGACATTTTCACGCACGCTGCGCCATGGCAAAAGGCCAAAGGCTTGAAATACCATCGCAATATTGGACAGGCGCAAGCGGCGCAGGGTGGCGGCATCGGCATGGGTGACCGAGGTCATTTCCTCACCGTCGCGCACCCGCACCTCGCCGCGCGCGACGGGGTTCAGCCCGTTCACGCCGCGCAAAAGCGTGGATTTGCCGGACCCCGACAGGCCCATAAGCACCAAAATCTCACCCTCCTCCACGGTAAGGGAGCAGTTGTGAACGCCAAGGACCTGCCCCGTGGCGGATTGAATTTCGCTGCGCGTCTGGTTTTGGTCCATCAGCGGCAAGGCTATTTCGGGGTGGTCGCCAAACACGATGGAGACATTGTCAAATTCGACTGCGGTTCTGGCGTTCATTTCTTGCGTACCTCCAGCATGACCCGCAGCACTGTGGCGAGGGCGACAATCACAAAGCCGGATTCGAAGCCAAGATCTGGTTTCATCCGGTTCAATCCGTTCAGCACCGGCTGGCCAAGCCCCCCCGCGCCAACCAGTGTGGCGATCACGACCATCGACAGCGACAGCATAATCGTCTGGTTCAACCCGACCATGATCTGCGGAAAGGCCGAGGGCAGCTCTACCTTCAAAAGGCGCTGCATGGGGGTGGCGCCAAAGGCGGTTGCGGCCTCGGTCAATGCGGTGGGGGTCGAGGAAATTCCCAAATGTGTCAGCCGGATAGAGGCAGGCAGCGCAAAGATCACTGTGGCAATCAACCCCGGCACCGGCCCTAGCCCGAAAAAGATAACGGCAGGAATAAGATAGACGAAAGGCGGCAGGGTTTGCATCAGATCCAGAACCGGCTCCAGCACCGAAAACACCCATTTGCGCCGCGCCGTCAGAATGCCCATAGGCACCCCGATCCCCATGCAGACGATGCAGGACACAAGGATCAGCGACAGGGTTTCAATTGTCCGGTCCCAATAGCCCTGATTGATGATGAACAGCATCCCCAACGCCACGATCACACAGCGTTTCACACTGCGTTGCAGCGCATAGGTGATCGCTACGAAAACAAGGGTCATGCCGATGGGGCCGATGCTTTCGATGGACCATGTGACCCCGTCGATCAGCCCGTCTAGCAGGTCGGAAATGATGTCAAAAAGCCCGGCCGCGTGGGATTTCAGCCAGTTAACCGCATTTTGCGCCGCGTCTCCGACAGGGATTTGTGCCGAGGTGAGCGCATCGACGAGGGGGGTGAATAGGGCCATGTTTATCCTTTGGTAAAAGGCCCCGGGTTGTGCCGGGGCCGATTGGATTATTGTGCCAGTGCGGCAGTCAGTGCGGCCATCGCGTCGCCGCCGTCCTTGGTTGTCACGCCGTCAAGCCAGCCGTCCAATGTATCGGGATTGGCTGCCAGCCACGCCTTTGCAGCATCTTCCGGATCCTGGCCGTCATCAAGGATCGCGCCCATAATCTCATTCTCTAGCTTCAGCGAGAATTCAAGATTTTGCAACATTTTACCAATGTTAGGGCATTCAGCGACATAGCCGCTGCGGGTGTTTGTTGCAATGACCGCGCCGCCAAGGTCGGGGCCAAAGAAATCATCCCCGCCGGGCAGATAGGTGATCGCGATATTGGCGTTCATCGGGTGCGGCTCCCATCCCAAAAAGACGATCGGCTCGCCGCGGTCTTCGGCACGTTGGGCCTGTGCAAGCATGCCCTGCTCCGAGGATTCGACGATCTGGAAATCCTCAAGACCAAAGGCATTGCTCTCGATCATCTCCGAAATCAGGCGGTTGCCGTCATTGCCGGGCTCGATCCCGTAGATCTGGCTGTCCAGCGCATCAGCGGCCTGCGCGATAGAGGCAAAATCAGTGATGCCTGCCGCCACGCCTGCCGCATTGGTGGCCAGCGTATATTTTGCGCCGGTCAGGTTGTTGCGCAAGATATCAACGGTGCCTGCCTCGCGGTAGGGGGCGATATCGGCCTCCATCGTTGGCATCCAGTTGCCCAGAAACACATCGATATCGCCCTCGGCCAGCGAGGCATAGGTGACCGGGACGGACAGCACCTTGGTTTCGGTTTCATAGCCAAGCGCCTCAAACACAAAGACTGTGGTGGCTGTGGTTGCGGTGATATCGGTCCAACCGACATCGGAGAAAGTGATCTTGTTGCACTCTGCAAGGGCGGGGCTTGCCAGCAGTAGTGCGGCGGTGCCGGCCAGAAGGCGGGATTTGATGGTGGGCATAGATACTCTCCATTGGGTTTATTTTTGTTGATTGACGAGTCAATTAACTTCAATATAGATCAGACAGCAAGTTATTCGTGGAAAAAAATGCCGAAACTAGGAGTGGAACCTATCCGAAAGAGGGCTCTCGTCAATGCCACGATCATAGAGATCGGGCAGGCGGGTTCGCTTGACGTGACGGTAGCGCAGATCGCAAAGCGTGCGGGCATGTCTACGGCCCTTGCGCATCATTACTTCGGCGGCAAAGAGGCAATCTTTTTGGCGGCGATGCGGCACATTCTGGCGCTTTACGCGGCAGAGGTGCGGGGCGCTTTGGCGGTGGCCGATAGCCCCGCGGCGCGGCTTGATGCGATATTGCTGGCCTCGTTCAGTGCGGCCAACTTTCGCCGTGAGGTGATTAGCGCTTGGCTGAATTTTTACGTTTTGGCGCAATCAGTGCCGGGCGCGCGCAGACTTTTGTCGGTGTACCAGCGCCGGTTGCGGTCAAACCTGCGCTATGCGCTGCGCCCAATGGTGGGTGCGCGCGCCGATGCCTTGGCCGATGCTTTGGGCGCGTTGATCGACGGGGTGTATTTGCGCGAGGCTTTGCGCGATGGCCCGTCGGATGGCGAGGCCGCGCTGCAGTTGGTGCAAGGCCATCTTGCCGCAGAATTGAATATTGAACCGAGGAAGGACAGGCCATGATCGCACAACCCAAAGCGAGCCATTACATTGATGGCAATTGGTTGGAAGATACCGCCGGCGCCCCGTTGGAGGTGATCAACCCCGCGACCGGCGAGGTGATCGCGCGGTTGCACGAGGCCACGCCTGCGATAATTGATGCCGCGTTGAACGCAGCCAAGCGGGCGCAGGCCGAATGGGCGGCGCGAAAGCCGGTGGAACGCGGGCGCATCCTGCGCCGTGCGGCAGATCTGATCCTTGCGCAGGGTGACAGCCTTGCCCGCCTAGAGACCCTCGATACCGGCAAGCCGTTGCAAGAAACGCTGGTGGCGGATTGGCCCTCGGGCGCGGATGCGCTGGAATATTTCGGCGGGCTGGCCGCGACTGTGACGGGGGAAACCATCCCCTTGGGTGGCGATTTCGCCTATACCCTGCGTGAGGCGCTGGGGGTTTGTGTGGGCATCGGCGCGTGGAATTATCCCAGCCAGATTGCTTGCTGGAAATCCGCGCCTGCCTTGGCGATGGGGAATGCGATGGTCTTCAAACCGTCGGAGATGACCCCCTTGGGCGCTTTGAGGTTGGCCGAGATTTTTACCGAGGCAGGCCTTCCTGCGGGGCTGTTCAACGTGGTGCAAGGGCGCGGCGCGGTTGGGGCATCCTTGGTGACGGATGCGCGGGTGGACAAGGTTTCCTTGACCGGCTCGGTGCCAACAGGGCGCAAGGTTTATGCCGCCGCCGCCGAAGGGGTGCGCCATGTCACGATGGAGCTGGGTGGGAAATCCCCGCTGATCATCTTTGATGATGCCGATGTCGAGAGCGCGGTTGGCGCGGCGATGATGGCGAATTTCTATTCGGCAGGGCAGGTGTGCAGCAATGGCACGCGGGTTTTCGTCCAAAAGGGCATCCGCAAGGCGTTTTTGGAACGGCTGGCGGCGCGGGCGGAAAAGATCGTGCTTGGTGATCCCTTGGATATGGCGACGCAGATGGGGCCACTGATTTCACCGGCACAGCATGAAAAGGTTCTGGCCTATATCGCCGGTGCCTGTGCTGAGGGCGCGACGTTGGTCACAGGGGGCGGCAACCACGGCCAATTCGTGGAACCAACCGTTTTTGCCGATGTCACCGATGATATGACAATCGCGCGCGAAGAGGTGTTTGGTCCGGTGATGGCGGTCTTTGATTTTGACGATGAGGATGAGGTGATCGCCCGCGCCAATGCGACCGAATTCGGCCTTGCCGCGGGGGTTTTCACCGCCGATCTGACGCGCGCGCACCGTGTTATCGGCGCGTTGGAGGCCGGAACCTGTTGGATCAATACCTACAACCTGACCCCTGTGGAAATGCCTTTCGGCGGGGTGAAAATGTCGGGTGTGGGGCGTGAAAATGGCAAGGCGGCGCTGGAATACTACAGCCAGATCAAAAGCGTTTATGTCGGCATGGGGCCGGTTGATGCGCCCTATTGAGGCCGTCGGATAGGATATAAGATGCAAGCGGATTATGTGATTGTCGGCGCAGGCTCGGCCGGATGTGCGATGGCTTACCGATTGGGTGAGGCGGGGGCTTCGGTTATCGTGGTGGAATTTGGCGGCTCGGACGTGGGGCCGTTCATCCAGATGCCTGCGGCGCTTTCCTATCCGATGAACATGAGCACCTATGACTGGGGCATGGGCACAGAGCCGGAACCCCATCTGGGTGGGCGGTCCTTGGTCACCCCGCGCGGTAAGGTCATTGGGGGGTCCAGCAGCATCAACGGGATGGTCTATGTGCGTGGCCATGCCCGTGATTTCGACCATTGGGCCGAGGCGGGCGCGGATGGCTGGTCCTATGCCGATGTGTTGCCCTATTTCCGGCGGATGGAACATTGGCATGGCGGCACGTCGGAATATCGCGGCACCGATGGCCCGCTGCATATCACCCGTGGCCCGCGCGATAACCCCTTGTTTGATGCCTTTATCGCGGCGGGCGAACAGGCCGGCTATCCGGTCACACCTGATTATAACGGCGCCGCCCAAGAAGGTTTCGGGCCGATGGAGGCGACGATCTATGAGGGGCGGCGCTGGTCTGCGGCCAATGCCTATCTGCGCCCTGCGTTGAAGATGGGCAATGTGCAGCTGGTCCGCGGGCTGGCGCGCAAGGTGGTGATCGAGGACGGCCGCGCCACTGGCGTAGAGGTGGAACGCGGTGGCAAGATCGAGGTGATCCATGCGGGGCGTGAGGTGATCCTCGCCGCCTCCAGCCTCAATTCACCGAAATTGCTGATGCTGTCGGGGATCGGCCCCGCTGCGCATCTGGCCGAGCATGGCATTGAGGTGGTCGCCGACCGCCCCGGTGTCGGGGCCAATCTGCAAGACCACCTTGAGGTCTATATGCAGTTTGCCAGCAAGCAGCCGATCACGCTTTACAAACATTGGAACCTTTTGGGTAAGGCGCTGATCGGGGCGCAATGGCTGTTTACGCGCAAGGGCTTGGGGGCCTCTAACCAGTTTGAGGCTTGCGGGTTCATTCGGTCGCGGGCGGGAGTGGAATACCCTGACATCCAGTATCATTTCCTGCCGATTGCCGTACGCTATGACGGCAAGGTCAGTGCCGAGGGGCACGGGTTTCAGGTTCATACCGGCCCGATGCGCAGCCCGTCGCGGGGGACGGTGCGGCTGCGGTCGGCCGATCCGGCGGATAAGCCGGTGATCCGCTTCAATTACATGTCCAATCCGCAAGACTGGGAGGATTTTCGCGCCTGCATCCGCCTGACGCGTGAGGTCTTTGCCCAAGAGGCGATGCAGCCCTTTGTGAAACATGAAATTCAGCCCGGTGCCGCAGTTGAGAGCGACGCCGAGATTGATGACTTCATCCGCGAACATGCCGAAAGCGCCTATCACCCTTGCGGGACGGCGCGGATGGGGCGGCGCGATGACCCGATGGCTGTGGTTGACCCTGAATGCCGTGTGATCGGGGTGGAAGGACTGCGGCTTGCAGATAGTTCAATTTTTCCGCGTATTCCCAACGGCAATCTTAACGGACCGTCAATCATGGTGGGGGAAAAGGCGGCAGATCACATACTGGGTTGTGACCCCCTTACGCGCTTGAATTTACAGCCAAAAACCTCGCAAGATTGGCGCGAAAAGCAGCGTTAATAAAGATTAACCAACAATCGTCATAACGCTTGATTGCTGCCCGGACAGGGCGGCATATCGAGGGTATGTTAATCATTCGTACCTGTCTTGTTCTTCTTCTTGGGCTTGCAATGCCTACAAACGCGCTGGCCCTTTCGGGACAGGTGCGCGTGGTGGATGGCGATGGCCTTGTAAGCGCCGGAGAGCGCATCCGCCTGCATGGCATTGACGCGCCGGAGTTGCGCCAGCGCTGTGATCCATCGGGCCGAAATTGGAAGTGCGGGGCATGGGCGGCGGAGATGTTGGCCAAAATTATCGCCAAAGGGGAGCTGAGCTGTGAGGCAGTGGACCACGACCGCTATGGCCGCACGGTGGCGCGCTGTTCCGTCTCGGGGCGCGATGTCGGGGCGCAACTGGTACGGGCGGGTGCCGCGATGGCCTATCGCCGTTACTCCAGTGATTATATCGCATTAGAGGATCAAGCGCGGGCGCAGGGCCGCGGCCTTTGGTCTGGGGAGGTAACGGCACCGGCAGAATACCGCAAAACCGCCAAGCGGGTGGCAAGCGCTGCGCCATCGGGTTGCAAGATCAAGGGCAATATTAGCGCCAAGGGCACGCGGATCTATCACGTGCCGGGACAGCGCCACTATCTTGACACGCGGATCTCCCCCAATAAGGGTGAGGCCTATTTCTGTACCGAGACTGAGGCGCGCGCCGCCGGATTTCGCCGATCAAAACGCTAAGGTTTTCGCTACGTTTGATCCGGGTCAATGTCGCGGCAGCTGCCTTGAGATACCATGATGCCATGGCGACAAAAAAGGAGCAGCCCATGGCGAACACACCGCATACACTGGCCGAAGAATTTCCGGCTGAAGTAGACAAAATGCACAAAATGAAGCTGGAAAATGCACATTTTTCAAAGATCTATGATGAGTATCACGAAGTAAACCGCGCTGTGCATCGCGCAGAAACTAATGTGGAGCCGACTGACGACGCGAATGAAATCGCTTTGCGCCAGCAACGCGCGCATCTCAAAGATGAGATTTGGGCGATGCTGAAAGCCGATTAAGGCGCGCTGTCCGTCGTGCCAATCCCATATGGCACGACACCGCGCCTGTTGGGGTCCACCAGCAGGCGCTTTTCCAGTGGCGGCACTGAACGTTGATGGCAATCGGGGCGCTCGCAGATGCGGCAGGAAATCCCGATGGGTTCGAACCGTCCGCGCAGATCAAGCCCGTCGGCATAGACCAGCTTTTCGGCATGGCCGATCTCACACCCCAAACCGATGGCATAGCGTCGCACCGGTGCCCCGAAGGCGCCGCCCGATTTCGACACGTCGCGCGACAGGCAGACATAGCGCACACCGTCTGGTGTCTCGGCCAGTTGTCGCAAGAATCGGCCCGGCATCTCAAAGGCTTGGTGCACGTTCCAAAGCGGGCAAGCCCCGCCAAAGCGCGCGAATTGAAAACGGGTGGCGGAATGGCGTTTGGTCACGGTGCCGGCTTGATCGACGCGCACAAAGAAGAACGGAACCCCTTTTGCGCCGGGACGTTGCAGCGTGGAAAGACGGTGCGCGATCTGCTCTATCGAGCTGCCAAACAGATCGGAAAGGCGTTCCAGATCATGACGCTCACGATCGGCGGCCTGCAAGAATGCGGTATAGGGCATTAGCGCCGCGCCTGCAAAATAGTTGGCCAGCCCGATCTTGGCGATGCCGCGCGCTTGGGGGCTGTGGAATTGCGCAAGGTCCAAGGTTGCCTCTAGCAGGTCGTTTTGGGTCAGCAGGGCGATCTGGTGCAGCAATTGAAACCGGCGGGTGGTGGCCGAGACGCGGCCCGACAGGCGCAAGTTCTTGGTCTCGGCGTCAAAGCTGCGCATCTCATCATTGTTCGACAGTGTCAGATGGATCCTGAGCCTCTTAAGGGTCGCAAGGGCGATATTCTCAACCGGCATGTCCGGGCCTTGCGCGGTGGCGAAATGCTCTGCCGCGCGGTCGATGGCATCGATGTAATTGTCGCAATAGTGAAAGAAATCGCGCACTTCATCCCATGGAGAGGGCGCAAGGGGCGATTCGTCACGGCCCAAGGCTTCATCCAATGAGGCCAGCCGTTCATGGGTTTGACGGTAGGCGCGGTGCAGGTCGAGAAAGGCACGCGCGAGGCCCGGGGCATTGGATGCCGCCAGCCGCAGATCGGCCAAAGGCGGCGGCGCGGTAAAGACAGGATCGGCCAGCGCCTCACGCATATCGGTGACGATGCGTTCGCTGTCGCCGCTGGTCAGCTCGGTGACGTCCTGCCCGAATTCCTGTGCTAGCGCCAGTACGACTCCCGCGGAAATGGGGCGGTGGTTGTTCTCCATCTGGTTCAGATAGGGCAGCGAAATCCCGAGCTTTTGAGCAAAATCTTTTTGCGTCAGCCGGATGCGCCCGCGTAATTCACGCAGCTTCACACCGGCATAGAGTTTCTGGGTGGCCATGTTTCGCCCCTTGCTTTGCAAAGTCTACGGTGACTTTGCAAAGCGGTGACGTCAAGGGTTACCAAGCTGCCGTTGACGGCGACGAACCCAGAAAATGCAAAATATGGATGCGATGGAGGTCAGCAGCATCAGCGCCACCAGTGGTAAAGGTCCGGTGGTTGGCGCCAAAAGCCAGCTTGCCATCGCCGACAAAACGGCCCCTGTGCCGATCATGAAGGACCCGCCCAGCCCCGCAGCAGAGCCTGCAAGCTCTGGCCGGACCGACAGCATGCCTGCATTTGCCGAAGGTGTCAGCAGCCCGTTGCCGAGGCCGACAAGGATCATCATGCCGAAAAAGACGATTGGCCCTGCCAGCCCCAGCAGCGCAAAGACAAAAAGGATCGCCACTCCCGCTGTTGTGGTGAGGGCGCCGGCCATGATCATCCGGTTTATACCGTAGCGCACCGCATAGCGCCCTGACAGGAAGTTGCCGGTCATGTAACCCAAAGCAGGCGTGCCGAAATAAAGCCCCAGGGTGGCTGAATCCATGTTGAAATAGATGGTGCCGACATAGGGCGCGCCGCCCAGATAGGCAAAAAATGCGCCCGATGAAAACGCAGCCGCCAAGCAATAGCCCCAGAACCGTTGAGAGGTGAGCAGATCGGGGTATTGCTTGAACTGCGTAGTCAGGCTGGTGGAGCGCGTGGTTGCGGTTTCGCCCATATCAAACCAGACGACGGCAAACAGCGCCATGCCCGACAGGGCCAGCATCACGAAAGAGGCCTGCCAGCCGAACAGCTCATTCAATAGCCCGCCGATCACAGGGGCGATCATCGGCACCAGCGCCATCCCCATGGAAACATAGCCGATCATCGAGGCGGCCTGATCTTGGGGGACCATGTCCCGCACCGCGGCGCGGGACAAGACAAACCCCGTGGCGATGACGGCCTGCAACAAACGGCAGGCCAGAAAGATGCCATAGTTCGGCGCAAGCAGCGTCCCGATACTGGCCAGCGTGAAAATCGCCGTGGCCGTCAGCATAACCGGACGCCGCCCATAGCGGTCAGAGATCGGCCCGACAAACAGCTGTAGCAGCGCCGTCGTCGCCAGATAAACCGAAAGCGACAGCTGCATCACCGCATAATCCACGCCAAAATGCTCTGCCATCGACGTCAGGGATGGCAAAAACACGTTCAGCGACATGGCAGCAACGCCAGCGAGCAAGACGAGTGTGGTGATATGCGGGGCGGTGGTCCGGTCTAGGTAGCGGACGATCGGTTTGCTGTTCATTCCCAAGGGTTATGCCGTTTGGCATGGTCTGTCCATTGAGCAAATCACCCAATGTCGAAATGATCCCCGCGCATTCGGTTTTGGCAAGCCTGCCAGCCCGCAGATATGGACAAAGCCCGTTTCATGTGACAGATCAGCATGGTTCAGGAGAGCCAAATTATGACAACCCGTCCCACGATTACGCGTTTCGCCCCGTCACCGACCGGATTTATCCACGTCGGCAACCTTCGCACCGCATTGATGAACTGGATGATTGCCCGCAAATCGGGTGGCACCTTTATCTTGCGGCTTGATGATACGGATCAGGAACGCTCCAAGCAGGAATACGTCGATGGGATCATGGAGGATCTGGAGTGGCTGGGCCTGACATGGGACCGGGTCGAACGTCAGTCCTTGCGGCTGGAACGCTACCGTGAAGCCGCTGAGGGGCTGAAGGCCGCGAACCGTTTTTATGAGTGTTTCGAGAGCCCGACCGATCTGGACCTCAAACGCAAAAAACTTTTGAACATGCACAAGCCGCCGGTCTATGACCGCGCCTCGCTGCATTTGTCGGACGCCGAAAAGGACGCACTGCGTGCAGAGACCCCCGGTTACTGGCGTTTTTTGCTGGAGCTGGAGCGGATCGAGTGGAATGATGGCATCATCGGGCCTGTCTCGATTGATGCGGCAAGCGTGTCGGACCCCGTGTTGATCCGGGCTGACGGGCAGGTGCTTTACACATTCGCCTCTTCGGTTGATGATATCGATATGGGCGTGACCTCGATTGTGCGCGGTGCCGACCATGTGACCAATACCGCGACCCAGATCCAGATTATGCAGGCGATGGGCGGCACCCCGCCGAATTTCGCACACCATTCGCTGTTGACCGGACCGCAGGGTGAGGCGCTCTCGAAACGTTTGGGCACGCTGTCGTTGCGCGATCTTCGCGCGCGTGGGGTGGAACCGCTGGCGCTGCTTTCGCTTATGGCGCGTCTTGGGTCGTCCCAACCAGTAGAGCTGGCCGGCAGCCATCAAGACCTGATCGACGGGTTCGAGATCGGAAACTTTGGCGCGGCACCCACAAAATTCGATGCCGAGGATCTGTTCCCGCTGACCCGCGCCTATGTGCAGGGCTTGCCCTTTGATACGGTCGCGGCGCGGATCGCAGAGCTGGGCGTGCCGGAAGACTTGCGCGAAGGCTTCTGGCGTGTGGCCAAGGAAAACATCACCGTGCTGGCCGATCTGGAAGGCTGGTGGGCCATGTTCCGTGATGGTGCCGAGCCGTTGATCGATGAAGAGGACCGCGAATTCATTGCCCAAGCGGTGGCGATGCTGCCCGACGCCCCCTTCGGGCCGGACACATGGAAAGAGTGGACCTCGGCGGTAAAAGAGGCCACGGGCCGTAAGGGCAAGGGGCTGTTTATGCCGCTGCGCAAAGCCCTGACAGGGCAGGCGCATGGGCCAGAGATGGCCGATGTGATGCCGCTTTTGCAAGTGGTGCGCGCGCGCGGGTGATTGACACTGCGCGGTTGGGTTGAGCCAACCGCGCGGTCTATCTGACGGCCTAGTAAGGTTTACTTGGGCTTATCTGTCCCAATTATTGCTCTTTTTGCCCCGGCTGCAGCTCTTTCAATGAGGTCGTGGTCGGCAGGTGGAGTGAACAATTCTTGTGACAGCCAGCATGGAAACAGGCGGGGGCGGTTTGCCCGACGTCAGATTCGCTTATAGGCTGGTTATTCCTTTTCATAACTTTATCAATAGTCTCCGGGCTTATGTGCTTGCGGAACTGAATGCCCGCATAGGCCTTGTTTCGCCAAACGGTCTTACCCTCAAGCTTTATGCCGGCAAAGTTATACTGCGCCCAGGTCTCATCCACGTCTTTGTCAGTTGCCTTTATCTTCATGCCGCCCTGACTTAAATCAACGATTCGCGTGATGGTGCAGTGCTTCTCATATTTGACATGCAGGGGGATGTTGCAGATCATGCGGATCGTCTTCCGCTTTTCCTTTCTCGGGTAGAATATGATGATCGCAACAATGAGTATGAAGAGAAATAGCGCCAGATAGACACCGGACACAGTCAGCTTGTCAAAGGACCTCAACCGGTCTTCGCTTAGAGAACTCTGATTGTCACCCCGGCGCGCAGTTTCGGCATTGGAACTTGTGCTGGTTGTCGAGTTGCAGTCCAGTGCGCCCTCGAGCAAGGTCAGGTCGCCTTGAATGATGGAGAGGCTCCAGTACATGGTTGAACCAAAGGCGTCTGCATCCAGTCCTTGAAGACCATCAGGATGGGCCCAGCGCTTGATCTTTTGGGCTAGGCTGCGCTCTACTTTTGACAGCTCCGTTGAGGGGCTGTTCGCCAGATAGGCGCTGAGATCCATGTCAAGCCCGATCAAGGTCTCGATCGCCGCATATGGCATGCCCACATGTCTTATCGGGACCGCTATGCTATATGCAAACTTCAAACCCACAACGGCAGCACAGATGCTGTTGACGCCGGCGGTTGCTGGGCTGCCTAGGACTGTCACCAAACTGATGAGGGTCCATATGAACAAACGGTGCATTCTAGTCCCTTCACTTGGGTTACTAGTTAGCGCTTTTTCCGTTAAATAAGTGTGAGTTTTTGGCCCCGGCCCTGTCTTTTTGTAAAAAAAGAGGGGATGCGAAAACCCTTGGGGAGGCCCGCCGTTTTACGGCGCGACCTCAAAGCCAAGTTGTACGGGGGGCGGTCTTTATAGGTGCATCAGCGGATGATCCGCGCACCAATTTCACGCAGGCTTTCATCCACCAAGGCCGTTTCCTCGGCGGTCAAAAGTTGGGCGCGGGGGTATATGGGGGCGTCGCGGTCATTCAGGATCGGGGTGTGCCAACCCGTGGTGGTGTCAAAGAAGTCAACAGCCCCCTGTGGCCCATATTCGGCCAGAAACCCTTGGATTACAACATCAATATAGCTCAGCAAGATGGGGTGCGGATCGGATGCGGCGCGGTTTTTCGGCGGGACGGCATAGACCTGGATCGGATGCGGGGTCTGCCCCAGCGCTGCCTGGTCCAGATGGCGGGCATAGCCGATTTCGCGGGTGTCGAGGGCGGCCCAATCGCCATTTGGCACATGGGCAACAAGGCCTGCGATGGTGCAGTCGGGGTCGCGGATTACGGACAGAAAAGACTGCGGATGGGTGTTGGTATGGATCCATGTGCGCCGCCAGCCTTTTAAAGTGGCTGCTTGCGCATCTGGGTAGCTATGCGTGGCACGATTTACAAGGGAGCCGTAGCCAAAGAAGTGCTGGGTCATAGGGGCCGTCCGTTTCTGTATGCGATGGTATCCTTTTCGGGCTTGCTTTGGGGCAGCCCCACAGGATAAGTTTTCCGCTATCAGGATCGGGAGAATCCGATCTGGGCGCAAGCCCTCATTCTGGTGCCGAAGGAGCAACCGCCCCGGTAAACTCTCAGGCAAAAGGACCGGTTCTGATGGTGGACTCTGGAGAGTGGCGTTTTCGCCCGCCGAAGGGATAACGATCTCAGGCGCCCTTTTTGGGCAAGGACAGAGGGGGCATTTTGCGGATGGGGTTGGCCTGTTCGCGGGGTGCCGGGGCTTTTCCGGCGTTTGAAGGGGGCGATATGGCCGATTTGAAGCGGACCGGATTATACGATTTGCATATAGAGCTTGGCGCCAAGATGGTGCCTTTTGCGGGCTATGAGATGCCGGTGCAATATCCGCTTGGTGTGATGAAAGAGCATCTGCATTGCCGCGCGCATGTCGGCCTGTTTGACGTCGGTCATATGGGGCAGGTGATCTTGCGGCCCAAGGGTGACATGGCGGCGTTGGTGGTCGGGCTTGAGGCGATGATGCCGGTGGCTGTTGCCGGGCTTGCCGAGGGGCGGCAGCGTTACGGCATGTTCACCAACGACCAGGGCGGGATCATTGATGATCTGATGTTCGCCAACCGTGGCGATCATTTCTTTTTGGTGGTCAATGCGGGATGCCGCGACGGCGATATCGCCTTGATGCGTGAAAAACTGGCCGATGTCGCCGAGGTGACCGAGGTCATGGATCGCGGCCTTTTGGCGGTGCAGGGGCCGGGCGCAGAGGCTGCCCTTTCAAGTTTGGTTCCCGATGTTGCCGCGATGCGCTTTATGGATGTGATCACCGTGGATACCGTCTTTGGTGCGCTGTGGATCTCGCGCTCCGGCTATACCGGTGAGGACGGGTTCGAGGTGTCGGTCCCCGATGTCGATGGCTTTACCCGCTCTTTGCTGGCGCTGGAGGGCGTTGAGATGATCGGCCTTGGCGCGCGCGACAGTTTGCGTCTGGAATCAGGGCTTTGCCTTTACGGCCACGATATGACCGAGGACATCACCCCCGCAGAGGCCGCCCTTGGCTGGGCGATTTCCAAGGCGCGGCGGCAGGGCGATCGGGCCGGCGGTTTCCCCGGTGCCGATGTGATCTTGGCGCAGCTGGCCGATGGGTCTGCGCGCCTGCGTGTGGGCTTGCGCCCCGAGACCCGCGCGCCAATGCGCGAAGGTGTTGAATTATATGACCGCGAAGAGGGTGGCGAAGCCGTGGGCTACGTCACCTCTGGTGGCTTTGGTCCATCGGTCGAAGTGCCGATTGCCATGGGATATGTGCCGCGCGCGCTTGCCGCCGATGGCACCCAGCTTTGGGGAGAGGTGCGGGGCAAACGCCTGCCCGTTTCTGTCTTTCCCCTTCCGTTCCGTCCATCCAATTATAAACGCTAAGACCTCTTTTTAGACCAGGGAACACTACGATGATGAAATATACCGAAGATCACGAATGGCTGCGGGTAGAGGGCGATCTTGTCGTCGTCGGCATTACCGAACATGCGGCAACCCAATTGGGCGATGTTGTGTTCGTGGAACTGCCCGAGCCTGAAACCATGGTCGCCACCGGGGATGAGGTGGTGGTGATCGAATCCGTCAAGGCGGCATCCGATATTCTGGCCCCGATTGATGGCCAGATTGTCGAGGTTAACGACAAGCTTTCCGACAAGCCCGGTTTGGTCAATGACGATGCCACCGGTGATGCATGGTTCTTCAAGATGAAGATCGACGATATGGCGGTGCTGGATGCCTTCATGTCGGAAGACGAATATAATGATCTGATCGGCTAAACGCCACGAAAGCCCCCGGATTTTCGCAAGCCTCTGGGGGCTTTTTGCCGGATTTTTTGGGGATGGACATGACCTATACGCCTGTTGACTATAACACCTATGATTTCGCCAACCGCCGCCACATCGGCCCCTCGCCCGAGGAGATGGCAGAGATGCTGCGGGTTGTCGGGACCGCCAGCCTTGAGACGTTGATGGATGAAACCATCCCGGCGTCCATCCAGCAGAAAACGCCGCTTGGCTGGGCCGGTTTGGCCGAGCATGAGCTGCTGGCAAAAATGCGAGAGGTTGCTGCCAAGAACAAGGTGATGACCAGCCTGATCGGGCAGGGCTATTACGGTACGGTGACGCCGCCCGCGATCCAGCGCAATATCTTTGAAAACCCCGCGTGGTACACTGCCTATACCCCCTATCAGCCCGAGATCGCGCAGGGCCGGCTAGAGGCGCTGTTGAACTATCAGACCATGGTCTCGGATCTGACGGGCCTGCCGGTTGCTAATGCCAGCTTGTTGGATGAGGCAACTGCGGCGGCCGAAGCCATGACAATGGCCGAGCGTAGCGCCAAGTCAAAGGCGCGCGCCTTTTTCGTGGATCGCAATTGCCATCCGCAAACTATCGCCGTCATCAAAACCCGCGCCCAACCTTTGGGGATTGAGGTGATCGTTGGAGATCCCGCAATGATGGAGGCCGATAAGGTCTTTGGCGGGATCTTCCAATATCCCGGCACTTACGGCCATGTTACCGATTACACAGATCAAATTGCGGCATTGCACGGGGCCAAGGCGATTGCTGTCGTCGCCACGGACCTGCTGGCGCTGACCATGATCAAGGAGCCGGGTGCGATGGGGGCCGATATCGCGATTGGCTCCAGCCAGCGGTTCGGGATTCCGATGGGCTATGGTGGGCCGCATGCGGCGTTCATGTCTTGTACCGATGCGTTGAAACGCTCAATGCCGGGGCGGATTGTCGGTGTGTCAATCGACAGCCGGGGTAACACTGCCTACCGGCTTGCGCTGCAAACCCGTGAGCAACATATCCGCCGTGAAAAGGCCACCTCCAACGTGTGTACGGCGCAGGCGCTGCTTGCGGTTATGGCGTCGTTTTATGCGGTGTTCCACGGGCCAAAGGGGCTGCGCTCCATCGCGGAACGGGTGCATTTTTCCACTGTCCGTCTGGCGCGGGCGTTGAAAGCGGCAGGGGCAAAAGTGTCGCCCGATGCGGTGTTTGACACCATCACGGTCGAGGTTGGCGTGGGCCAAGCTGGCATTCTGGCCGCCGCCCGCCAAGAGGGGTTGAATTTCCGCAAGATCGGCAATGATCGCGTCGGGATCAGCCTTGATGAAACCTCGGATGAGCGGGTTCTGATCAGCGTTCTGCGCGCCTTCGGGATTGAGGGCGTGCCACCGCACCGTGCAGAGCTGGGCTTTCCGGAAACGATGCTGCGCCAAAGCGATTATCTGACCCATCCGGTGTTCCATATGAACCGCGCGGAATCGGAAATGATGCGCTATATGCGGCGTCTGTCGGACCGCGACTTGGCGCTTGACCGTGCGATGATCCCCTTGGGCTCTTGCACCATGAAGCTGAACGCCGCCGCCGAGATGATGCCGATCACATGGCCTGAATTCGGGTCTTTGCACCCGTTTGTGCCTGTGGATCAAGCGCTTGGCTATAAAGAGGCGATTGACGATCTTTCGGCCAAGCTATGTGAGATTACTGGCTATGACGCCATGTCGATGCAGCCCAATTCTGGTGCCCAGGGGGAATATGCGGGGCTGTTGACCATTGCCGCCTATCACCGCGCCAATGGCGGAGAGCAGCGCAACATCTGTCTGATCCCGACCTCGGCGCATGGCACCAATCCGGCCTCGGCGCAGATGGCGGGGATGAAGGTCGTGGTGGTGAAATCCGCACCCAACGGCGATGTCGATCTTGATGATTTCCGCGACAAGGCGGCGGCGGCGGGCGACAAGCTTGCGGCCTGCATGATCACCTATCCCTCGACCCATGGTGTGTTTGAGGAAACCGTGCGCGAGGTCTGCAAGATCACGCATGATTTCGGTGGGCAGGTCTATATCGACGGGGCGAATATGAACGCGCTGGTTGGCCTTGTGAAGCCGGGCAAAATCGGCGGCGACGTGAGCCACCTAAACCTGCACAAGACCTTTGCGATCCCGCATGGCGGCGGGGGCCCGGGCATGGGGCCGATCGGGGTTGGTGCGCATCTGGCGCCCTATCTGCCCGGACATCCTGAATCCGGCGGCGAGGAAGGGCCGGTTTCGGCCACGCCTTATGGCTCGGCCAGT
Organism: Pseudorhodobacter turbinis; assembly: GCF_005234135.1. Classification (NCBI taxonomy): domain Bacteria; kingdom Pseudomonadati; phylum Pseudomonadota; class Alphaproteobacteria; order Rhodobacterales; family Paracoccaceae; genus Pseudorhodobacter; species Pseudorhodobacter turbinis. The sequence goes on from NZ_CP039965.1 coordinate 65,891, forward strand.
ATCCTTCTGATCTCATGGGCTTATTGCTTGATGATGGGCGGTGAAGGGTTGACGCAGGCGACACGGGTGGCGATCCTGAACGCCAACTATATCGCGGCACGGCTGAACGGCGCTTATCCGATCTTGTTCATGGGTAATAAGGGACGGGTCGCGCATGAGTGTATCTTGGACACGCGGGTGTTTGCGGATTGCGGTGTGACAGTTGACGATATCGCCAAGCGCTTGATCGACAACGGTTTTCACGCGCCAACCATGTCATGGCCCGTATCCGGCACCTTGATGGTGGAGCCGACGGAATCTGAGACCAAGGCCGAGATTGACCGTTTCATCACCGCGCTTTTGGCCATTCGCGCCGAGATCCAATCCGTGCAGGACGGTGATATTTCCGCCGAGGATAGTCCGCTGCGCCATGCCCCCCATACGGTCAATGATCTGGTTGCCGAATGGGACCGCAAATACAGCCGGGAGGCGGCATGCTTTCCACCGGGTGCATTCCGCGTGGATAAATATTGGCCCCCCATCGGGCGGGTCGATAACGTGCACGGCGATCGCAACCTGATTTGCATTTGCCCGCCCTTATCCGATTATGAGGACGCCGCAGAATAAAGAGAGGCCGGGTTTATCCCGGCCTTTCCGTTTTCGGGGGGCTTGAAAGTCGCGGACTGCAAGATCATATATTCCGTGCCGTGAATATAGTAAGGTGAATTATGTCGGATGCTGTAAAACTTGCCTGTAGCACTTGTGGGCAGATGAACCGGGTGCCTCTGTCCAAGCTGAAAGACGGCGCGAAATGCGGGTCTTGTGGCGATGCGCTGGTGACGGGCAAAGTGGCAGAGCTGGATCTGGCAACACATGACAAATCTACGCGGGGCGATGAGCTGCCGCTGCTGGTAGATTACTGGGCGCCCTGGTGTGGCCCTTGCCGCATGATGGCACCGGAATTTGCCAAAGCTGCCAAAGCCTTGGAGGGACGCGCGCGTTTCGCAAAGATCAACACCCAAGACCACCCGAAAGTGTCGGACAGATTGCGCATTCAGGGCATTCCGCTTTTGATCCTATGGCACAAGGGGCGTGAGATTGCCCGCCTGCCGGGCGCACGGCCCGCCGCCGAGATACAGGCCTTTGTCGAAAGCAAGGTCAAAACGCGTTAAGGGCGGGTCACTTGAACCCGAGCAATCGTACCGCGCCAATCTTTTGCGCGCACCACAGCAGGATCAGCGGCCCCAGAATGCCGATCCCGAACCCGATAGCGACATGCCAGCTAAGGCTGGTAACGCCAATGGCAAAAAGCACTTCGCGCATCGCCGCCGAAAAGATCGTATGGGCCAGATAGATCGCCATCGAGGCGATCCCGAGCCGCGTCAGCCATGTGCTAAGCTGTGGGCCGATATCTTGGCTGAGGCCTGCGCAAACGGTCAAAAAACACAAGGTGAGCACAAGCGAGCCGCCAAGCAGAATCACCGGTGACTGTGGCAAAAACGGATATGCCACAACGACCAAAAGAAAAACCGCCAGCGCGCCCATTCGACGGGTTCGGTTCAGGGTTGAAAGGTCAAGTGTTTGGCTCAACACGATCCCCAGCACGAAATACGGTGCATTCAGAAGGGCAGGCCCGATCAGCCGGTAAAAAATGTCGGGCAAGGGCCAAAGCGCCAGCGCAATCGCCCCCACTGCCAGCCCCAAAAGACCCACTGTGGAATATCGGCCGCTGGACATCATCGGACGGGTCAGCAGCAAGGCCATTTGCAACACGTATAGCGCCCACAAAAACCAAAGATGAAGATGCCCCGGTATGGGCAGGACCAGCATGTCCGTGAACGTAATCGGTTGGTTGGCGACAGACCCCGCCGCCAGTTTGACCCCGAGAAAGATATAGGTCCAAACCACCATCGGCCAGATTAACCGCGACACCCGACTGACAGTAAAGCTGCGCGGCGTCGCCCGCCATAAGGAACCTGCAACCAGCAGCCCGGACAGCGCAAAGAACACCGGCATGTGGAAGGCATATATCCGGGAATCGACGGCGTGAAACAGCGCAGGGGGGATCAGCCCAGCTTCATTGACCCCGCGCCAGGCGTGGCCGAAGACGACCAAAAGGATCGCCAGCCCTTTTGCTGTGTCGATCCAGTCCGACCGTTGCAGAATTTTGTAAGGCGGCGCATCTGCGTTAATAGAACGGTCAAACATATTTAAGCACTTTTAAGGGGATACCGACGTTTGCACTCACAACGCACTGTCTGCCGCCGGAGATTGGCATTGTCGAGGTCTTCACGGCGGAGAGGGTGATCTTTAGCGGTTTTTGGCCGTCCCCGACGCTCTTTTTTCGCCGTGCGGGCGATCACCACACGCCTGACGCTTTGTGTTGTTTTTGAATGCCCTTATGGTTGTAGGGCGGGGTGGGCTAGGCCCACATTCTGCCTCGTGGTTCAGTCCCAAAAGAGAATCACGGGGCTTCAATTCGGGGAAATCCCTGCGGCACCAGGGTCGGTTGGGGGCATCGGGTGATCTAAAACTTGACTTTCTGCCGTTGTGCTTTGATTGAGGCAGCTAGACTTGGGCCCGGAACAATTTCAAGGGAAAGGGGGGCGAATGCAGTTTCTTGGCAAAATTGCCGCAATGATATGCGCATTCAATCTTTTTATCGGTAAGACATTCGCCTGGCTTTCACTGGGTATAGTCGGCGTTTGTTTTACGGTCGTTGTGCAACGCTATGTTTTCGCAGCAAGCTATGTGTGGATGCAAGACCTCTACATCTGGCTGAACGGTGCGATGTTTACGGCAGTGGCGGGCTTTGCCTTGCTGCGCGATGACCATGTGCGGGTGGATATTTTCTACCGCCCCGCGCGCAAGCGGACGCGGGCGCTGACGGATCTTATCGGTGTGTTTCTGTTCTTGTTGCCCTTTACCTGGGTGGTCTACGCCTATTCGATGCCCTTCGTGCAGCGCGCCTGGAGCTATAGTGAAAGCTCTGCGAATGTGGGGGGGATGCCGGGGCTGTTTATCCTGAAAAGCTTCATTATCGTCTTTGCCGCTTTGATAGCGCTACAAGGCGTGGCGATGATCATCCGGTCCATTCTGATGCTGTCAGGGAATGAGCATTTGGTCCCCGACGTCATAAAATACACTGCCGATCAGGCGAAGCCGACGCCAGAAGAAGGAACCCTTTGATGGACCCGGTCCTTATTGGCGAGCTTCTCGCCGCTTTGATGTTTTTTGGTGTGATCGGCTTTTTGCTGCTTGGCTTTCCGGTTGCCTTCACCCTTGCCGGGGTGTCGCTTATGTTTGGCATGGTGGGCATGTCTTTGGGGGTGTTTGACCCGTCCAATTTCGGCTCTCTGCCCAACCGCTATATCGGCTTCATGACAAGTGAGGTTCTGGTCGCGGTGCCGCTCTTTATCTTCATGGGGGTGATGCTGGAGCGAAGCCAGATCGCAGAGCAACTGCTGCTGACGATGGGCAAGATGTTTGGCAACCTGCGCGGCGGGCTGGGCATATCGGTGGTGCTTGTGGGTGCTATGCTTGCGGCCTCTACCGGGGTGGTCGGGGCGACCGTTGTGACGATGGGGCTGATTTCGCTGCCCGCGATGTTGCGCGCGGGGTATGATCCCAAGCTGGCGACGGGTGTTATCTGTGCAAGTGGTACCTTGGGGCAGATCATCCCGCCCTCGACCGTTTTGATTTTCATGGGCGATATGCTGTCGGGGATCAACAGTCAGGTGCAGATGGCAAAGGGCAACTTTGCGCCGACGCCAGTGTCTGTGGGCGATCTCTTTGCGGGGGCGCTGCTGCCGGGTGTGCTGCTGGTGATGCTCTATCTGTCTTATGTGGTGTTCAAGGCGATCACGGACCCGCAATCCTGCCCCGCCACACCGGTGCCTGCGGATGAAAAGGGCACGCTGTTGCGTGAGGTTTCTGTCGCATTGCTGCCGCCGATGATGCTTATTCTGGCGGTGCTCGGGTCCATCCTTGGCGGGATCGCAACCCCGACCGAGGCGGCCTCTGTCGGGGCTGTGGGCGCGATGGTGCTGGCGGCGTTGCGCAGTCGGCTGTCGTTTGGGATTGTGCGGGAAACGGCGATTGCCACGGCGACGATCACCAGCATGGTCTTTGTGATCTTGCTGGGTGCTTCGGTGTTTTCGGTGGTGTTCCGGATGATGGGGGGGGATAATCTCGTTCATGAATTCCTGAGCAACCTGCCGGGCGGGCGCTTGGCCGCAGTTGCCGTTGTGATGATGATCATGTTCTTCCTCGGGTTCATCCTCGACACGTTCGAGATCATCTTTATCGTCATCCCGATCACGGCTCCGGTGCTTTTGGCGCTGGATGTTGATCCGGTCTGGCTGGGCGTTCTGGTGGGGGTGAACTTGCAAACGTCCTTCCTGACACCGCCCTTCGGTTTTGCGCTGTTCTACTTGCGCGGCGTGGCCCCCGATACATTGCCAACCAGCGCGATCTACAAAGGTATTATGCCCTTTGTGGCGTTGCAGGTCATAGCGATTGCGATCTTGTTTGCTTTCCCCGAGATCGTCACATGGTTGCCCCGTCTTATTGCGGGATGAACCAAGGCGTATAGGCAGGTAAAAAATAGGGCCCCGGTGCAGTGTGTCACCGGGGCCCTATGGTTTTGACAACACTGCAATCTCGCGGAATGGTGCGGCCTACCGGAGGCCGGGCAGCACGAGTTCCGCCTCGAATCCCGGGTTAAGGTTGCGCAGGTGGAGCGCGCCAGAGGCCTCTGCCGCGATGTCGGCCACGATGGCAAGGCCAAGCCCCGTTCCCTCCCGCCGCTCATCCAGACGCAGGCCGCGTTCGGGCAAACGATCAAGCAGCTCTGCGGTTGCGCCTGCCCCGTCGTCGCGGACCCGGATCTCGATCTGATCGTGATTTCTGGCACAGGTGATGGCAACGCGTGTGTTGGCATGGCGCACAGCGTTCTCTGCCAAGGCACCAAGCGCTTCGGCGAGGTCGGCGCGGTGGAGCCGAACCATGAGCCCCGCCACCCCCTCGACGCTGATGCGCAACTGCGCGCCTTCGGGGGTGCGGCGCAGCACAGAGGCGACAGATTTTGCGACCTCGACGGGATCGCTTGATCCGGCAGCACCCGCTGCACGGCGGGCGCGGGCCAATTCGCGGTCCACGTGGCTGCGCATGCTGCGGCCGATCTCTTCGACGCCAAGGGCTGCATCTTCGGCGCCGATGGCCCGAAGGCGCGCGGTTTCTCCCATAAGCGCCTGAAGCGGGGTCTTGAGGCCGTGCGCAAGATCGCCCGCCCTAAGCCGCGACCGTTCCAGCTCGACCTCGCGCTTTTCCAGCAGCGCGTCAATCTCGGCGGCGAGAGGCACAACTTCAGGTGGCAGATCCCGCCCGATCCGCCGGGCTGTGCCGTCACTCAGTGCCGATACCCTGTCGCCGATGGCCGACAGCGGCCTGAGCGCCACCGTGACAGCCGTCGCCAGCGTGGCCAGAAGTGCAAGCGCCAGAACCGCCAGATAGGGCGTGAGGTCCGTCAGAAAACCGGACCGTGCCGCATCAATTTCGGCCCGTTCAACGGCAACAGCAATGCGCAGCGGCACGTCTTTCCCCGAGGTCGTCACAATGACCCGCCGCACCAGCGCAAGGAGAACCTCCCCCCTTGGGCCCGTCAGGGATCCGCGCCACAGCTCCTCTGCGTCTTGTGGCAGTGGCAGCGTGTAGTCCCAAAGCGAGCGGGACCGCAGGTCCTTTCCGGGGGCCGTGATCTGCCAGTAGTGCCCGGAGTAGGGCCGCTGATAGATTGGATCATACGGTGGCGTCGGCAGCCTCACTTGCGCGTCCTGTCCAAATTCGACGGCGGTGACGAGGTAATCGAGGCGGTTGTCAAGATCGCTGGCCGCGACGCGCTCTACATGCCGGTCGAACAATATGGCCAGCCCCCAAGCAGCCACCCCAAGCGCGATCAAAAGGCCGATCCCGCCTGCCAGCAGAAGGCGGAGCCGGATGGACATATGCCGCATGCCTAGCCTTCCACAATCTGATAGCCGAACCCGCGCCGCGTCTCGATCACCCCGGGGCCGAGCTTGCGGCGCAACCGTGCAACCAGCGCCTCGATGGCGTTTTGTTCGTGGCCGTCCTCGCCACCGTGCAGATGTTCCAGAAGTTCGGTCGAGGGCACCGGCCGATCGCGGTGCAACACAAGATAGGCAAGGCAGCGAAACTCCAGCGGTGTCAGCGTGATGGGCCGGCCGGCCAAAGTGGCGGTCATGCGCGTGGTGTCAAGCGCAAGGGCACCGGCCACCTCGACAGAGGCTGCACGCCCCGCCGCGCGGCGGACGAGGGCGCGAACACGGGCCACGAGTTCCTCCATGCGGAACGGTTTGGGCAGGTAGTCGTCGGCGCCCGCGTCAATACCTTCCACCCGTTCAATCCAGGTGCCGCGTGCGCTTAGAACCAGCACAGGGATTGTAATCCCTTCGGCGCGCCAGCGTTTGAGCACCGCGAGGCCATCCATAAGCGGCAGGCCAAGGTCGAGCACGATGACGTCGTATTCCTCTGTGCCGCCCTTGAACCAAGCAGTTTCCCCGTCGGCCGCACGTTCCACGAAAAAACCGGATGCTTCCAGCGTCGCCGCAAGATCATCTGCGATGCGGGGGTCGTCTTCAACAATCAGGCTGCGCATTTTCGGTCAGTCATCATCGTCCTCATCATCATCAAAGTCCTCTGGCCCGACCTCGGTGATTTCGCCGGTAGCGGCGTCCACATCCACCTCAATAAGCCGCCCGTCGGGGGTTAGAATCTCGAATTCATATTCTTCGAACCGGCCGTCGTCATCGAGGTCAAGTTCGATATCCAGCACCTCACCGGGGAATTCAGCTGCAATGCGTGGCAGCAACGCGGATAGCGGCAGGATCTCTCCCCGGGCGACCGCCGCGCGGGCGAAGTCGCTGTCGGGGAGGACGTCATCCTCTGGCGCGGCTTGGGCCCAAGCGGGGGAAAGCCGGAGCAGCATAAAGATCAGAATAAAAATACGCATATCGACCTCATATCACATCAACCTGACAACGACCTGACAGACCCGATCAGCGGCGCGTCAGGCCCCTTGTGCGAGACGTGTGCCGTCCGGAGAGATTTGGCGCAGGCATAACGCAAGGAGCGGTCCATGAACACCGCAATCCCTGCCGTTTCCCGCGACGAGCTGCCCGACACCAACAAGGAAAAGGACCACGAATGCTCGATACCGAAGATCGATCGCCGCGCGCGCCACGGATCGTGCTCTATTCCCACGATACCCTAGGCTTTGGCCACTTGCGGCGCAATCTGCTGATCGCGGGGGCATTGCGCGACAGTGCTATGGCGCCACAAATCCTGATGATCACAGGAATGCGCGAGGCCGGTGCCTTCGAATTGCCGAAGGGCGTCGATTGCCTGAGCATGCCCGCTTATGAGAAAGGCCGCGACGGCAGCTACAGGCCGCGTGATCTGGGCGGTGATCTGGCCACACTGGTGCAGATCAGGTCGCAGGCCATCAAGGCGGCAGTGGAGGCATTTCGTCCCGACCTGATGATCGTCGACAACGTGCCGCGCGGCGCTTTGCAAGAGCTCGACCCGCTTCTGGAGGCACTGCACGCAGAGGGGCATACGCGCCTTGTGCTGGGCCTGCGCGATGTGATCGACACAGCCGAAACCGTCCGGCGACAATGGGAAGACAAACGCAATTTCGAGACCGTCGCGCGCTATTACGATGATGTTTGGATCTATGGCGATCCGGCATTTTATGACCTGATCAAGGATTGCGGGATGGCAAGATCATTAGGCGGCAAGGGCCGCTTTACCGGCTATCTCGACCATAGTGCGCGGCTGGCCTCGCCAATTGCGGTGCGTTCGCGTGATGCGATTCTGGGCGACGATCCCAGGCCCTATGTGCTGTGTGCCGTGGGCGGCGGGCGCGACGGCCATGCGCTGTGCGAGGCATTTGTAGAGACGACGCTGCCCGAGGGCCATCGCGGCATCTTGGTGACGGGCAGCCAGATGTCAGGCGTGGTGCGCAGCAACCTGCGCAGCCGGGCCGAGGCGCGCGGCGACATGATGTTGCTTGATTTCGTACAGGAACCGATCGCGCTGATGCAGGGGGCCGCCCGTATCGTGGCAATGGGGGGGTATAACACGATCTGCGAAGTGTTGTCGTTGCGCCGCCCCGCGCTGATCGCGCCGCGCACCACACCGCGCGCCGAACAGGTCATAAGGGCGGAAATGCTGGAAGCACATGGTTTGATATCGGTGATCCGGCCCGAGCGTATCTCGGCGGGCACACTTGGCGCCTGGCTTGCAGGTCCGGTCCCGCATCCTGGCAACGTCCAGATCGACATGTGGGGTCTGGAGCGCGTGTGCAAGCTGGCCGAGGCAATGCTGGCTGATGCGCCCGAACTCCACAGTGCAAATTGAAAAGGACCGACAAGATGACCAACCTCCCCCGGATCGGCTATGTGTTGAAACGTTATCCGCGCTACTCCGAGACCTTTGTTGTTACCGAAATTCTGGCGCATGAGGCGGCGGGGCTGAACATCGACATCTTTGCGCTGCGTCCGGTAGAGGAGGCGCATTTTCAGGACATGCTGGGCAGGGTCCGCGCGCCTGTTCACCGCGTACCCGACAGCTTTCGCACGCCGCAGGCGCTTTGGTCACTGATCTGCAAGGCGCGTGACAGGCTGCCCGGTGGGTGGGCGGCGCTGCAGGGGTTCGAGAACGCCGAGGGCCGCGACGTGGCACAGGCCATCTTTGTGGCGCTTGCCTGCCATGAGCGTGGGATCAGTCATCTGCATGCCCATTTCGGCACTGTCTCGACCAGCGTGGCGCGGCTGGCGGCCCGGCTTGCGGGCATCACCTATAGCTTCACCGCCCACGCCAAGGACATATATCACGCCTATGACACGCCGGTTGGGCTGGATGCCAAGCTGCGTGATGCGGCGACCGCGGTTACGGTCTCGGATTACAATGTGGCCTATCTGCGTGACCAGTTCGGCGGGGATGCGGATAAGGTAACACGGATTTACAACGGGCTCGACCTTGACCGTTTCGCGTGGTCTGCCCCCGCCGCGCCAGCGGGCGAGATCTTGGCCGTGGGGCGTCTGGTCGAAAAGAAGGGTTTCGACATCCTGATCGACGCGGTGGCCCATCTGCGTGCAGAGGGACGCGCCGCCACCTGTCGCATTATCGGCGGGGGGGAGGCAGAAGCCGCCTTGCGGTCCCGCATTGCGGCGGCGGGTCTGGAGGGCGTCATCCGCCTAGACGGTCCGCGCCCACAGAACGAAGTCATCGCGGCTTTGCGCGGGGCCGCCATGCTGGCCTGTCCCTGTGTCGTCGGTGAGGATGGCAATCGCGACGGGCTGCCGACGGTACTGCTAGAGGCGATGGCGCTTGGCACGCCCTGTGTGGCGACCGATGTGACAGGCATCCCCGAGTTGGTGCGTGACGGTGAAACCGGGCTTTGCGTGGCGCAGAATGATGCGAAGGCGCTGGCTGCCGCGATGGCACGGCTGCTGGATGATCCGGCGCTTGGGCGGGACATGTCGCGGGCGGGGCGTGACCTGATCGAGGCAGAGTTCGACATCACCCGCAATGCCGCGCGCCTGCGGGATGTATTCGCGGATGCGGTCCAGATGGAGGCCGTGTAATGCGTATTGCCTATGTCTGTACCGATCCCGGCATCCCGACCTTTGGTGCCAAGGGCGCGTCGATCCACGTCCAAGAGATGCTGCGCGCCTTTCTCGGGCGCGGCGCGGAGGTGGTATTGCTCTCTCCTCGTCTGGGCGATCCCGGTCCTGCCGATCTGGAGGCGGTCCGCCGCATTCCCTTGCCGGCCCTGCCGAAAGAAGACGCGCAAAGCCGTGAGCGGCGCATGTTGGCCATGAATGACATGCTTCGGGCGGTGCTGGATGATCTGGGGCCTTTCGACCTGATTTATGAGCGTCATGCCCTTTTCGCCCATGGTGCGATGGAATGGGCGGCGGAAAAAGGTGTGCCGGCCGTGCTGGAGGTCAATGCGCCCCTTATAGCGGAACAGGCCAACCACCGCGCGCTTGCCCTGCCGACTGAGGCCGCCGTCTCGGCGCGCCGCGCGATGTCGGCGGCCGGGGTGGTATCGGCTGTCTCGGACGGTGTGGCATCTTATGCACGTGCATATGGCGCAGGGGATGTCCATGTGATCGCAAATGCCGTCAATCCGGCCCGCTTCCCGCCAACCGCACCGCCGGATGGCCCGTTTACCATCGGTTTTCTGGGCACGTTGAAGCCTTGGCACGATGTCGCAACCCTGATCGAGGCTTTCGCTTGTATGCGCGCCAGTCCGGTTGCGGATGCGCGGCTTCTGATCGTCGGTGACGGCCCTGAACGCCCGGTACTGGAGGCACGGCTTGCCGCATTGGGTCTGCGTGGCGCGGTCCAGTTTACCGGCGCGCTTTGTGCCGCCGAGGTGCCTGCCGCACTTGCCGCGATGCATGCCGCCGTGGCCCCCTATGCGGGACATCAGGCGTTCTACTTCTCGCCCTTGAAGCTATATGAATATATGGCCGCAGGCCTGCCTGTGGTGGCAAGCCGGGTTGGCCATTTGCATGAGGTCGTCGCGGAGGGCCGCACCGGCCTGCTCTGTGTGCCCGATGATGCCGGCTCCCTTGCCAATGCGCTGACACGATTGGCGCGGGATCCCGCCCTGCGGGTCCGGTTGGGGCAGGCTGCGCGCACAGAGGTTCTAAAGCACCATACATGGGGCGGTGTGGCCGAACGCGTGCTGCGTCTTGCCGGATTGACCGTTAGGGGCGCAGCATGAGCCAGGGACGCAAGGATAAGCTCTCGGAGGTGATGCCAAGCCTCGGGCGCATTCTGAGGCGGCTCGCCCCGTATTTGCGCGGGCATCATGGGGTGCTGGGCGGTTCGGTGTTGGCGCTTTTGGCCGCGACGGCGATGAAGCTTTTGGAGCCATGGCCGTTGAAATTCGTCATCGACCGGGTTGTGCCTTCCGCCGCGGGAGAGGTCGCCGGTCTGGCGCAACTTGCCCCAACGACGCTGCTTGCGCTTTGCGCCGTGGGGCTGGTGGTGATCACTGCGCTGAAGGCCTTGTTCCAATACCTGTCCACCGTGGGGTTTGCGATTGTCGGCAATCGGGTGCTGACCAAGGTGCGGTCCGATCTGTTCCGGCATCTGCAAACGCTGTCTCCGGGCTTCCATTCGCGGGCGCGTGCAGGCGATCTGACGATGCGTTTGGTCAGCGATGTCGGGATGTTGAAGGAAACCGCCGTGACTGCGATGCTTCCACTGGCGGCGAATGTGGCTGTGCTGGCGGGTATGCTGGGCGTGATGCTCTGGCTTGACTGGCGGCTGGCACTGCTGGCGCTCTCGCCGCTACCTATCCTGTGGCTGGTGTCCCTGCGCCTGACACGCCGCATCCGTGAGGTTAGCCGCACCCAACGCAGGCGCGAGGGTGAGCTTGCCGCGACAGGTGCCGAGACCATGGCCGGCATCCGCACAGTGCAAGCAATGGGGCTGGAGGACCGCGCCACCGAAGTTTTTGGGGCTGCGGGCAAGCGGGATCTGCGTGCCGGCGTCAAGGGCAAGCGGTTGTCGGCGGGGCTGGAACGCTCGGTCGATGTGCTGACGGGCATGGGGCTGGCGATTGTGCTTTGGTTTGGCAGCTTGCAGGTGATGGCCGGTCGCATCAGCCCGGGTGATCTGCTGGTGTTTATCACCTATCTCAAGAACACCTTCCGCCCGGTACGTGAATACGCCAAATATACCGCGCGACTTGCCAAGGCCGCCGCCGCCGGAGAGCGCGTTGTGGCGCTGCTTGATGAGGAACCCGAGGTGTACGATGCGCCGGATGCCATGCGCGCCCCGCCGCTTGAGGGGCGGGTTGCCTTTGAGGGCGTCCATTTTGGCTATGCGCCGGGCCTGCCGACGTTAAAGGGTGTTTGGGTTGATGTGCCGCCACGCCAATTGGTTGCCGTCACAGGGCCATCGGGCACGGGAAAATCCACCTTGGCCAGCCTGCTTTTGCGGCTTTATGATCCGGCCAAGGGGCGTATTTGTATCGACGGCCACGACCTGCGGTCCCTGACGCTGGCCAGTCTGCGTGCCAATATCGCCTTCGTCCCGCAAGAGACACTGATCCTAAGCGGCACACTGGCAGAAAACATTGCCCTCGGGGCCGGTCGAGAGGTTACGCGAGAGGAGATCGAGCGCGCCGCGATGCTGGCGGGTGCGCATGATTTCATCAGTGCACAGCCCCAAGGATATGATACCGAAACCGCCGAGCGGGGTGTGACGCTTTCGGCAGGTCAGCGCCAGCGTATCGCCATTGCCCGTGCCGCCTTGCGCGCGGCGCCCGTTCTGGTGCTGGACGAGCCGACCGTTGGCCTTGACCGTACCAGCGAGGCGGCGGTTGCCCGCGCGATCTTCCGGCTGGCCGAGGGGCGCACGACGTTCCTCATCACTCACGACCTCAATCTTGCTGCACGGGCGGATCGCATCTTGCATCTTGAGGGCGGGACCGTGGTCGAGGATGGCGACCATGCGGCACTTTTGGCGCGGGGTGGCCAATATGCTGCGATGTGGAACGAGGGAAAGGATGGGCGTCATGCTATTGCCGGTTGAAGAGGGGATCGTCGCGCACGAAGGCGCCCTTCCGGGCTTTCGGTTTGTGTTGGATGCCAAGGCGCTGGGCGCGCGGTTTGCCTTGCCACCGATGACGGCGGTTTACCTGCGCTACAAGCCGGGGACGAGCTGCGTGGCCGCCCTTTTTCCCAAGGATGGCGGGCTCGGCGCGTTGGCTGTGTGGACGTTTCCCCCCGCGCGGTTCCAAGAGGTCGCTGCGCGCACCGAATGGTGCGACGGGGCCGATCCGGCCATTTTCGACGCGGAAAAGTGCCTAGTACTTGTGCCGCTGGCGCGGGACCGCAAGATCAAGGGGGCGCGGCGCCTTGCTGACCCCGGGCGTGGGGCCAGTTTCCTGCGCAAGCTGACGGGCCAGACCGCCATGCCGCAGATTTTACGTTACAAGCCCGGACGCAGGCTGGTGCTTCGTTGCGGTGATACCCTTGTCAAAGCCTATTCGAAAACGGATTTCGCAGCGGCCGTTGAAGGCGCGCGGATTGCGGAAACGCTCGGCGGCGCAACGATTCGCGCCGTGTCCGAGCGGCACCGCTGCATCGCGTGGAACTGGCTTGCCGGGGCCTCTTTATGCGCGGAAAGCAACGGGCAGGGCGACGTGGTGGCGTGGCGGCGCGCGGGCCTGATGTTAACCCGGATCCATTCCTCGGACGCGCGGCCTCATCGCAGGGTCACCCGCACCGATGAGGCAATGGATGACGCGGCCGCTGTTTCGGCATTGATGTCGCTGTCGCAGGATCTTGCCGGACAGGCTGCATCCTTGGTTCTGGCGCTTGCGGCGCGTCTGGAGAAAGCCCCGTTTCACCCGACGCTTATCCATGGTGACTTCAGCGCCGATCAGGTGCTCGTCAATGGGCCGGACGTGGCCATCATCGACTGGGACCGCGCCGCAACCGGCGATCCGGCGCGTGACATCGGCAGCGCGCTGGCGCGTCTGGATGCGCAGTGCATCGATGGAACGATCTCGCGCGCGGAACGCAACGCGTTTACTGCCGCATTATGCGAAGGGTATCGCGGTCCGGCCGGGGCCGAGAACATCGTCCTGCAGCATGCGCGGGCGCTTTTGGCGCTAAGCACCGAGGGATTTCGGCAGCGTCTTCCTTGTTGGCCCGAGCGGGCAAAATCGCTGATGGCGCGTGCGGAGGAAATTCTGTCTGCGACAGCGACCGACCCCGCAATGCCTGCGCTTGACGCGGCGCTGAGCCCGGCGCTGATGGCACCGCTTATCACCGAAACACTGGGGGAGGGGGGCGGCCCTGTCACAGCCGACCTCATGCGTCATAAACCGGGGCGGCGCGCATTGATCCGCTACCGCATTGGTGCGGAGACCCTTCTGGGGAAACTGCGCGCCAAAGGGCCGGATAGCAGAACACCCGCTCTCCATCGGGCCTTACGCGCCGCAGGGCTTGACGGGTGCCCACCCCTGAACGTTGGGGTGCCTGCCGCGCGGGGCCGCATCGCAGCCCCCGCGCTTTGGCTTCAGGATGAGGTCCCGGGGCGCGTGCTTACCTATACCCTGCATTCTGACACCGATACTGGCCCGGCGGCCCGCACCGGCACGGCGCTTGCCCGCCTTCACTTGGCGGGGGGGCTGACCACGCGGGTGTGGACCTTGGCGGATGAGGGCGGGGTGCTTGACCGTGCTTTGGCCGCAGCGCGTGCGCATCTGCCCGCCGAGGCGGCGCGGATCGACGTCATCGCGGTGGCGGCTGCGAGGCTTGTCCAGCGGTTGGGGCCAATGGAGGCAACCGGTATCCACCGCGATTTTTACCCCGATCAGGTGCTGATCAATGGCGATAGGGTATGGCTGCTTGATCTTGATCTTTATGCGCAGGGGGACCCGACGATTGATCTGGCTAATTTCCTTGCGCATCTCGACGAGTACGGCCTGCGCCAATATGGCGATCTGACGGCGCTGGCCCCCCATGCCGCCGCTTTCCTTTCAGGCTATGAGGCGGCGCGGCCCTTGGTCGATCACAGGCGGCTGGAGGCGTTGCGCCTTGTCTCCCTCGCACGGCACATCAACCTGAGCCGCATTATCACCGGCCGAGGACATACGACAAAGGCCTTGATTGATCATTGCTCGGCGCTTCTACGGTTGGGTGGGGCGGTTGTTGTCTAGCCGCCCCAAGCCATCTGGCGCAGAACGTAAATAGCCACGATTCCGACAATCATCGTGACGGGTAGGGAGCGGGTGGCAATCGCCACCAAAAGCGCCACGCCCCCCGCGACCCACTCTGCCGGGCCACCGTTAAGCAACTGCAACGTGACAAGCGCCGTTATCAACGTGCCGGGCAAGGCTTGCAATCCGCGCGCCCAAGCCCCGCTTTGCGGCAGGGCGGCCCCCAGATAGTATCCCCCCAAACGGATCGCCAAATTCGCGGCCGCAAGGCCCGCAATGACGATGGTGAAATCGGATAGTTCAAGCATTGCGCCCCACGATCCCGGCCAGTACCGCCCCCAAGGTGCCGCCGATGACCAGCGCCCATGACGGCTCTATCGGGGTCAGCTTGGCCAGTACCGCCACCGTTACCGCCGAGGCTGCCCATGGGATCACATCGCGCGCGCCGGACCAAAGCCCGCGCAGAATGGCGATAAAGGCGGCGGTAAAAGCAAAATCAATGCCCAAGGCGCGCGGTTCGGGCAGGGTGGCGGCAAAGCCGGTGCCAAGGGTGGTGGCCGTGACCCACATCATCATCATGCAGGTGCCCGCACCCACCAGATACCAATAGCCCGCATTGCCGCCCTTGGCGCGTGTCGCATGCATCAAGGCCCAGCTCTCATCGGTGGTCAGGTGCACACCCAACAGCTTTTGCCAAAAGGGCCGACCCGCCAGCACATCGCGCAAGGACGCCGTCATCAGCAAAATCCGTAGGTTCAATGCGACCCCCGCGATCAAGGCCGCCCCCGCACCGGCTCCTGCCGCCAGCCTTTCCATCGCGACAAACTGTGCGGATCCGGAAAACGCTATCGTGCCCATCACGCCGGTCTGTAGCACGCTCATCCCTGCCTGAGCGGCCAGCAGCCCGAAGGCAAGTCCATAAAGCGAGGCGCCAAGCGCCAGCGGAACCACATCGCGAAAGCCGGATTTGAATTGCTGCATGGGCGGGCCTTTTTTGTTGCAACCCGTGCTCTAACGAGCCTTCGCTGGGGGCGTCAAGCGCAAGACTTGCGAATTGGGGCAAGGGACTTCTGGCCCTTGCCGCGGGCTTGGGGTAAATGGGGGGCTTGGTATTCGAGCAAGGGGCACCCAATGGCCAGACATCTGATTACATCCGCTATTCCATATATTAATGGTATCAAGCACTTGGGCAACCTTGTGGGCAGTCAGCTGCCTGCCGATCTTTATGCGCGCTACTTGCGGGCACGCGGCCATGAGGTGCTGTTTTTGTGCGCGACCGACGAACACGGCACCCCTGCAGAGCTGGCCGCAGCCAAGGCAGGCAAGCCCGTGGCCGACTATTGCACCGAAATGCATGCCGTTCAGGCCGAGATCGCGAAGGGGTTCAGCCTGTCGTTTGATCACTTTGGCCGCTCTTCCAGCCCGCAAAACCATGCGCTGACCCAAGCTTTTGCCGCACGGCTGGCCGACCAAGGGTTGATCCGCGAAGTGGTGGAAGAGCAGATGTATTCCGTCGCCGACGGCCGCTTTTTGCCGGACCGTTATATTGAGGGCACCTGCCCGAATTGCGGGTTTGAATCGGCGCGCGGCGACCAATGCGACAATTGCACCAAGCAGCTTGACCCCGTCGATCTGATCAACCCGCGCTCCACCGTTTCCGGTTCGACCGATCTGGAGTTGCGCGAAACCAAGCACCTCTACCTGTGCCAGTCGCAGATGAAACAGCGGCTTTCGGAGTGGATCGAAAGCAAGGATGACTGGCCGGTCCTGACCACCTCTATCGCCAAGAAATGGCTCAATGACGGGGATGGCTTGCAAGACCGCGGCATCACCCGCGACCTGAAATGGGGTGTGCCCGCCCAGTTTGACGGCGCCCCGTGGGAAGGCATGGAAGGCAAGGTTTTCTATGTCTGGTTCGACGCGCCCATCGAATATATCGCCTGCGCGCAGGAATGGGCCGAAGGCACCGGCACGGATTGGGAACGCTGGTGGCGCACCGATAAGGGCGCCGATGATGTGACTTACACCCAGTTTATGGGCAAGGATAACGTGCCGTTTCACACGCTTGGTTTTCCCGTGACGATCCTCGGGTCCAATCAACCGTGGAAGCTGGTGGATTACATCAAATCCTTCAACTACCTCAATTATGACGGCGGCCAGTTTTCTACCTCGCGCGGGCGCGGGGTGTTTATGGACCAAGCGTTGGAGCTGTTGCCCGCCGACTACTGGCGCTGGTGGCTGTTGTCGCATGCGCCCGAAAGCTCGGATGCCGAGTTCACATGGGAGAATTTCCAGCAATCGGCCAATAAGGATCTGGCGGATGTACTTGGGAACCTTGTCAGCCGTGTCACCAAATTCTGCCGCTCCAAATTTGGCGAGACCGTGCCAGAGGGCGGCACGTGGGGCGCGGCAGAAGAGGCGCTGATCACGGAATTGGAAACCCGCCTGCGCGCTTATGAGGGCTATATGGAGGCGATGGAGGTTCGCAAAGCCTCGATCGAGCTGCGCAGCCTTTGGGTGGCGGGCAATGAATATTTGCAGGCCGCCGCCCCGTGGACAGTGGTGAAGACCGACCCCGAGCAGGCGGCGGCGGTGATCCGTTTGGCGCTGAACCTGATCCGCATTTACGCGGTCGTCTCACAGCCCTTTATCCCGGGCGCTGCGGCGTCGATGATGGCGGGGATGAAAGCCGACGATTGGTCTTGGCCCACGGATCTGCGTGCCGCGCTGACGGCCTTGCCTGTTGGTCATGCGTTTGAGGTGCCCGAGGTGCTGTTCCGCAAGATCACAGACGAAGAGCGCGCCGAGTGGCAAGAACGTTTTGCCGGAACGCGAACATAACGCCCGAAAAGGCCGCGCGCGTTCCGGTCGTGCCTCGCGTCTGACCCCCGAGGGGGTTAGACGTTTTCCGCGTCGGTGTCAGGCTGGTCAACCCGGATCACGGTTAATGTCCGGCGCTGGTTGTCACGGGTGTCCCAGTAAAAGCCCGCACCTTCGGCCAAGCCCAGAAGGGCCACACCGATCGGCGTCATCACGGAGATGCGCAACTTCGAGATATCAGCGTCCTCGGGGTAGACCAATGTGGCGGATTTCTCATGGCCGGTCCCCTCGTCACGGTAGGTGACGGTGCTGCCGATCGAGACAACGTTCTTTGGCATCTTTGCCGCAGGCACAATCTTGGCGCGACCCACCTCTTCCAACAGCCGATCAGAAAGCGCCGGATTGCGGTGGCGCGCGCCTTCGGCAAGCCCCTCGATATGGGCGAGGTGATCAGCGTTGATGATGATCTTGGGGCTGCGGGTTGTGCGTCTTTTGACGGGTGCAGTTTCTGCGGACATCGATGTTCTCCTTGAGGTCGTATTATGGGGGCAAAGGGCTTGCGGGGCGGGCAAGCAGATGAACCGTGTCGGGCGATAGAGCGCCAATCAGTCCGTTATGGAAATATGTAAAGCCCCCGAGGGTGTGGCAGGCGCAAAGGCGCCTAGACCGCCCGGGGCAAGGGGCGGGTCAGCAGAAGAAACCTGAAATGATCTTCATGTACCATCATAGCCTTAGAGGTAGGTAGCCTTGCATCGAAAGTCAATGTCTGCGGCTGTGGCCTGCTTTATGCAGGTCAAGGACCGGCCGGCCAGTATATGTCAGGGCAGCGGTGCGGTGTTTTTGGTTGACCAAGCGCGGTGACGGGTTGCCCTTTGATCTTTTGATGCGCTTTCATCTTGGCATTGGTGCCAAAGTGCACGACATTCAAACGGGGGCCGATACCTCGGGCAATGGGGCCGCGCTATGGCCAACTACCCTATAACCTGTCGCAAACCGCAATGAGCCATGCGGAGTTTGGGATAAATCCAAATTGGTGGCTTGCAAGCCCGCGCTGGCCAAAGCCGAAACCAACATCAAACCAGAGGAGCGCACCGCGTGACCAATATTTTGTACGATGCGCTGATTGCGCCAAATGCCCGGAACGAGGCTGTTTTCTTGCACTGCGATGACGGAAGCACTCTTAGCTATCGCCGATTTGTCGGGCGCGTGGCGCAATTGGCCAATGTGTTGCAGGCGGCGGGCGTCAAACCCGGGGATC
Organism: Pseudorhodobacter turbinis; assembly: GCF_005234135.1. NCBI lineage: Bacteria > Pseudomonadati > Pseudomonadota > Alphaproteobacteria > Rhodobacterales > Paracoccaceae > Pseudorhodobacter > Pseudorhodobacter turbinis. The sequence goes on from NZ_CP039965.1 coordinate 84,724, forward strand.
GTGTGGTGGTGCAGGCGCCAAAGCTGGCCGATACGATCGCGCTTTACGCGGCGGCGGTGCAAGCGGGTGCGGTATATCTGCCGCTAAATACCGGCTACACCCAAGCCGAGCTGGCCTATTTCATCGGCGATGCGACCCCGGCGCTTGTGGTTTGTGATGCCGCGAATGAGGGGCAGGTCGCGCCGGTTTGCAATGGCGTGCAGATCCTGACCCTTGCCGAGGGCGGGGCGGGCAGCCTGTCGCAGCAGGCCGATGCGATGCCGACATGCTTTGAAACCGTGCCGCGCGGGCCCGAGGATCTGGCGGCACTGCTTTATACTTCGGGGACCACGGGGCGCTCCAAGGGGGCGATGCTGTCGCATAAAAACCTGCTGTCGAATGCGCAGGTGCTGACCGATTTGTGGCAGATCACGCAGGGGGACCGCCTGATCCATGCCTTGCCGATTTTCCACACGCATGGGCTTTTTGTGGCGATGAATACCTGCCTTTTGGCGGGCGCGCAGGTGCGTTTCATGGCGGCCTTCGATGTGAATGCGATTCTCGACGAAATTCCGGCCTCGACCATGCTGATGGGGGTGCCGACCTTTTACACAAGGCTTCTGGATGACCCGCGCCTGACCCGCGATCTGTGCCGCAACATGCGCCTTTTTGTGTCGGGCTCGGCGCCGCTTCTGGCCGAAACCCATACGGATTTTGAGGGGCGCACAGGCCACCGGATCCTGGAACGTTATGGCATGACCGAAACCAATATGATCACCTCGAACCCTTTTGACGGGGCGCGGGTGGCGGGCACCGTTGGCTTTGCCCTGCCGGGAACCGAGGTGGAGATCACCGCCGATGGCAACCCCCTGCCCGCCGGTGAAATCGGCATGATCGAGGTGCGCGGCGACAATGTGTTTCAAGGCTATTGGAATATGCCCGAAAAGACCGCCGAGGAATTGCGGGACAACGGCTTTTTCATCACTGGCGATCTGGGCGTAAAATCCGCCGATGGCCGGATCAGCATTGTCGGTCGGCAAAAAGATCTCATCATTTCAGGCGGCTATAATATCTATCCCAAAGAGATTGAGGACGTTATCAATGATGTGATCGGCGTTCTGGAAAGCGCTGTATTTGGTGTTGCGCATGCCGATTTTGGCGAATCGGTCGTCGCGGCGGTTGTTCTGGAAAAAGATACGGAGCTGGACGGTGCTGCGATTGCCGAAGTGGTGGAGCCTCTTTTGGCGCGGTTCAAACATCCGCGCCGCTATGTCATGCTAGAGGCGCTGCCGCGCAATACGATGGGCAAGGTCCAAAAGAACATCCTGCGCGCTGAATACGGCTAGGGTCATAGCCATAATTTCAGTGCTGATTAAAAAGGCATTCGGGATGATGCCGCGAAGGCATTGGCCTTCTTGCGCGCAGCTCGCTATGTTTTCACAGACATGTCCCGCTTGCGGGGGAATGTGGAGGTTGCAGCAGCCCGCGCGCTTTGCCAGATATAGCGGAAGAGTGCGGCTGTGACGAATCGCGGGCGCCATGACATTGTGTAAAAACGTATAAAACAAACAGGGATAGGGTCTGCCATGCATAAGATGACGTATTCAACCACGCGGCGCGGCCTGCTGATGGGGGCGGGCGCCGTTTTGGGCGCGGGCCTGATGCCGGACCTTCTGCGCGCGCAGACCCCTGTGAAAGTCGCAGGCATTTATACCGTCCCGGTAGAGCAGCAATGGGTGGGCCGCATCCACCTTGCGGCCGAGGCGGCAAAGGCGGCGGGGCAGGTTGATTACAGCTTTACCGAAAACGTCTCCAATACCGACTATCCGCGCGTGATGCGTGAATATGCCGAGGCAGGCGTGCAGCTGATCGTGGGTGAGATTTTCGGCGTAGAGCAAGAAGCCCGCGAGGTTGCGGCCGACTATCCCGATGTGGCCTTCCTGATGGGCTCCAGCTTTCCGCCGGATGATGCGGTTCCGAACCTTGCAGTCTTTGATAACTACATCCAGGATGCCAGCTATCTATCTGGGATCATTGCGGGGTCCATGACCAAGGGCAATATCGGCATGGTCGGCGGCTTTCCGATCCCCGAGGTGAACCGCCTGATGCATGCCTTCATGGCCGGCGCCCGTGAGGCCAATCCTGACATCACCTTTCAGGTTAGCTTCATCGGCTCGTGGTTCGATCCGCCAAAGGCGAAAGAGACCGCCTTTGCGATGATAGAAAACGGGGCGGATATGCTCTATGCCGAACGTTTTGGTGTCTCGGATGCCGCGATGGAAAAAGGCATTCTGGCCATCGGTAACGTGATCGACACGCAGGCTGATTATCCCGAAACGGTCGTCGCCTCGGCCATTTGGCATTTTGAGCCAACCTTTGCCGCAGCCCTTGCTGCCGTGCAAGCGGGCGCGTTCAAGGCCGATAACTACGGCGTTTACTCCTATATGAAAGAGGGCGGCTGCTCGCTTGCGCCGCTTGGCACCTTTGAGGGTAAGGTTCCGGCTGAGGCGCTGGCGCTGGTGGCCGAGAAGGAAGCCGCGATCAAGGACGGCTCTCTCGTGGTTGAGGTCAACGACACAGAGCCGAAATCCTCGTGACGGCAACAAAAAACAAGGCGCAGGAGATTGTCCTGCGCCTTGACCGGATCACAAAACGTTTCGGCGCGCTGACCGCCAATGACGCGATCAGCATGACGCTGGCACGCGGCGAGGTTATTGCCTTGCTGGGGGAAAACGGTGCGGGCAAAACCACATTGATGAATATCCTCTTTGGCCAATATACCGCCGAAGAGGGGCAGGTAGAGGTGTTCGGCAAGCCGCTGCCACCCGGCAATCCGCGCGCTGCTTTGGCGGCGGGCCTCGGGATGGTGCATCAACATTTCACGCTGGCCGATAACCTGACCGTGCTGGAAAACATCCAGCTTGGCACCGTGCCCTTGTGGCGCGCCGCTTTGGGACAGGCCAAGGCCCGCGCGAAACTGGCACAGCTTGCGACGGATTTCGGGCTGGGGGTGGACCCGGAAGCACGTGTCGGCAGCCTGACCGTGGGCGAACGCCAAAGGGTAGAGATCCTCAAGGCGCTTTACCGCGATGCGCGGATCCTGATTTTGGATGAGCCGACCGCCGTGCTGACCCCGCAAGAAAGCGATGCACTGTTTGATACCCTGCGCCGTGCGGTTGCCAAGGGGCTTTCGGTTATTTTTATTTCGCATAAGTTACATGAGGTTATGGCGCTTTCTTCACGCGTTTTGGTGTTGCGGCATGGCAAGCTTGTGGGCGAGGTTGAAACGGCCGGAACTGATCGTCATGCCCTTGCCGCGATGATGGTTGGCGCAGAGGTAACACCCCCCGCCGTAACCCCCGTCACCCCAGGTCCGGCGCTTTTGACTTTGCGAGAGGTTTTTACCCCCACCATCGGCGCCGCGCCGGGGCTGAACAGCATAAATCTTGCGCTGCGTGCGGGGCAGATTACGGGGTTGGCGGGGGTTTCCGGCAACGGTCAAGCGGCCCTGTCGGATTTGATTTCCGGCTTGATCACCCCGCAATCGGGCAGCTTGGACGGGGCGGGTGGAATGCGCTGGTCGCCGCGTGCGGCCATCGCGGCGGGGATCGCGCGCATCCCCGAGGATCGGCATAAAACCGGCACCATCGCGGATTTCTCGCTGACCGAAAACGCCATTCTGGAAACCTACAATCAAGCCCCCTACAGCAAATGGGGTCTGATGAACTGGGGTGCGGCCGAAGAACACACCCGCCATCTGATCGACGAATATGACGTACGCTGTCCCGGCCCGCATGGGCCCATCCGGCAATTGTCGGGGGGCAATATGCAAAAGCTGATTTTGGGGCGTGTGCTGGATGCTGCGCCGCGCATCATCCTTGCGAACCAGCCTGTGCGCGGGCTTGATATCGGTGCGATTTCCTATGTACACAGCCAACTTCTGGCGGCCAGAAATGCGGGGGCGGCGGTCTTGTTGATATCAGAAGACTTAGATGAAATCATGGCCTTATCGGATGTAATTCATGTAATCTCTGAAGGGCAATTTTCCCCCGAATTCCTGCGCGGAGAAAAAACCGCCGCCGAGCTTGGGCTATGGATGGCCGGACAGGGGTTTGACCGTGCGGCTTGAACCTATTGCCAATCCCAGCCTCGCGCGCCGTCTTGGTTTTCCGGCCATTGCCCTTGTGGTCACTGTGGTGATCGCAAGCCTGCTGGCCGCCATTGCGGGGGCCAATCCGTTGCTGACCTTGGGGCTGGTGCTCAAGGGGGCTGCGGGTTCCAAATTCGCACTGTTGGAAACCCTGAACCGTGCCACCCCGCTGATCTTTACCGGCCTTGCCATCGCCGTCGCCTTTCGGGCCAAGCTCTGGAATATCGGGGCTGAGGCACAGCTTTATGCGGGTGCAATTGTCACGGTGGTTCTGGGCACTTCGGTGCTTTCGGGGATGGGCGGCGCGGCACTGCCGATTGTCGCTTTGGGCGCGATGGTGGCGGGGGCGGTGGTCTTGCTGGGGCCGGTGATTTTGAAAACCCGCTTTGGTGTGGATGAGGTGGTGACGACCCTGCTGTTCAACTTCATCATGCTGCTGTTGGTGTCTTATCTTTTGGAGGGTCCGATGAAGGATCCGATGGGGATGGGTTGGCCAAAATCGGCGCCTTTGGACCGTGCTTTGCGCTTGCCTCGCATTGTCGAGGGGTTGCGGCTGCATTGGGGCTTTGGCGTGGCGTTGATCGCGGCGGGGCTGGTGTGGTTTGTGCAGGCCCGCACCACCTTGGGATATGAGATGCGCGCCGTGGGCTTGAACCCGCAGGCCGCACGTTTTGCAGGCATTCCGGTCAACGGCGTTCTGGTAAAAACCGCGCTTTTGTCGGGTGGTTTGGCCGCCCTTGCCGGATTTTCCGAGGTGGCAGGGCTGAAGGGGCATCTGAGCCAGGATTTGTCGCCGGGCTTTGGCTATACTGGGATTATCGTCGCGATGCTGGCGCTGCTGCATCCGTTGGGGGTTGTGATTACCGCGATCTTTGTCGCCGGTATTTTTGTCGGTGCCGACAGCATGAGCCGCGCCGCCGGTGTGCCGACCTATATCGCCGATTTGATGCTGGCCACGGGGTTGCTGTTGATGGTTCTGGCAATCGGTTTGACCAAATTCAGGGTGGTGCGGGGATGAGCATGCTTTTCGATATCCTGCTGACCGCCAGCTTTTGGGCCGCGGCTGTGCGCATCGCCTCGCCGCTGATCTTTGCCACGATGGGAGAGTTGATTTGCGAACGTGCGGGTATTTTGAACCTCGGGATTGAGGGGATCATGGTCATCGGGGCGTTTTCCGGCTGGATGGCGGTTTATTTGGGCATGGGGCTTTGGGGCGGAGTTGCGGTGGCGATGCTGGCGGGGATGCTTTTTGGGCTTTTGCATGCCACGCTTACGGTGCCTTTTGGGCTAAGCCAGCATGTGGTGGGGCTGGGGGTGACGTTGCTTGCGACTTCGACCAGCTATTTCGCCTACAGGCTGATCCTGCCCGAGGTGACAAGCCCGCCCAAGATCACCCCGTTCCAACCTTTGGAGATCCCCTATCTCGTTGATATCCCGCTGATCGGCCCTGCGCTATTCGCGCAGACAGCGCTGACCTATGCCGCCTTTGCGGTGGTGGCGATCACGGCGATCACGTTGTACCGGACCCCTTTGGGCCTTGCCATTCGAGCCGCGGGCGAAAGCCCCGGCGCGGTTGCCGCACAGGGGCTTTCGGTGACGGGGCTGCGGATGGGGGCGGTGATTGTGGGTTCCGGCCTGATGGCGGTGGGCGGTGCGTTTTTGACGCTTTCGGCATTCTCCAGCTTCTTTTTCGAGATGGTCAACGGGCGCGGTTGGATCTGTATCGCGCTGGTGGTCTTTGGCGCGTGGCGACCGGGAAAGGCGCTGTTGGGGGCGTTGCTTTTTGCCGGGTTTGACGCCTTGCAAATCCGCTTACAACAAACGCCGATTGGACAGGCGGTACCCTATCAGATGTTCCTGATGGCGCCGTATATATTGTCCATTCTGGCATTGATTTTGATGTCGCGTCGGGCGCAGGTTCCGGCAGCACTTATGCAACCGTTCAACAAAGGGGAACGTTGATGTTCGATCTTTTGGTCAAGGGCGGTACGTTGCCCGATGGCACCCGTGCCGATATTGGAATTGTCGGCGACCGTATCACCGCCATGGGGCAGTTGCCCGAGAATGCCGCGCAGACCATTGATGCGACCGGCGATCTGGTCAGCCCGCCCTTTGTCGATCCGCATTTTCATCTGGATGCGACGCTGTCTTATGGCATGCCGCGACTCAATACCTCGGGTACGCTGTTGGAGGGGATCAACCTTTGGGGCGAGCTGCGCGAGATTGCGACTGTGGATGAGATGATTGCCCGCGCGCTGGATTATTGTGACTGGGCGGTGTCGATGGGGCTGTTGGCGATCCGCAGCCATGTCGATACCACCCCTGACCATATGCGTGGCGTCGAGGCGATGCTGGAGGTCAAGCGCATCGTCGCACCCTATCTGGATCTGCAACTGGTGGCATTTCCACAAGACGGGTTCTACCGCACCAAAACCGGCCGTGAAAACCTGTTGCGCGCGCTGGATATGGGGGTCGAGGTTGTCGGCGGCATCCCGCATTTTGAGCGCACGATGGCCCAAGGCGCGGCCTCGGTAACTGAATTGGCGGAGCTGGCGGCGGATCGCGGCTTGATGTTGGATTTCCATTGCGATGAAAGCGATGATCCCATGTCGCGCCACGTGGAAACGCTGGCCCATGAGGTGACGCGCCTTGGTCTTGGTGGGCGGGCGACGGCGAGCCATCTGACCTCAATGCATTCGATGGACAATTACTATGTGTCGAAACTGCTGCCGCTGATTGCGGAATCGGGGCTGACGGCAATATCCAACCCGTTGATTAATATCACCATTCAGGGGCGGCATGATACGTTTCCAAAACGGCGTGGGTTAACCCGTGTGCGCGAAATGCAGGCGCATGGTATCACCGTGGGTTGGGGGCAGGATTGCGTGCTGGACCCGTGGTACAGCCTTGGGACGGCGGATATGCTGGACGTGGCCTTTATGGGGCTGCATGTGGCGCAGATGACCTCACCGGCCGAAATGGCCCGTTGTTTTGAGATGGTCACAACGCAAAATGCTGCCATCATGAACCTGCCCGATTACGGGTTGCGGGTCGGGGCGCAGGCCTCGCTGGTGGTGCTGGATGCCGCCGGTCCCATTGAGGCGTTGCGCCTGCGGCCGGATCGTTTGGCGGTGGTTTCCAAGGGCAAGCTGGTGTCACAGCGGCCGCGTAATGATGCGCAGCTTTCGCTCTCGGGGCGGCCCGCCTCTTTGCGCAGGCGCCACCATACCGGAATCACCAAGGCTTGAAACGCAGCCCTCGATGCCCATATCCAAACCTTAACGGGGTACCCTCTGGCAGGGCGCCCTATGACATGAAAAGGATCGAGACATGACGCAGGAACGTGCCGTTTTGGCGGGGGGATGCTTTTGGGGGATGGAGGATCTGATCCGCAAGCTTCCCGGTGTAATCGCGACCCGTGTCGGTTATACTGGCGGGGATGTGGCCAATGCCACCTACCGCAACCACGGCACCCATGCCGAGGGTATCGAGATTATTTTCGATCCCTCGAAAACCAGCTTTCGTGCGCTTTTGGCGTTTTTCTTTCAGATCCATGACCCGACCACGCCAAACCGGCAGGGCAACGACATGGGCCTGTCGTACCGTTCCGCGATATATTACACGGATGAGGCGCAAAAATCCGTGGCAGAGGATGTGATTGCCGATGTCGATGCCTCTGGCCTGTGGCCCGGCAAGGTGGTGACGGAACTGGAACCCGTGGGTGATTTCTGGGAGGCAGAGCCAGAGCATCAGGATTATCTGGAGCGCCGCCCCGACGGTTACACCTGCCATTTTGTGCGCCCCGATTGGGTGCTGCCCGAACGCGCCCGCGACTGATCAACAGGAGGCAACGCCATGACCGCCCAACCCGATTTCGGCTTTGCCTTTGACAACAGCTATGCTCGCGACCTCGAGGGGTTTTATGTCGATTGGCAAGGCACAGCGGCCCCGTCGCCCGAGGTGATCTGCCTTAATCTTGCGCTGGCCGAAGGCCTTGGTTTGGACGCCGCGGCGTTGACGGGCGATGCGGGCGCGCAGATCCTTTCGGGGGCGGTTGCACCTGCGGGGGCGCATCCTTTGGCGATGGCCTATGCGGGGCATCAGTTCGGTGGCTTCTCGCCGCAGCTGGGGGACGGGCGCGCGCTTTTGCTGGGCGAGGTGATCGACAAGCAAGGGCGGCGGCGTGATATCCACCTCAAAGGCTCTGGCCGGACACCGTTTTCGCGTGGTGGCGATGGCAAGGCGGTGCTTGGGCCGGTGCTGCGAGAGTATTTGATGGGCGAGGCGATGCACGCGCTGGGTATTCCCACAACCCGCGCCTTGGCCGCAACCGCCACGGGGCAAAGCGTGATGCGCGAGGGCGGGCCGCAGCCCGGTGCGGTGCTGGCCCGTGTCGCAGACAGCCATCTGCGCGTCGGCAGCTTTCAGTTCTTTGCCGCCCGAGGCGAGGTGGCGCGGACCCGCCAACTGCTGGCCTATTGCATCGCCCGCCATGATCCCGATCTGGCAGGCAAGCCTGATGCCGCGCTGCTGTTCTTGCGCAATGTGATCAAACGGCAGGCGGATCTGGTGGCGCAATGGATGGGGGTCGGTTTTATCCACGGGGTGATGAATACCGATAACACCACGATTTCCGGCGAAACCATCGACTACGGACCTTGTGCCTTCATGGATCAATATGACCCAGCGACGGTGTTTTCTTCGATCGACAGGCAGGGGCGCTATGCCTATGGCAACCAGCCCGCGGTTGCACGTTGGAACCTTGCGCGGCTGGCCGAAACGCTTTTACCCTTGCTGGCCGAGGATGAGGAAGAGGCCATCCGCCTTGCGACCGGTGAGATTGACGGCTTTATCGCACAGCATGAGGCGGCTTGGCTGAAGGTTATGCGCGCCAAGCTTGGCCTAAAGGTGCCGCAAGAAGGCGACGCTGCCTTGGCCACGACGTTCTTGGCGGCGATGGAGGGGCAGGGTGCCGATTTCACCAACAGCTTCCGCGCGCTTTCCTCTGTGCTGCGCGGAGAGGAGCGTGCCTTGGCCGCCCAATTCACAGATCCCCAAGTGGCGCTGGATTGGCAGACGCAGTGGCAAGCACGCCTTGCGGCCGAGGGGGAGGACGCAGGGCGGGCCGCCGCCCTTGATGCCGTGAACCCGATCTATATTCCACGCAACCATCTGGTTGAGGCGGCATTAACCGCCGCGGCAAATGGCGACATGCAACCGTTTGAGGTCTTGCACAATGTGTTGGCAGCGCCGTTCACCGCACGCGAGGGCCTGAACAGATTCGCACAGCCCGCCCCTGAAGGTTTTGGCACCTACCGCACCTTTTGCGGGACGTGACTGCAGCGGGCGTTGCCTGCTCTGAAAGCTAATGCGATGTCGGATTGTGCGTTTACTGCGCGCATATTCAGCTGGTTTAGACGCTATTTTCAGGCGCTTTTCCTGTGCAGCGCCTGTTTTTCCATCAATTCGCCTCTATATGCTGCAATTTTTGGGTGGGCATCTGCAATCTGTTGCATAACGTCAGACTATTCGCTTTAGTCTATTCAAAGCAAAGTGCAGGTTACCTGCCGAAACGTCAGGGAGAAAAGGGTGGTCACAGAACCCCAGAACGACGGCTTCGTCGTATTCGATCACGTACAGAAAAGCTATGATGGTGAAACGCTGGTTGTCAAAGATCTGAACCTGTCCATCGCGAAGGGCGAGTTTTTGACGATGTTGGGGCCATCAGGGTCGGGCAAAACCACCTGTCTGATGATGCTGGCAGGGTTTGAAACCGCGACCCATGGCGATATCTTACTTGATGGCAAGCCGATCAACTCGGTCCCGCCGCATAAGCGTGGCATCGGTATGGTTTTCCAGAACTACGCTTTGTTCCCGCATATGACGGTTGGTGAGAACCTCTCCTTTCCCTTGGAAGTGCGCGGCATGGGCAAGTCCGAGCGTGAGGCCAAGATCAAGCGTGCGCTGGATATGGTGCAGATGTTTGACTTCATCAACCGCCGTCCCGCACAGCTTTCGGGCGGCCAGCAGCAGCGGATCGCCTTGGCACGGGCCTTGGTCTTTGATCCCAGCCTTGTCTTGATGGACGAGCCCTTGGGCGCCTTGGACAAACAGCTGCGCGAACATATGCAGTTTGAAATCAAGCACCTGCACGAAAGCCTCGGGATCACCGTTGTCTATGTGACCCACGATCAGGGTGAGGCATTGACCATGTCGGACCGTGTCGCCGTGTTTAACGATGGCCGCATCCAGCAACTCGCCCCCCCGGATGAGCTTTATGAGCGTCCCGACAACGCCTTTGTCGCGCAGTTTATCGGTGAGAATAACAAGCTCGACGGGGTGATTGAGAGTATCTCGGGGAATAAGGCCAAGGTGCGCCTTGCCTCTGGTGAATTAATTGCGGCGACGCCGGTGAATATCGCGGAAAAAGGGGCCAAGACGCTTGTCTCCATCCGGCCTGAACGGGTGGAATTTAAAGCTGATATGATGCCTGCAGATGCGCATATGATCGATGCCGAGGTGCTGGAATTTATCTATATGGGGGATCTGTTCCGCACCCGTTTGCGCGTGGCGGGCCATGATGATTTCGTCATTAAATCCCGCAACACCCAAGGGCAAACGATGCTGCGCCCGGGTGAGAAAATCAAGATTGGCTGGGCACCTGCCGATGCCCGCGCCTTGGTGCCTTAATCTGCTTGCTAAGTAATCGTGATGGGGGAAAGATACCCCCACATGCAAAAAATGATATGTGTAATCTGAAGGGGAGTGTTTTAATGAAAAAGCTATTGATTTTATCCACAGCCATCGGGGGCCTTTCGCTTCCGGCTGTAGCGCAGGAAGTGAACATCATGGGCTGGGGCGGTTCCTATACCGTTAGCCAGGTTGAGGCCTATCACAAGCCATATGCTGAAAAAACCGGCGCCAAGGTGGTCTCTATTGATGCGGACAATCCGGCCACCCCGATCAAGGCGCAGGTTGAGGCGGGCAATGTCAGCTTTGACATCGCGTCGGTTGAATTTGCCGATGCTGTGCGTTTTTGTGACGAGGGCCTGCTGGAGCTGATCGACCCTGCGATCCTGACGCCCGCACCTGACGGGACGCCGGCAATGGATGACTTCCTGCCCGATACCGTGACCGATTGTTTTGTGCCGACGGATGTTTATGCGACCGTTATCGCCTATGACGGCGCGCGCTATGACGGCAAGGAAGCGCCCGCAACCATGGCGGATTTCTTTGACCTTGAAGCCTTCCCGGGCAAACGTGGTGCGCGCAAAAACGCCAAGGTTTTGCTTGAAATGGCTTTGATCGGCGACGGTGTTGCCACCGCTGACATCTATAGCATGCTGGAAACTTCCGAAGGCGTGGACCGCGCCTTTGCCAAGCTGGACGATATCAAATCAGAGATGATCTGGTGGGAAGCAGGCGCGCAGCCTCCGCAGCTTTTGGCGGATGGCGAAGTGGCGATGACCGTGGCCTATAATGGCCGGATCTTCAACGCGAATGTGTCCGAAGGGCGCGAGTTTGAGATCATCTGGGATGGTCAGGTTTATGACGTTGAAGGCTGGGTTGTGCCAAAAGGTGCGCCAAATCTGGAAACGGCCTTGGACTTTATCGCCTATTCCACCAGCACCGAGCCGCTGGCAAAAGCGGCTGAATGGATCAGCTATGGCCCGCCACGTAAATCCTCGGCACCTTTGGTTGGCATGTATCAGGATGGCAAAACCGAGATGGGTCCGAACCTGCCCACAAGCCCCGAAAACATGGGTAACGCCTTGTTCTCTAACCTTGAATTCTGGGCGGACCGTGATGCCGAGTTGAACGAACGTTTCAACGCTTGGCTCTTGCAGTAATCCTTTCTGGCCGGGCTTAGGTCCGGCCATCTACGGATGAACCGGTGCGGCCCCGATGCTTTTGCAACGGGGCCACGCTACGGCAAAAACGCATATATGATAAGACAGGGAATTCTTGTTTTTTTCCGGTCAAGACTACCCGCGATGCGCAGTTGAGTAAGGGTTTCAACGCTTGACTGCTGAACTAGACAAAGCCCCGACAGAGGGCTGATACCGACTTAACCGACAGGGACAAAACCGCCATGGCAAACCCCGATATAACCGCCGAGACAGACGTGCTGCGCACTGTAGACGGACAACCGTTGAAGGCCGCGCTTACCCGTGCCTCGCGCCGCGCCCGTATTCGTGCTTTCTTTCTGGTGGTGCCGCTGCTGATCTTTGTCTTGCTGACATTCGCGGTGCCGATCGGGCAAATGCTGTCGCGATCCTTCACGGATGATAAGTTTTCCGCCAATATGGTGGAACTTGGGGCATGGTTTGATGCCAATGGCGATACCGCACCTGATGAGGCGGCCTATGCGGCCCTTGCCGCCGACCTGAAAACGGCAGCCAAATCGCGGACGGCAGGCAGTATCGGCACGCGAGTCAACTATGAAATTCCGGGCACACGTTCGCTTTTCACCTCGACCGCACGCCGGGCTGACAAGCTGGAGCCACCTTATAAAGGAGCGCTTTTGGCGGCCAATGAAAAATGGGGCCGCCCCGATATCTGGGCGGCTATGCGGTCTGCCTCGGCTGCGGCGACGTTGAATTTTTATCAAGCCGCCCTTGATCGCCAGATCGGTGATAGCGGCAAATTTGAACCGGCCCCCGAGAATAGCCAGATTTACGTCAAGCTGTTCATCCGGACTTTTGTGCTTTCGGTGGTGATTACCGGCCTGTGTCTGCTGCTTGGCTTTCCGGTGGCGCATTTGCTGGCGGTTTTGCCGCTGCGCCATGCAAGCCTGTTGATGATCTTGGTGCTTTTGCCGTTCTGGACCTCGCTTTTGGTGCGCACGACCAGCTGGATGGTACTGCTGCAAGGGCAGGGCGTGATCAATGATGTCTTGGTCAGCCTTGGCATCGTATCCGAAGACGGCCGGTTGGAGATGATGTATAACCAGCTTGGCACGATCATCGCGATGACGCATATCTTGCTGCCGTTCATGATCCTGCCGCTGTACTCGGTGATGAAGACGATCCCGCCAAGCTATGCCCGTGCGGCGCGCAGTCTGGGGGCGACCAGCTGGACCACCTTCCGCCGCATTTATTTGCCGCAAACCGTGTCTGGCATCGGCGCCGGCGGGATTTTGTGCTTCATTCTGGCGGTTGGCTATTACATCACACCGGCCCTTGTCGGCGGTGCGGATGGGACGCTGATTTCCAACCAGATCGCATTCCACATGCAAAAATCGCTGAACTGGTCACTGGCGGCCGCGCTGGCATCGATGCTGCTGGCGGCGGTCTTGATCCTCTATTGGGCTTATGACCGGATTATCGGCATTGATAACATGAAGTTAGGGTAATCGAGATATGGCACTTCCTGTATATGCAGACCGTCTTGAGCGCATCTGGTATTACACCTATCGGGTGATCTGCGCGCTGATCTTCATCTTTTTGATCGCGCCCATCCTGATCATCATGCCGCTATCGTTCAACGTTGAGCCCTATTTCACCTTTACGCCGGAAATGCTGCGGCTTGATCCAGACGGCTATTCGATGCGTTGGTATGACAACCTGCTGACCTTCGGGATGGCGGTGCCGGACGCTGTCCGTGATAGCAGCTGGTGGGCCGATGTCTGGGCCAATGCCCGATGGGTGCAAGCGGCCAAGAACTCTATCCTTGTGGGGTTCTTTTCAACGATTGTGGCCACGGTTTTGGGGACCATCGCCGCGATGGGCCTGTCGCGCCCCGAGATGCCTTATCGCAAGCTGATCATGGCGATTCTGATCTCGCCGATGATCGTGCCGATTATTATCACCGCGACGGGGCTGTTTTTCTTTTATTCCGACATCGGGCTGTCGGGCACCTATTTCGGGTTGGTCATGGCCCATGCCACGCTGGGTATTCCCTTTGTGATCATAACGGTAACGGCGACGATGATGGGGTTTGACCGCTCGCTTATTCGCGCCGCGCAAAACATGGGTGCGGGACCGGTGACGACGTTTTTTAAGGTGCAACTGCCGCTGATTACGCCGGGGGTTGTTTCGGGCGCGCTCTTTGCCTTTGTGACCTCTTTTGATGAGGTGGTCGTGGTCTTGTTCATCGGCAGCCACGAACAGCAAACCATCCCGCGCCAGATGTGGAACGGTATCCGCGAACAGATCAGCCCGTCCATTTTGGCGGTGGCGACGATCCTCGTGATCTTCTCGGTCTGCCTGTTGGCTGTGGTGGAACTGCTGCGCCGCCGGTCCGAACGGATGCGCGGTGTGACGCCTGCGTGACTTTACGGCAATATATGCAGCCAGCCCCAAGCCGTAATAATCAATACGGCCGTTGCAATCAACACGGTGGAGGCCGCGACCCGCTTGGCCACCCCGTACATATTGGCAAAGAGGAAGGCATTGACCCCCGGTGCCATCGCGGCCGTCACCACGGCAGAGCGCAGCTGCTCAACACTGAGGCCAAAGACGAAGCGGCCCAACCCGTAGGTGATGATGGGATGCACGAATAGCGTCAGGCCGCACAGCATGGTGATGGTTTTCATATCCCCCTCGGGACGATAGCGCAGCAATATCCCGCCAAGCCCGAAAAGCGCCGCGGGGATTGCCGCGCGCACCATCATATCCACCGCAGAATTGACCACATTCGGCAAAGGCAGCCCGCTGATATTGACGATAAATCCGGCCAGAATACCGATCACCAAAGGCTGGTGCAGGATAGAGTTCACGACCCGTTGGGACAACGCGGCCTTGCTGACGCCGTGACTGCGCGCGATTTCCATAAAGGTGATGCCCAAAGAGTACAGGATCGGCGAATGGACCGCGATGATCGCATAGTTAGAGGTCAGCGCATCGGCACCATAGGCGCGTTCCGTTATGGGTAGCCCCAGCAGCAGCGAGTTGGAAAAGCTGGCGACAAAGGCAATGGCAACGGCCTCGGGCGGGCTGCGGTCAAAAAAGATCCGCGCCGCGAAATAGGCGATTGCCCCCGCGCCAAGCGCCCCGATGTAAAAGCTGGCCAAAAGGCCGGGATCAAAGCTTTGTGCCAGATCAAGCCGACTGATGGAGCGAAACAAAAGGCAGGGCACGGCAAAGTTCTGCGCGAATTTCATCAGCCCGTCGACGGCGGCCTCATCCACAATACCGCGCCATGCAGCCAGATAACCGGCGCCGATGATCAGGAAAACAGGCAGGATGACATCAAGAAGGGCATTCATTGCGCGCGGCCTGTCGGCGTAATCAGCTCTATCACCATGCCATCATAGGCGGGGGTGATATGGTCCGGAGTTTCCGCCAGCAAGGTCGCGTAATCAAGATCGATATGCATGTTGGTCAGCACCGCGCGGGTTGGGGCGGCGCGTTCGATCCAGCCCAAGGTCATATCAAGGTGGGCATGGGTCGGGTGGGGCTTGCGACGCAGCGCATCCACGACCCAGACATCCAGCCCTTGCAGCAGCGGCCATTCCGCCTCGGGGATCTCGACCGCGTCGGGCAGATAGGCGAGGTTGCCGATACGAAAACCAAGCGCATCCATAGCGCCGTGATGGGCAAGGAAGGGCTGTAAGACAATATCTCCGCCTGCGCCTGATACGGTAACCGGCCCGTCAATCAGGTTCATATCCAAAATCGGCGGATAAGAGGAGCCGGGCGGTTGCACAAAAGCATAGCCAAAGCGGTCAAACAGGGCAGTTTGGGTGGGCGGATCGGCCCAGACCGGCAAGCGCCCGTGCATGTTGAACACAATCTGGCGCAGGTCGTCGATGCCATGCACATGATCGGCATGGGCATGGGTAAAGATCACACCGTCCAGCGTTGCGACATTGGCCGCCAGAAGCTGTTCGCGCATGTCGGGTGAGGTGTCGATCAGCACGCGCGTGGTCCCGACATCTGTTACCCGTTCCACCAGCAGCGAACATCGGCGGCGGCGGTTTTTCGGGTTCGTCGGGTCACAGGCACCCCAATGCCCGCCAATACGCGGCACCCCGCCAGATGACCCGCACCCCAAAATGGTATAGCGCAGCGTGTCGGTCATTTGGCTTTCCAGAACAGACGGTTGAAATTCTCGGTCGTGGCGGCGGCGAAGTCTGGCAGCGAAAGGCCAAAGGCCTCGGCCCCGACCTTTGCGGTATGGGCGGTATAGCTTGGCTCATTGCGCCGGCCCCGGTGGGGGGGCGGTGCCAAATATGGGCTGTCGGTTTCCAGCAAGATCCGGTCCAGCGGGGCGGCGGCGAAAATATCACGCAGGTCTTTGGATTTGGGAAAGGCAGCGATGCCCGACATCGACAAATAGAACCCAAGGTCAAGGCTGGCCTTGGCCAGTTCCGCGCTGGAGGAAAAGCAATGCATGACGCAAGAAAAAGCGCCCTTGCGGTGCTCATCCGTCAGGATCTGGGCCATGTCTTCATCGGCGGCGCGGGCGTGGATGATCAGCGGCAGCTTGGTTTCACGGGCGGCTGTGATGTGGATGCGCAGGCTTTCGCGTTGGATTTCCGCCGATTCAGCCGTGTAATGGTAGTCAAGGCCGCTTTCACCGATGCCGACAAATTTCGGATGCTGGGCGAGGGCGATCAACTCGTCCACGGTTGTCATCGGTTCGCTTGCCACACTCATCGGGTGGGTGCCAGCGGCGTAATAGACCGAAGGGTTTGCCTCGGCGATGGCGCGCACGGCGGGCTCATTCTTCAGCTTGGTGCAGATGGTCACCATGCGCGCCACACCTGCGGCATGGGCGCGGGCGATAATCTCGGGCAGCTCACCTTCGAAATCAGGGAAGTCCAGATGACAATGGCTGTCTACGATCTGCGGAAGGGTCATGGCTTACCTCTGGGCGAGATTTCCCGCCGTCTTATCAATCTGTAGAACCATATCCATGAGAAGCGCGGCAGGGTCAAGGTTGACGGCCCGCCCGCGACGCGCGCGGGTGGCAAGACCTTGCGCAAGATCGGCCCATTGGCGGGCCGCATTTGCATTGGGGGAAAGCCGTGCGATCAGCTCCGCCTCGCCATTCGTGGCCTCGGGCGGGCAATGGCCAAGGGTGCCTGCGCGGGCAAGACGGGCCAGGAAAAGATCGATCAGCATCAAGATAAGATCAAATTTTTCCTCATTCCCGCGCCCCGCCCCCATTTCGGCCAGAGTTGCGGCACGGGTGCGGTCCAAGCGGGGCAGGGTGGCGAAAAGGGAGATCAGCCCCGCATAAATCTTCAAACCGCCAAGGTTGAGGATACGGATCGCCTCACCCACCGATCCGCCCGACAGCTCTGCCAAAGGCACAGGATTGGCGGGGGCATCGCCGGTGGCGGCCAGCGCGGTTGCCATATCCTCAGCGTTCAGCGGTGTAAGGCGCAGCTCTCGGCAGCGCGAACGGATGGTCGGAAGCAGGCGCGAAGGCTGGTGGCTGACCAGCAGCAAGGTGACATTCGGCGGCGGCTCTTCCAGCAGCTTGAGCAGGGCGTTTGCGGCGGCCACGTTCATCTCATCTACCGCATCGATGATCGCCACACGGCGGCCCCCATCAGCCGCAGACAGCATGAAATAGGATTTGAGTTTGCGCACCTCCTCCACAGTAATCATGGATTTCAGCTTGCGCGTCTTGTCATCCCAAGCCCGCCGCAGCAGATAAAGCCGCGGTTCCGAGAGTGCCAGCAGCCGGTGCGCAACGGGGTGATCGGCCGGAATATCGAGGCTGTCAGGCGGCGGGGCTGCGAACATGCCGCCGTCATCCTCGGGCGTGGCCAGCAGGAAGCGTGCGATTTTCCACGCCAGCGTGGCCTTGCCAAGCCCTAAGGGGCCGGTGATCATCCAGCCATGATGCAGCTTGCCGCTGTTGAACGCATCCAGAAATGCGGCCTCGGCGGCGTGGTGGCCGATCAGGGCCAATGTCTCGCGCGGATGGGGGGCATCTTTGACGCGGTCGGGTTCGGGGCGGTCCTCAAGGGCGGTTTTGGGGGCGCGGCTCATAGGGCGGCCTGCGCTGTGGCCAGAACATCGGCGGCGACCTGAGCGGGCGCGCGCGCCCCGTCGATCACGGCAAAGCGGGGTTCTGCCTGTGCGAGGGCAAGAAACCCCTCGCGCATACGGGCCTGAAGGGCGGGGCCCATATCCTCAAAGCGTTGCTCGGCCCCGGCGCGCGATACGGCGCGGGAATGACCGGTGGCGGCGTCGATGTCGATCAGAAGGGTGAGGTCCGGCTCCACCCCGATCATGCGGGCGTGCAGATCATCGACCATCGCGCGCAGATCGGCGCCATCACCGCGGCGGATGCCCTGATACATGCGGGTGCTATCGGCGAAACGGTCGGTGATGACGATCTCACCACGGGCAAGGGCCGGGCGAATGGTCTTTTCCAGATGATCACGACGTGCGGCGGTGAACAGTAGGATCTCAGTTTCCGGCGACCAGCGGTCGGCCTCGCCCTCAAGCACCAATCGACGGATTTCCTCAGCGCCGGTGCTGCCGCCGGGTTCGCGTGTCAGCAAAACCTTATGGCCCAACGCGCGCAACGCATCGGCCAAAAGCCGCGCCTGCGTGCTTTTGCCAGAGCCGTCGATGCCTTCAAAGCTGATGAAAAGCCCTTGGTCGCGTGTCATTTCAGGTCGCGGGCTCTGCGTCAGTCAAAAACCGCTTTTGCAAGACGAGCGCCGCCTTTTCCAAGCGCTGCAAGAAACCCGCCGCCGCCACGCTGTTTTCGGCCAGAAGCGGGATCTCACGCTGCGGCAGATCGGGGACGGAGATGGTCAAGGTGCCAACCTCTGTCCCAGCTGCCAAAGGCGCCTTGAGCGGGCCTGTATAGCTGATCTCGGCCTTCACACCGTCTTGCACAAGGGCGGGAACCAGCATGGTCACATCTTCGGCTGCCACCAGCCCGACCTCGGCCGCGTCACCCAGCCAGACATCAGCCGATGCCACGCGATGCCCCGCTTTGATCACGGTTTTCATCACAAATTGGCGAAAGGCCCAGTTCATCATACGGTCGGCTTCTTCGGCACGGGCCTCTTCCGAGGTCATGCCCGTGATGACGAAAATTACCCGACGGTCGCCTTGCTTGGCGGAGCCGACCAGCCCGTAGCCTGCCTCAGACGTGTGGCCGGTCTTCAGCCCGTCGGCGCCGCCGCCAAGTTTCAGCAGCGGGTTGCGGTTATGACGGTTTGCGGGCGCGCGATCGGCATAGTTGAACTCGGTTTCCGCAAAGGTGGCATAGAGTTCGGGGAACTCCTCGATCAACCGTTTGGCAAGAATTCCAAGATCGCGCATCGACATGCGTTGCGCCGGATCAGGCCAGCCCGAGGCATTGGCAAAGGTGGAGTTGGTCATCCCTAACGCCTTGGCGCGTTCGGTCATCTGATGGGAAAACGCCTCTTCGGTGCCCGAAAGCCCCTCGGCCACAACCACGCAGGCGTCATTGCCCGAATTGATGATGATTCCCTTGATCAGGTCGCGGGTTGTGGGCCGGTCGCGCTGGTTAAGGAACATGGTCGATCCGCCCATCGCCTGCGCACGGGCCGAGACCGAAAATTCGGTCTCCATCGTGACGCGGCCATCGCGCAGCGCCTCAAAGAGCATATTCAGCGTCATCAGCTTGGACATAGAGGCCGGCGGCAGCGGCACGTCGGCGTTCTTGTCCATCAAGACGGTTTGCGTCGCCATATCATAGACCCAAGCCGCCTGCGCGCGCGTTTCAAACGCCTGCGCCTGGCCAATGAATGGCAGCACGACAAGCAGGCAAAGAAGACGTCTGAACAGCATCTTGGGGTCCTTTCGGTTTAGAAGCCGGGCGCGCAGGCCCGGTGCCGCATTAACGGGAAACGAAATAGGCATCGCTAAAGCCAAGTGATTTTACTTTTGCAAGGGTTGCGCTGCGGTTGTCGGCAGCCACCGGCCCAGCGGTCACGCCCCAAAAGGTCTTGCCCTGACTGCTGTCCTTGGCGACCGTGGCGGCGATACCGGCTTTTTTCAGGGTGGAGGCGGCGCGGGTTGCATTTGCCTCAACGCTAAAGATCCCGATCTGCACAAGGTTTTTACCGCTTGAGGCTGCGGGTTTCGGCGCAGGTTTCGCTACGGCCTTGTCAAGGGCGGCACTGGCGGTTGCAACCGGATCAATCGTGCTGGTTTGCACCGATTCATTGGCGGCAAGAATCGGGCGGGCGGCGTCGGGGGTCTCGACGGGGACTTCCTCGCGGCGCAGGGCGGTTACGCTGATCGCGGTCGGCCGTCCCGCCAGAATGCCCAAAGCCGTCGCTGTATCCGACGAGATTTGCAGCTTTGGTCCGGGATTATTGCGTTCACGCCGAAACAGCGCGCCGATCACAAATTTGCCATTGCCCGGGTTGCGCAGGATAACCCGCTCTGGATCGGTTGCATCGGGCGAGGCCACCCAGACGCCCCCCAGTGAGGGACGGCCATCCCAAAGGGCTTCATCGCTGACCTGAAACACCTGCGGGGCCTCGACGTCGCGGTCGACCAACCGGATGGAGGTCGCAGACGTCACCCCATCCGCGCTTTTATCTTTGCTGGCAAAGGGGTTGCCAACACTCTGACAGGCGGTCAGGCCAAGGGCCGCCGCTGACGTCAAAAGAATAACCCTGATTGTTGCTCGTGCCATGTGCTGCCTTTATTCCCACGCGAATTCTGTGCCGCGCTTGTTTGGTTCTGTTCGGGGCGCGGTGATCTGCATCATTCGCGCGTTAACCCTCTTGGCGCACCATATCGCGATGCGGCTTGCGTGGGAAGTGCCGCGGGGCATTTCGGCAAAAATTGGTATCTGGCATTTGCGGGGCAAATTCGAGCCGTTGTCACCCGTTGTCAAAGGCGGCCGATGCGTTCCGTCAGCAGCGCGAAAAAGCCATCTGCATCGACGTCGCCGATAAACAGGGCGTTTGCCGCCCTATCGGTCACGCCCCACCAATCGGCCACAGTCATGCCCAGTGTCAGCGCGGATTCGGTCTCAATTTCCACATTGATTTTGCGACCGGAAAACAACCCGGGCTGGAGCAGCCAAGCAATCACGCAAGGGTCGTGCAAAGGTGCGCCCTCTGATCCGTATTTCTCTTTGTCGAAACGTTCAAAGAAATCGGTCCATTCCGCGACCATCCGGCCCGGTTCCGTGCCCATGTCGCGAAAGCTCTGGACGCGCGCGGCGTTTGTCAGGGCCTTATGGGTGACGTCCAGCGGCATCACGGTCAAAGGCGCGCCGGATTTGAACACGACAGCAGCGGCCTCGGGGTCGACGTAGATATTGAACTCGGCCGTGGGGGTGATGTTACCCACCTCAAAATAGGCGCCGCCCATCAGCACAATCTCGGCGATTTTCGGTGCGATATCAGGGGCGCGTTGTAGGGCGGTGGCGATATTGGTCAGCGGCCCCAGCGCGCAAAGCGTCACAGCGCCCGCATCCTCGGCCCGCAGGGTATCGATGATGAAATCCACCGCGTGCTGCTCTTGCAGCGGCATTTGAGGCGCGGGCAGTTGTGGCCCGTCCAGCCCGGTTTTGCCGTGGACATGCTCGGCCGTGACCAGCTTGCGCGTCAGGGGGGCATCGCAACCGGCAAAGACTTTGACATCCGGCTTGCCTGCCAGCTCACAGATGATGCGCGCGTTCTTGGCGGTTAGTGCCAGCGGAACATTGCCGGCAACGGCGGTGATCCCCAGCACCTCCAGCTCTTGCGGGCTTGCCAGCGCCAGCAAGATGGCGACGGCATCGTCTTGGCCGGGATCGGTGTCGATGATGATTTTACGCGCTGCCATAAACCCTCTCAGAATTCTTTGGTACAAAAGACCGCAGGAGCGCCGCTTTGTCCATGCGAAAAACCGGAGGCATTTCTGCCCCCGGTTTCATTATGTCGTGCGATTGCGATTTGGTCGCAGATCAGCCGTCAAAGTCGATTTCTTCGATGATGCGCAGGGCGGCAGGGCGGGCCTTGGCAACATCGGTCAGGTTGATGCTGTCGGCGGTAAAGTCACCCCAGCTTTGCACGATTTCCGAACGGGCGACGCCGTCCTTGACGGGGAATTCGTGGTTGGTTTCGGCATAGATATGCTGTGCGTCATCGCCGGTCAGCCATTCCATGAACTGCAAGGCTTGGGCTTTGTTTGGCGCGGACTTTGTCATCGCCACACCTGATACATTAAGGTGCGTGCCGCCGCCTTCAAATGTTGGGAACACGATCCGGACAGAATTTGCCCATTCTTGTTGTTCCGCATCATCCATCATCTTACCCATGTAATAGGTGTTCCCGATGGAGATATCACATTCGCCCGCCCAGATCGCCTTGACCTGATCGCGGTCACCGCCAACGGGTTTGCGCGCAAGATTGGCCTTCACGCCTTCGGCCCAGGTTTTCGCGGCCTCTTCGCCGTGGTGGGCGATAACGGCCCCCAGCAGCGCGATGTTATAGTCGCTGGTGCCCGAACGCGAGCAGATGCGGCCGTTCCATTTGTCCGAGGCCAGATCCTCATAGGTGGTGACTTCGCCATCCGCGACGCGATCCTTGGAGGCATAGACGATCCGCGCCCGGGAGGTGACGCCGAACCAATGGTTATCCACATCGCGCAGGGCGGCGGGGATATTGGCGTTCAACACGTCTGAGGTCACCGGCTGGGTCACGCCCGCATCGACGATCTCGGTCAGCCGGGCGATATCAACTGTCATCACCAAATCGGCTGGGCTGCGGTCGCCTTCTGCGATCAGACGTTCGGCCATACCTTTGCCAACGAAGGCGATGTTTACATCAATACCTGTCTCTGCGGTGAAGGCGTCGGCCAATGGCTGGATCAGCTCTGGCTGGCGGTGGGAATAGACGTTTACCTCATCGGCAAGCACGGGAAGGGCGGTGCTGACAAGCGCGAGGGCGGCGGTGGACAGGCGAAGAAACATTGTTGACCTCTTTAGTCTGAATTTGTTGCACTCCTTAAACCCGACTCTTTTACTCTGGTCAATGCCTGACTTTATTTATCGGAATAATTGCGCAAGGTTTTGCGTCATTCCCTTTCCTCGGCCTTTGCCCGGTCCCAAAGGGTGTCCATCTCGGCCAGATCGCTTTGCGCCGGGGTTTTGCCTGCCTCGGCCAGAAGTTGTTCGATGCGGCCAAAGCGGCGGGTGAATTTCTGGTTGGCGGCGCGCAGGGCCTCTTCGGGGTCAATGTTCAGATGGCGCGCAAGGTTGGCCATGACGAAGATCAGGTCGCCAAACTCCTCGGCCTGCTCTTCGGGGCCCATGATGTCACGCGCCTCAACCAGTTCACGCGATTCCTCCAGAATTTTATCCAGAACGCCGGTAGTCGAGGGCCAGTCAAACCCGACCCGCGCCGCACGATTTTGTAGTTTGACCGCACGGGTCAGCGCGGGCAGGCCAAGGGCAACCCCGTCAAGAACGCCTGCGGGGCCACGCTCGGCCGCTTTGATCGCCTCCCAATCGGCGGTTTGCTGTTCGGGGGTTTTATCGCGTGAGGCATCGCCAAAAACATGCGGGTGGCGTGCGATCATCTTGTCGGAAATCCCCGCCGTGACGCTGTCAAAGGAAAACAGGCCCGCCTCCGCGCCCATCTGGGCGTGATACACGGTTTGCAGCAGCAAATCGCCCAGCTCGCCTTCCAGCTCATCCCAAGCCTTGCGTTCGATCGCGTCAGTCACCTCATAGGCTTCCTCGATCGTATAGGGCGCGATGGAGGCGAAATCCTGCGCAATATCCCAAGGGCAGCCGGTTTCGGGATCTCGCAGGCGGGCCATGATTTCCAACAGGCGCGGCAGCCCACCTTGCGGGTCCGCGATCAGGGCGTCACTTTGCGGGCGGGTCAGGCGCTGTTGGGCCATTGCGGTTCCTTCCAAATTGCGGTCTTGTGTCGCGCATATATCATGCCCTCAAAGGAGTAGACCATGCCCGTATTGAATGCCATTGCAGGCTCTGCCGACGAAATGAAAGGTTGGCGGCACCATTTGCACCAGCATCCGGAACTGGGGTTTGAGTGCCATGAGACAGCGGCGTTCGTCGCGGCGCGCTTGCGTGAGTTCGGCGTGGATGAGCTGCATGAGGGCATTGCCACCACCGGCATCGTGGCCATCATTAACGGCAGTGCCGACGGCCCGGTGATTGGCCTGCGCGCCGATATGGATGCGCTGCCGATCACCGAGGAAACGGGGGCGGATTACGCCTCTACCTGTCCGGGCAAGATGCATGCTTGCGGGCATGACGGCCATGTGACCATGCTGCTGGGGGCGGCGAAATACCTGTGTGAGACGCGGCGTTTCTCGGGCAAGGTTGCGCTGATATTTCAACCGGCCGAGGAAGGCGGCGGCGGCGGCCGTGTGATGGTCGAAGAGGGGATGATGGACCGGTTCAACATCGCCCAAGTCTACGGCATCCACAACATGCCCAACATGCCCTTTGGCCAGTTCGACACCACGCCGGGGGCGCTTATGGCCTCGGTCGACACGGTGAGGGTTTCGGTGACGGGCAAGGGTGGCCATGCCGCCACGCCGCATGTCTGTGTGGATTCGGTGGTTGCCATTACCGACATGGTGCAGGCCCTTCAGACCATCGTTTCGCGCAATGTATATGCGCTGGATGAGGCGGTGATTTCTGTCACGCAAATCCACATCGGTTCGGCCAATAATATCATCCCCGAAAGCGGCTGGTTCTGCGCCACTGTCCGCTGTTTTAACCCCGAGGTCCGCGCCCTGATAAAGCGCCGTATCCTCGCGATTATCGAAGGTCATGCGCAATCCTATGGTGTCAAAACCGAGGTGAATTATGACTGGGGTTATCCCGCCACCATCAACCACGCAGATCAGGCGCAATTCGCCATCGATGTCGCCGCCGAAATCGCGGGCGCGGGAGGCGTCAATTTTGAGACCGATCGCCAGATGACCGCCGAAGATTTCAGCTATATGCTGGAGGCGCGCCCCGGTGCCTATCTGTTCCTTGGCACGGGGGAGGGTGCGGGGTTGCACCATGCGGCCTATAACTTCAACGATCAGGCGGCCCCTATTGGTGCCAGCTTCTTTGCCCGTCTGGTAGAGCGGGCGCAACCTTTGGCATAACCGGCCCCCAACGCGGGTAGATGAAAGGATAAACCATGGCACTGGAAGATGCGAAAAACGAGGTAGACGGCGCTTTTACCCGTAAGGATTTGCGCGGATTGGCCTTCGAGAACGCCTTTGTCGGTGCCACATCATTCTTGCGCCGCCGCTATACCAAGGATCTGGCGGGCGTCGATCTGGCGATCACCGGCGTGCCCTTTGACCAAGCCGTCACGCACCGCCCCGGCACCCGCTTTGGTCCCCGCGCAATCCGTGAGGCGAGCGCGCTGCAACCCTTTGATCCGCCCTACGGCTGGCCGACCTCCCCGCTTGAGGATATGGCGATTGTCGACTACGGCGATGTGGCCTTTGATTACGCCCATACGCCCAGCTTTCCGGGGCTGCTGACGGCGCATATCGCGGGCATCCTTAAGGCCGGTGTGGGCACAATCACCCTTGGCGGTGATCACTTTATCACCCTGCCGATCCTGCGCGCCTATGCCGAGAAATACGGGCCGATGTCGGTTATTCATTTCGATGCCCATTCCGATCTTTGGGCCGATGATGATATGGACCGCATTGACCACGGCACCTTCTTTTACAAAGCGGTGAAAAGCGGGATTATCGATCCGAAAACCAGCGTACAAATCGGCATCCGCACCCATTGTGACGACTACCTCGGGGTGGAATATATCGACGCGCGCACGGTGCATGAAAAGGGCGTGGCCCATACGGTGGCGCGTGCCAAAGAGATCGTGGGCCAGAACCCGACCTATGTTACCTTTGACATAGACTGCCTCGATCCGTCGGCCGCCCCCGGTACGGGCACGCCGGTTTGGGGCGGCTTGCAGACATGGCAAGCGGCGGCCTGCCTGCGTGATCTGGCCGGTATCAATATGGTCGGCGGCGATGTGGTTGAGGTCTCACCCGCTTATGACACATCGGGCGCCACAGCGATTGCAGGTGCCCATGTCGCGCATGAGCTGATCTGCCTTTACCACTGGGCGCATCACCGCAAATGAAGGGATCAATCATGACAATCGCAGCTTTCCTGTTGGTCCTTGCTGGGCTGTTTGGATATATCCGTTTTGCGCCTTCAGACGTGGCGCGCTGGCATATTGATCCTGCCAGCAGCGCGCTGTGGCCGCAAGCCGCGCCGCTGAATGACGTACAGGCCCAGATCGGTAGTGCCACGCTTTACCTGCCCGATGCCAGTCTTGCGCAGGTTGACGCCATCGCGATTGCCACCCCGCACACGACCCGCCTTGCCGGAAATGTGGACGAGGGGCGCATCACATGGATCACCCGCTCGGCGCTTTGGGGCTTTCCCGATTACATCACGGCGC
This sequence comes from Pseudorhodobacter turbinis, assembly GCF_005234135.1. Taxonomy (NCBI): domain Bacteria; kingdom Pseudomonadati; phylum Pseudomonadota; class Alphaproteobacteria; order Rhodobacterales; family Paracoccaceae; genus Pseudorhodobacter; species Pseudorhodobacter turbinis. The sequence goes on from NZ_CP039965.1 coordinate 111,201, forward strand.
AAGCGGGGCCGGATGGCGTGCGTATTCTGGGGCGGCTGCGCTTTGGTAAATCGGATATGGGCGTCAATGCGGCGCGGCTGCGCGAATGGCAGTCGAAACTCTAGCGGATCGCGTATGCCCTCTTGACCCGCGCAAAACCTTAGGACACACCCTGAAAAATGGTCCCAATAGATACGCTCGCCCAAATCACCCAACGCTTTGAGTTCATCGAGGCAAAGCTCTCCGCAGGCGCGCCCCCGGCGGAAATCGCAAAACTAAGCCGCGAATACGGCGACCTCAAGCCGGTGGTCACGCAAATCAGCGCCTATCTAGGCGCGCTTGATGATCTGGCCGAGGCGGAGCTGATGCTCAAAGATCCCGAGATGCGCGGATTGGCCGAAGAGGAAATCCCTAGCCTGCGCACAGCCATCGCAGAGATGGAGGCCGCCTTGCAGTTGGCGCTTTTGCCCAAGGATGCCGCCGACGCGCGCCCCGCGATCCTTGAGATCCGGCCCGGTACGGGCGGCGACGAGGCGGCGCTTTTTGCCGGTGATTTGCTGAATATGTACCGCCGCTATGCCGAGAATCGCGGCTGGACGTTCGATATCCTTGAGCTTCAGGAAAGCGATCTGGGCGGGATCCGCGAACTTTCCGTGCATATCAAGGGCGAGGGCGTCTTTGCGCGGATGAAATACGAATCCGGTGTGCACCGCGTTCAGCGGGTGCCGGAAACCGAAAGCGGCGGGCGGGTGCATACATCGGCCGCGACCGTGGCCGTGTTGCCTGAGGCCGAGGATGTGGATATCGACATCCCCGCCTCGGATATCCGGATTGATACGATGCGCGCCAGTGGGGCGGGTGGGCAGCACGTCAACACCACCGATAGTGCGGTGCGCATCACCCACCTTCCGACCGGGATCATCGTGGTTTCGGCAATGAAATCACAGCATCAGAACCGCGTGGCCGCCATGCAGGTCCTGCGCGCACGCCTCTTTGAGGCAGAGCGCGACCGTGTCGATGCCGCACGCTCGGCCGATCGTAAGGCGCAGGTGGGATCGGGTGACCGCTCGGAACGCATACGAACCTATAACTTCCCGCAAGGCCGCATGACCGACCACCGCATCAACCTGACGCTTTATTCGCTGGGGCAGATCATGGGCGGTGATCTTGATCCTGTGATTGATGCGCTGATCTCGGACGATCAGGCGCGAAAACTGGCAGAGATGGAATGATTATTCTGGCCGCGCGCCGTTCGGGCGTGGAGCGGCTGACAGCGGCAGGGGTGCCCGATGCAGCGCAAGATGTGGCGATGCTGCTGGCGCATGTCTTGGGGGTGTCGCGCGCCGATCTGGCGCTGATGTCGCCGCAAACCCTGCTGTCGTGCGCACAAGTTGCCGGTTTTGAGGTTGCCATTTCGGCTCGTGCTGCACGCCAGCCTTTGTCGCATATCACAGGCCAACGGCTATTTTGGGGCCGGTCGTTTATCGTGACACCGGATGTGCTTGACCCGCGCCCCGAAACCGAAACCCTCATCGCTGCCGCCCTTGCGCATCCCTTTGCCTCGGTGCTGGATCTTGGCACCGGATCGGGCTGCATTTTGCTGAGCTTGCTGGCTGATCGTACCGCCGCACGTGGCTTGGGGGTTGATATCTCAGCACCCGCGCTGGCAGTGGCGGCGCGAAATCAGGCGCGGCTTGGTGTTTCTGCCCTTTGGGCGCAGGGCAGCTGGTTTGATCCTGTGCAGGGGCGCTTTGATCTTATCGTCTCCAACCCGCCTTATATCGCTGTCGATGAGATGGCGGCCCTGTCCCCCGAGGTACAAGGATGGGAGCCGCACCTGGCCCTGACCCCTGGGGGTGACGGGCTGGCCCCCTACCGCATCATCAGCGCCACAGCACCGAAGCATTTAACCGCAACCGGCAGGCTTGTGGTAGAGATCGGGCCCAGCCAGGGGGCCGCCGTGGCGGCATTGTTTAGGGCGGCTGGCTTTAAGCGTGTAGAGATTCTCTTGGACCTTGACGGGCGCGGCCGTGTGGTCTCAGGGCAGCTTGGCGAAGTGGTTTAACCAAGTTTTGCGTGAGATAGGCGGTAAATCGCTTATTTTTTAGCAGAATAACCCGAAAAAACAGCAATTTTTGCTTGTCAGGTCGCTGCGGCATCGTTAGGTAAATGGGTGTGACAGGGGCTTGCTCCGGTGAAATCCGGCTCTCATCCCCGCACGCAATGCCAAAAATGCCTGATGCTGCCGACGATAGGTAAGACGTGTCTTTCCAGACCGCCGGAGTATAGCAAAGCCAGATCGTTCTGGATCAAAGGACAAGATGAGATCTTCCAAGTCCCGCTCGCGTTCGAAATCGAACCGCCCGCGCACCCTCGGCAATATTACGAACCGTGTCTTCGACAGCTCCGGCCCCGATGGCAAGGTCCGCGGTACGCCGCAGCAAATTATTGATAAATACTTGATTTTGTCGCGTGATGCGCAGCTGTCAAATGACCGCGTAAACGCCGAGAACTTCTTGCAGCATGCCGAGCATTACACACGTATGCTGGCCGAGGCGCAGCGCGAGCTTGTGGCCGAGCAAGAGGCGCGGCGTCAGCAAGACAGCCACAACCAGCAGCATAATCAGAACCGCGATAACCAGAACAGGGATCGCAACTCTGATCGGGGTGAAGGCGCACAGCCGAATACCCGCGAAGATCGGAATGATTCCCCGCCTGACGAGGCCCCGCGCGAAGACCGTCGGGATGACCGCCGCAACAGGCAGGTTCACCGTCCGGTTGAAACGGCACCGTCCGAGGTTATCGATCCCAAAGCGGATGAGGATGAGGGCGGTCTGGTTGAAACACCGGAAACGCGTCGTCCCCGCACGCAACGTCGGCCAAAATTGAAGCCGGAAGCCGCTGCGGCTGAAGCCCCGGCAAGTGGTGCAGAAACGCCCGCAGCCGAGGAAAAACCTGCGCGTCCTGCGCGCAAACCACGCGCCCCGCGCAAGCCCAAAGTGGACAGCGCTGAAAGCGTGGATACGCCGGCCCCGCCAGCAACGTCTGGCACCGAGGCCGCTGAATAAAGAAAAGCCGGGCAAAATTGTCCGGCTTTTTTCGTCCTCGCCTTTGGGTGATTTGGCTAAGGGTAGCCCATCGACAGGGCACAGAATTTTTCCAGTGATATTTCCTCGGCGCGGGCCGTGGGGGCGATACCAACCGCCTCCAACCGCGCCTCGATATCAGGGCCCATCGCCTTCAGGCTAGAGCGTAGCATCTTGCGGCGTTGGTTGAAGGCCATTGCGGTAATTCGCGACAACATTGCCCCATTCGCCGGATAGCGCGGCGCCTCCAGCCGTGTCAGATGCACCACGGCGGAATGGACCTTGGGCGCGGGGCTAAAGGCCTCGGGCGGCAGGGTTAGTACAATGCGCGGATCAGTGCGCCATTGGGCCAGCAGGGCAAGGCGGCCATAAGCCTTGTCGCCGGGCTTGGCCACGATGCGTTGCGCCACCTCTTTTTGGAACATCAGCGTCAGGCTTTGCCAGAACGGTGGCCATTCATCGGGCGAGAGCCAGCGCACCAGCAGTTCCGTTCCGATATTATAGGGCAGGTTGGCCACCACGCGCACTGGCGGCGTCAAATAGGCCGAGACATCCAGCGCAAGCGCATCGGCGTTCACCACCTCTAGCTGGCCGGGATAGGCGGCGGCGATTTCCGCCAAGGCAGGCAGGCAACGCGCGTCCTTTTCCACGGCAAGCACACGGCGCGCCCCTTCGGCCAACAACCCGCGCGTCAGGCCGCCGGGTCCGGGGCCAACCTCCAGCACATCGCATTGCGTCAGATCGCCCGCCGCACGGGCAATTTTGGCGGTCAGGTTCAGGTCCAGCAAAAAGTTCTGGCCCAGCTGCTTTTTAGCAACCAGATCATGGGTGCGGATCACTTGGGCAAGGGTTGGAAGTCCGTCAATCGCGGCCATTTTTGCCCCTCGTATTTGACATGTCATGCGCCATACGCAAGGCGGCGATCAGGCTGGTGGCATCGGCAATTCCGCGCCCTGCGATATCAAACGCAGTGCCATGATCGGGTGAGGTGCGGATGAACGGCAGGCCCAGCGTCAGGTTGACGCCGCCTGCGAAATCGATGGTTTTGATCGGGATAAGCGCTTGGTCGTGATACATGCAGATGGCCACATCATATTGCGCGCGGGCCTTGGCGTGGAACATCGTATCGGCAGGAAGCGGGCCTACGATGTGCATCCCCTCGGCGCGCAGGCGGTCCAGCACGGGGATGATCAGGGTGAGCTCTTCAGCCCCCATCGCGCCACCTTCGCCGGCGTGGGGGTTCAGCCCGGCCACGGCGATGCGGGGGGCGGGCAGGCCGAAGTCCTGTTGCAGCCCGGCATGGGTGATGCGGATGGTTTCCTCAAGCGCGTCAGCCGTCAGGGCGCTTGGCACCTGGGCCAGCGGGATGTGGATGGTAACCGGCACCACCCGCAAGTCGGGACAGGCGAGCATCATCACCACGCGGTCCACCCCGCCAAGAGAGGCGAGAAATTCGGTATGGCCCGGAAAGGCAAACCCCGCGCCGTCTTTTAGCGCTTTTTTGTGGATCGGCGCGGTGCAAATCGCGGCGGCTTGCCCTTGTTGCACCAGATCCACGGCGCGGGCGATTACAGCGATCACATCGGCTGCGTGTTCGGGCAGCGCCGTGCCGGGTGTGGCGGGACTTGCAAATGGATGAGGCAGCACGGGAAGGGTGCCTGCCGCAACGCCTATTGCCTGTTGGGGCCTGTCGATAAGCTGGAATTTCGTGCCGGCAGGCAGATGCCTTGGATCACCGATCCAGAAGAACGGCAGATCATCGCCCAATGCTTCGCGCGCCAGCACCGCAATCTCTGGCCCGATGCCTGCGGGTTCACCGCAGGTCAGGGCGATGGGGGGCTGTGCCATGTGCTTATGGTTCGCGGATAATGGCGTTGAAGCGCAGTTCTTCGAGATAGCTGTTCGCCAGAACGCCCGCCCGCTGGTTGAGCAAGCGTTCACGCACCTCTGCCTCGGATGGCGGTGTTTCCTGAACCGGCGCGCGCGCGCAGAGCATCAAGAACATATGGGCCGCGCCAGAGGGGAAATCCACACTTTCGCCCGGGTCCAGATCGGCAAGCGCGCGGCCGATATTTGCGGGCAGGGCGCTGGCGGTTTTGGTTTCGCGGATCAGGTTCTCGGCGGGCTGGCCCTTATTGATGCCGTAAAGATCATCGCAGGTGTCGATTTTGCTGCGCAGGTCGGCGGCTGCAGCGGCACCACCCGCGGCGGGCAGAAAGTACTGGGCGTAATCAATCTCGATTGCTTTCGGACCAAGGCCGTCAATCTCTTCCAAGCCGCGCAACTGAAACAGCGCGACAGCCCCGTTCATTGCCACCGGGGCAGAGACCTCACCCGGTGCAAGGCCAAGGATGGAAGAGGCCAAAGGCGCGGGCAGGTTGGCAAGCGGCATCCAGTCCAGACGCCCGCCGCGTGCGGCTGTGGGGGATGCGGAATTGCTGCGTGCCGCCGAGGCAAAGCCACCTTCGGATTTGATCCGGTCACGCAAACGTTCGGCGCGGGCCATCGCGGCAGTCTCTTGGCCGGGCGGGGCGGGGATCACCAGCTCAGAGATAAGGACGCGCATGGCGGTATTCTGGCCCGCGAGGGCGATCGCTTGTTTCACCTCTGCATCCGAAATGAAGATTTTTCCGGCGTAGCGCTGTCGCACGACTTCACGCCACAATAGGCCTGCCTCAACGAAATCGCGGAAGGTTTGGGGCGATACGCCGGCCTGGCCCAAGGCTGCGACGAATTGCTCTCCTGACATTTCCACACGGCTGGCGAATTCGCCCATACCGGCGGCGATCTGTTCGGGGGTGGCCTTGAGGCCCATCGATTTGGCGGCAGCCATGCGCAGACGGTCTTCGACCAGCGCCTTGGTTGCCTGTGTTTCCAGATCGCCCGAGGTGTTGAACAACCGCAGCATCTGGATGCGCTGTTGGACCTCGAATTCGGTGATCGCGCTGTCATTGACATAGAGCCGCGGCGCGAACAGGTTTTGGGCCTGTACCGGGGCGGACCCCATGAAAAGGGCTGAAAGGGCGATAGCAAGAACGGCTGGACGCATCATCGTATTCTTCTCACGGCTTGGATCAGGGGCTGATCTGGTCAGTATGTGGTACTCTGCCGGGCGGGGTCATGGCAACACCCTAACCGCTACAGGCAGAGGCGGGGCCGCGCAGCGCCTTGCCGCCAAAGCCTAGCAGGTCGATAGAGAGGCCGAAATCGGTTGTCGGATCAACGGCGGTGGATTCGGTAAAGCGGCGCGAGATCGCCAGATCCAGCTTCAGGCACTCATTCCGAAACGCAAGGTTGACCCCGGCAGAGGCGGCGCGGTCAGCAACGAAATCATAGCGGGTGTTGAGGCTTGCCTCCCAATTCGGGTTGACCTGATAGCTGCCGTCCAATGTCAGCTCTGACACAGGGTCTGTGCGGCTCTCGCTTGGGTCGGCGCGCATCCGGACATAGGATGACGACAGGCTGTAATCATCGCGGGCCAGCTCCAGCCGCAATTCGCCCTTGGTCAACCCGAAATCGGAATCGAACACCAGCCGGTTGGTCATGGAGATGCCATCGGCAAGTGAAAGCTGGGTCGCGGCCAGCCAGTCTGAACGCGTGCCTTGAAGGCCCGAGGCGATGCCGAACTGGCCGTAATCCTCTTTGCGGATGATGCGGCCAAGGGTCAGGCCAAGCGACCAGCCTGCCGGATCATAGCGGGTGTAGCCGATGCCAATATTAGCGTAGGTGCCGCGCTCAACCCGATCGGCACCGGGAAACCGGTTGAAGGAAAACAAGTTGCCCTCGTCAAATTCCACCAGCGCGCCGTCTTCATTCGGGATGCTGGTGGTATTGCGCGTGGTCCAGACCAGTTGCATCACAGGTTCCAGCACATGGCTGGCCCCGCCTTGCGAGGCGCGCACCCATGGCCAGCGCAGTTCCACCCCGCCGGCCGCGGTGCCGCGAAAGCTGCTGCCAGCATAGGTGGTATCTTGCCGGATGCGGTAAAAGTCGCCGTTCACCTCGGTCATGACCGCGCCCAGCACGCCCGCAGGCAGCACCCAGTTGCGGCGCCAGTCGGCGGTCAGGGACAGCCGTGCCATATCGCGTCCGTCGCCAATTCCGTCGCCATCGCTGTCGGCAGGGTTGTCAGAGCTGCGGTAATGGCTGTGGGTTTGCACGCGCATCCCGCCCTCACCGCCGATAAGGTTGGGTGAAAACCGCCGCTGATAGGTCATGTCGGTCACGATAGAGGGCAGGGTGCTGTTCACATCCCCCGCCCTGATAGAGCGATAGTTGATCAGCCGTGAGGAGATATATTCGTTGCGCCGCGTACGGGCCACCTCGATCCGGCTATCAAGCCTGTCTTCGGAAGAGATCCCGTAATCCAGCAGATAAGCCTCATCGCTGACCACAATCCCCGAGAAGGACAGGATGAAATCCCGTGGCAGGATGAAGCCGCCGTCAACCTCCAGATAGCCGCGGGTTTCATCGGGGCGCAAAAGATCGCGGCTAAGGGCGCCGTTCATCTCCAACGCGCCGGTGCGGAACGCTTGGCGATAGCGCAGTTCAACCGTGCGCCCGTCTTTGCTGGACAGATAGGGGGTGACGGTCAGGTCCTTGTCATCACCGATCGGGATGAAATAGGGCAGTTTGACCCCGAACCCTAGGTCGCTGGTGGTGCGGAACGAGGGCGCCAAAACCCCTGCCTGACGTTTCAGTGTCGGATCAGGGATGCGCAAGCGCGGCAACCAGAAAACCGGCACACCCGCGACGCGCAGGCTGGCATTGTCGAAATAGATCTGGCGTTCCTGCTCATCATGGACAACGCGACTGGCGCGGATTTCCCAAAGCGGCGTCGGGTTGCTGGCGCATACCTTGCACGATGACACAACCGTATTGCCAAGGCTGGTGTAACGACCGCCAATGCGCATCATTTCAGAGGAGGCAAGCTGTAACTGTTGGTCCAGCACAAGGCGCGCGCTATGCAGTACCCCATCGGCGAAATCGGATGACAGTTCGGCCTGATCGGCCAGAATGATCGTGCCGCTATCATCGGTCAGAACAATCGGCCCGCTGATGCGCAGACTGTCGGCGCTGCGGTCATAGGTGATGCTGCTGGCCTTGAGGCGGCTGCCCTTGTGAAACACTTCCACATTGCCATCGGCCACCAAAGTATCATCGCCCGCAATCGCCACACGGTCGGCCACCAGAGAGGCAAGATCCTGGCCGTGGCCCGCAATCGGGGCAAGCAGCAAGGATAGGATAAGGGCGATGCGGCGTATCATCCGTCCTCCAGATGCAACAAAAGACCCAGCGACAACAGGATCGCCGCGACAGGTGGGCTCCATGCGGCGAGGTAAACGGGGATCTGCCCGTTCTCTCCCAGCACTTGCGCGAAATTGCGCAAAAAGAAAATCGCAAATCCGCCCGAAAGCGCAAAAAGCACCATCTGGCCGGTTTTGCCGCCCCGTGCATGGCGCATGGTGAAACCGGCGGCGATTAAAACCATCGCCGCCAAAAGCAGTGGCAAGGCCATTTCCATCTGCAACCAGACGCGGTGGGCGCGGGCGGAAAAGCCAGCCTGTTCCAGCTTGATGATATAGCTGGGAAGAGACCAGATCGGAATTGCCGCGGGATCACCGAAACCGTCACGAATGCGGTCTGGCGTCAGTTCCGATGCAAGGGTTGCACTGGCTTTTTGGGTGGCGGCAAGTTCAGGGTTGGGGGCGGTCAGATCCCAGTATTTGGCGCGGGTCAACACCCATTGGCCTGCCTCCAGCAATGCCTCCTCGGCCTCGACCCTTTGCAGGGGGGTGCCGTCGGGGGCAAAGATCATGAAGCTGGCCCCGAAAAGCTGTGTGCCGTCATGCCCCGTACGCGCGGCCTTGATCACGGTCTGCCCCTCGGCACTGCCCTGACGCAGCCAAAGCGCATCATCGTTCAGCGACAAAACGCTTTCGCTGCCGCTGGCCTGACGGGCATAAAGCAGATCATATTCCTTGGAGGTGGCGGCGACCAAAGGGTTGAGAATGGCCACAATCAACAGCCCGGCAACCAGTGCGGCCCCCACAGGCGCCATCAAAAACCGCAAGCCGGACCGCCCCGATGCGCGCACGACGACCAGCTCGCTGCTTTTGGCGAGGGATAAAAACAGCGCGATCGCGGCAAGGATAAAGATCAACGGCAGGATGGTATAAAGGGTTGCGGGTACATTGAAGAGCGACAGAATAGCGGCCTCGGTCAGGGTGATGCTTTGATTGGCGAAACGCCGCAATTGTTCCACCATGTCGGTCAGCATCAAAATGCCGAAAAACACCAGCAAAACCTGTGCCACAACCTTCAGGAACCGTGTAACAAAATAAAGGCTCAGCGTCATACAATGCCCCTTTCGCTACTGTTCGGGCCTGGTCCCGCATTGTGGCGGGCACGGGGGCGTTGGGCAACCCATAGCATCACAAATGAGATCCCCACCCCCAGCAGCGGCGCAAGATAGACCAGCGGCCACATCAGGGCCGATTGCTGCGCGGCCGCGCTTCCGGCGTTATTGACCATTTGCACCACGACCAGCAACACAATCGCCCCGATGATCTGGCGCCAAAGCCCGAAGCGGCTGAACGCCCCCAAAAGCAGTGCGGCAAAGCCGATCAAGGATGTAGCAAGCGCCAAAAATGGCTGGGCGATACGGGCATGGCCATCCGCCAGAAGGGCTGCCCGGCTGGCACGGGATTCGGCCAGAATTGCCTCGGTCGGGAAGAGCAGCTCGGCCGTTGTCATCTCATCGAGGGAACGTGCGGGGATCTCTCCTGCGCTGATAAGCCCGCCCAGATCATAGGTGAAGTCCTTGAAATGGGTGACCGAAAGCCGCTGGTTGGTCAGGTTATAGCTTTGGCTCATCCCGTCGAACATGATCAGCTTTGGTTCCACATCTCCGCGCACCAAAAGCGCGCGCTGTGCGGTGTAGGTTGTGCGCGAGGATGCCTTGCGATCATCGGTCAGAAAAACGTCCCGCAGCTCTCCGGTGTCGCTGATTTCACGGATGTAGAAGGTGATGCCATCCGTCGGATGCATGAATTTCCCGTCAACCAAAAGCCGCGCTGTCAGATTGGCGCTGATTTCGGCGGTGCGGGCGGACAGGACGGTGCGGCTGGCGGGCACGATGACATTATATAGCAGCACCAGCATCAAGGTCACGCACAGCCCAAAGTAAATGACCGGACGCGCAAGCCGGAAGGCCGAAAAGCCGGTTGCCTGCATCACCACCAGCTCCCCGTCCTGCGTCAGCCGGTTGGTGGTATAAACGGCCGCAGCAAAGGCCGAGACGGGCAGGACAACGCGGATGACATTGGGCAGGGTGAGCAAGGAAATCTCAAGGAAAACCAGCGCCGATTGCCCGTCCCCGATGATCTGGTCAAACAGGCCCACGGCGCGATTGACCCAATAGACCAGCACCAAGACAAGGGAGAAAAACCCGAATAGCGCAAGGAATTGCGACAGCAGGTATCTGTCGAATCTGGTCACGCGCGTGTTTCCCCTTCACCATTTACTTGCCCGACACTAGCCGAGATCGCAGGCAGGGAAAACTGATATATCCACAAAAAAGCGTTTTGCCTCGGCGAAATACGGCTTGTGCTTGGGTCTGGTCAATGCGGGTGGCAGCGGCTAGTCTTTGCGCGAATGGCGGGGCCATGCGGCCTTGCAACACCAAAAGCGGAAGATTGCACCCATGACACATCCTTTGCCGATCCAGTTTCAAGAAACCGACCTCGACGCATTTGCGCAGTTCACAGGGCGTCTGGCGCTGGTTGCCGCCGCGGATGAGGTCGAGGCCCGCAGCCCGTCCGCGCGCCGGATCAACAAGCTGACCAAGGGCGCGCTCAATCGGTTTCTGGCCTCGGATGCATGGGAAAAGGTAAAAGAGGGTGAGTCGGTTGATCTGTCTTGGCCCGCAGGGTTGGCGGCCGAGGCCTTGCAGGTGGTCAAAGCGGACCGGCGCGCGGATGTGGCAACCGCCCGCAAGGCAGGCGCTGCGATTGGCAAATCGGTTGGCAAACCCGGTGTTCTGGTGCTGGCCGGAAGCATGCAGCGCGCGGCGGATCTGTCGCTTGGTCTTGCCCTGCGCGCTTATGATTTTGAGGCCCATAAAACAACCGCACCAACCCTGCGCGGCCCTGTGACGATGATGGTCAAAGACCCCGAGGCCGTGGCGCTGGCCGCCAAGCCTATGGCCGCCGTTGCCGAAGGTGTGTTTTTCACCCGTGATCTGGTGAATGAGCCTGCAAATGTGCTGACCACCGATGATTTCGCCGCCCGTCTTGCCGCGATGCAAGAGTTGGGGCTGGAGGTGGAAATCCTTGAGGAGGCCGATCTAGAAGCTTTGGGCATGGGGGCGCTGTTGGGCGTCGGCATGGGCTCTGAAAGCCCGTCCAAGGTTGTGGTGATGCAGTGGAACGGCGGCGGCGGCGAGGCGCCCTTTGCGCTGGTTGGCAAGGGCGTGGTGTTCGATACTGGCGGTATCTCCCTCAAGCCTGCGGGCGGCATGGAAGATATGACGATGGATATGGGCGGCGCCGGCGTTGTTTCCGGCGTGATGCGCACGCTGGCGTTGCGGCGGGCCAAGGCCAATGTGGTTGGGCTTGTCGGCTTGGTCGAAAACATGCCTGACGGGCGTGCGCAACGTCCCGGCGATGTGGTGAAATCCATGAAGGGCGACACGATCGAGGTGATCAATACCGATGCCGAGGGGCGTTTGGTGCTGGCCGATGTGCTTTGGTACGCGCAGGAACGCTTTAAGCCCTGCGGCATGATCAACCTTGCCACCCTGACGGGCGCGATCATCGTGGCCTTGGGTCATGAAAACACCGGCGTCTTCAGCAATGATGACGGCTTGTGCGATGCCTTCCTCAAGGCGTGCAAGTCCGAGGGTGAGGGTGCGTGGCGTTTGCCGATGGGCGATGCCTATGACGCCAAGCTCAAATCCCGTGTGGCCGATATGATGAACTCTTGCGGGCGCGATGGCGGCTCGATCACGGCGGCGCAATTCCTCAAACGGTTCGTCAAGGATGAGACCCCCTGGTGCCATCTGGACATCGCGGGCACCGCGCTGTTGAAAACCGAGAGCACATTTGCGCCCAAAGGGGCGACCGGCTGGGGCGTGATGGCGCTTGATCGTTTGATCCGCGACAAGTTCGAGGGCTGATCCGATGGGGGTGGTGATGTTCTATCACCTCACCGCCTCCAGCATGGAGGAGACGGCGCGGGCCTTGCTCACCCGCTCGCTGCAAGCGGGCTGGCGGGTGATGTTGCGTGGTACGGATGCGGCGGGTCTGGAACGGCTCGACACGATTTTGTGGCAAGGCCCGGCCGAAAGCTTTTTGCCGCACGGGCTGGCAGGTGGCACTCATGATGCGCAACAGCCCGTTTTGCTGGGAACCGGTGCGATTGCGAATGATGCCAAGGCCCTGATGGCGGTTGAGGGTGCCGAGGTCTCTCCCGATGAGGCTGAGGGGCTGGAGCGGGTATTTATTCTGTTCAACGGGCACGACGATGCGGCCGTTGCCGCCGCGCGTGTCCAGTGGAAAACCCTGACCGGCGCGGGGCTTGCGGCGCAATATTGGTCCGAGGAAAGCGGAAGCTGGCAAAAGAAAGCGGGCTAGGTACTGCGGATTTTGTGCGGTGTTTCATGTTTTGCGTCGGGATTTGTTGTGCCTCGGGCGGGGATCGTCTATCTGGGTCGGGAATCCTTTGGGCCAGTTGCGGCCTTACAAGCCGGGGGCGGATATGACGGGTAAAAATGGGCTGACCTATGCCGATGCAGGTGTGGATATTGACGCAGGCAACGCGCTGGTGGAGCGGATTAAACCCGCGGCCAAACGCACAAGCCGCCCCGGCACGATGTCGGGCCTTGGCGGTTTCGGCGCGCTGTTTGACCTGAAGGGCGCGGGCTATGTCGATCCGATCCTTGTGGCTGCGACCGACGGTGTTGGGACCAAACTGCGGATCGCGATTGATACCGGAAATGTTGACACCATCGGCGTTGATCTGGTGGCGATGTGCGTCAATGATCTGGTCTGCCAAGGTGCCGAGCCTTTGTTTTTCCTTGATTACTTCGCAACCGGCAAGCTGGATCTGGATCAGGCCACGCGCATCATCAACGGGATCGCGGCGGGCTGTGAGGCCTCTGGCTGTGCTTTGATCGGCGGGGAAACCGCCGAGATGCCGGGCATGTATCATGGCGGTGATTTCGACCTTGCGGGCTTTGCCGTGGGCGCGATGGAGCGGGGCCAGACCCTGCCCGAGGGCGTGGTCGAAGGCGATGTTTTGTTGGGCCTGACCTCGGACGGGGTGCATTCCAACGGCTATTCCTTTGTGCGCAAAGTGGTGGAGATGTCGGGCCTCGACTGGCATTCCCCCAGCCCCTTTGGTGCAGGCACCTTGGGGCAGGGCTTGTTGGCCCCCACGCGGCTTTATGTGAAGCAGTGCCTTGCGGCGGTGCGCGCGGGCGGGGTGCATGCACTGGCCCATATCACCGGTGGCGGCTTGACCGAAAACCCGCCACGTGTGCTGCCCGAGGGGCTGGCCTGTGAGATCGACCTGTCGGCATGGCCTTTGCCCAAGGTCTTTGGTTGGCTGGCCGCAACCGCAAATATGACCGAAGAAGAGCTGCTCAAGACCTTTAACTGCGGCATCGGCATGATGTTGGTGGTCAGCGCCGACCGAGCCGAGGCTTTGGCACAAGAGCTGCGTGATGCGGGCGAGACCGTGGTCACCATGGGCCGTGTGGTGCCGGGTGAGGGTGTGATCTACAAAGGGTCCTTGCTGTGAAGCGCGTTGCCATCCTGATTTCGGGGGGTGGTTCGAATATGGTGGCGCTGTGCCGGGATATGGTGGGGGATCACCCTTGCCGCCCGGTGCTTGTCGCCTCTAATGATCCGGCTGCGGGCGGGTTGGCCCGTGCCGAGGCGATGGGGATTGCCACGGCCGCCGTCGATCACCGCAAATTTTCGGGCGATCGCGCGGCCTTTGAAGCGGCCTTGTTAGAGCCCATTCTGGCCGCCGCGCCCGATATCCTGTGTCTTGCGGGATTTATGCGGGTGCTGACACCGGCCTTTGTTGCGCGGTTTGAGGGGCGGATGCTTAACATTCACCCCAGCCTTTTGCCGAAATATCCCGGCCTGCATACCCATGCCCGTGCCATTGCGGCAGGCGATACCGAGGCCGGCTGTTCGGTGCATGAGGTGACGGCGGTTCTTGACGACGGGCCGGTTCTGGGCCGTGCGGTGGTGCCGGTGGATGCGGACGAGACCCCCGAGACGCTGACCGCCAAGGTCCTGGTGCAGGAACACAAGCTCTATCCTGCCGTCTTGCGGCGTTTCGCGATGGGTGAGCGCGGCTTGCTGACGCTGTAGCGCGCGATGAATATCGCGTCACGGGTTGGCAATACGCGGCCCGCGCTGTAGGGAGAGCCCTTGTTTTGATGGCGGGGCGATGCCCTTTTGCTTGGGGAAGCGGATTAAATGATATCAGCACATCTTTATCGCCAGCAGTGGTTTGGCAACATCCGGTCGGATTTGCTGTCGGGGCTGGTCGTGGCTTTGGCGCTGATCCCCGAGGCGATTGCCTTTTCGATCATCGCTGGGGTGGATCCGAAGGTCGGGCTTTATGCCAGCTTTTCCATCGCGGTGATTACGGCGATTGTTGGCGGGCGTCCGGGGATGATCTCGGCGGCGACGGCGGCGACGGCGGTGTTGATGAAACCCCTGATTGATACCTATGGCCCCGAGTTAGGTCTGCAATATCTGCTGGCGGCCACGGTGCTGGCCGGTGTGTTACAGGTGCTTGCGGGGGTGTTGAAACTGGGGCGGGTGATGCGGTTTGTTTCGCGCTCGGTGATGACCGGTTTTGTGAATGCGCTGGCGATCCTGATCTTTCTTGCGCAGGTGCCAGAGATGGATCTGCGCAATGAGGGCGTGAGCATGCTGACCTTTGTGCTGATCGGTGCAGGGTTGGCGATCATCTACTTGTTGCCCTATCTGACCAAGGCAGTGCCTTCGCCACTGGTGGCGATTGTGGTGCTGACGGGGCTGTCGATGACGCTGGGGTTTGATACCCGCGTGGTGGGCGATATGGGCGCGCTGCCCGATACATTGCCGTTCTTCTTGCTGCCCGACATTCCTCTGACGATGGAAACCTTCTGGATCGTGCTGCCGGTATCCTCGGCCATCGCGGTTGTGGGGCTTTTGGAAAGCCTGATGACGGCCAGCCTGATCGATGATTTGACCGATACCCCCAGCGATAAAAATCAGGAATGTGTGGGTCAGGGTGTGGCCAATGTGGCGACCGGATTTATTGGCGGCATGGCGGGCTGTGCGATGATCGGGCAAAGCATGATCAACGTCAAATCCGGCGGGCGCGGGCGGTTGTCTTGCTTTGCGGCCGGTGTGTTCTTGTTGTTTTTGATCGTAGCCTTGGGGGATTTGGTGCGCCAGATCCCGATGCCTGCCTTGGTCGCCATCATGATCATGGTGTCCATCGGGACGTTCAGCTGGTCATCGATCAAGAACCTGAAACTGCATCCGCGCTCCAGCTCCATCGTGATGTTGGCGACGGTGGGTTCCGTGGTCTATACGCATAATCTGGCGATCGGGGTTGCTGTTGGGGTGCTTTTGTCGGGGATTTTCTTTGCGGGCAAGATCGCGCAGCTGTTCCGTGTCACATCGACATTGTCGGCGGATGGGGCAGAGCGGGTTTATCACATCGAGGGCCAGCTTTTCTTTGCCAGCGTTGAGGATTTCATGGCATCTTTTGATTTTCATGAGGTTTTGGACCGCGTGGTGATCAATGTTTCAAACGCGCATATCTGGGATATTTCCTCGGTTGCGGCCTTGGATATGGCGGTGCTGAAATTCCGCCGTGACGGGGCCGAGGTGACGGTTGTCGGCATGAACGCGGCCTCGGAAACGATTGTGGATGAATTGGCGCTGCACGATAAACCCGGCGCGCTTGATAAAATGCTTGCGCATTAAAGGAAGGCGGACAGTATGAAGATCATCGCTTTGGTTGACGGTTCTGCCTATGCCCGTTCGGTTTGCGAGCTGGCAGGCTGGACCGCTGTGCGGCTGGAGGCCCGCGTCGAGGCGCTGCATGTTTTGGGCCGCCGCGAGGCTGGCGAGCAGGATTTATCCGGCGCCATTCGCCTAGGCGCCAGAACCGCCCTGCTCGAGGAATTGGCAGAGCTGGACGCCGCGCGCTCCAAGCTGATTACGCAAAAGGGCCGCGCCATTTTGGAGGATGCCAAGGCCGTTTTGGCCGCCGCCGGTGTGGCCGAGGTATCGACTCGCATGCGTCATGGCGACCTTCTGGAGGAAATGGGCAGCGACAGCGATTTGATCGTGGTTGGAAAACGCGGTGAGGCGGCTGATTTCGCGAAGGGTCATCTTGGCTCTAACCTGGAACGAATCGTGCGTGGGGCGAAGGTTCCGGTTTTGGTGGCCGCGCGTGCCTTTGCGCCGGTGGCCCGTGTGCTGGTGGCCTTTGATGGCGGGCCTTCTGCGCGCCGTGCGGTTGACTATATCGCCGGTTCGCCGCTTTTTAGCGGCGCGGAAGTGGTTGTTGTCAGCGTGGGCGAAGGCACTGCCGCCGGTCTGGAAGATGCCAAGACGCAACTGACCGCTGCCGGTTTAAATGTCGAGGTGCGGCAACTGCCGGGGCAGCCGGAGAAAGTGCTGTCCAAGATGGTAGAGGAAGAGGGCTTTGGGATGTTGGTCATGGGCGCTTATGGCCACAGCCGCATCCGCAGCCTGATCATCGGCTCTACCACCACCGAGATGATCCGGTCGTGCAAAGTGCCGGTGATGTTGCTGCGCTAGGGCAGGTGGTTGATCCGCCCCGCAGACCAAGCGCCGTCAAAGGTGATTTGGGTGACGGAAAGCGGGTCGATCTTATGGGCAAAAGCGTCATAGGCGCTGATGCCCAAGGCGCGCTGCACTTGGGTCAGGATAACGCCGAAATGGGCGACAATGATGATATCTTGGTGCCCCGTCAGCCTGTCCACGGCCCTGTTCACACGGGCGCAAACCGTGTTCCAGCTTTCGCCTCCCGGGGGTGCGATATCGCCCGGTTCCTCCCAATAGCGGCGGATATGGGCTTGGTCCGTGACCTCGGTTGCGCGCTGTAACTCCCACGCGCCAAAGTTGATTTCACGCAGGTCGGGATCATGCGGCAAGCGCCGCCGCGCGCCGATGATCGCATCCGCCGTGGCTGCCGCCCGCGACAGCGTCGATGAAATGACCGGTGCCTGCGGCAGATAACTTGACAGGCGCGCAAGGGCGGCGGTATCGGACAGGTCGGCAGGCAGATCGGACCAGCCGACCATGACGCGTGCATGGGTCGGCCCGTGCCGGACCCAGTGAAACCGGGTCATAGCGTGCCTTTCAAAACCAGCGGCAGCCCCGAGACCACGGCAACCACCAGCCCCGCCTGCGTGGCAAGATCTTGGTTTAGCCGCCCTTGGGCATCGCGAAACTGCCGCGCCAGCGCATTATCCGGCACGATGGACCAGCCCAGCTCATTTGTAACGATCACCACTGGCGCGGGGCAGATGGCGAGGGCGGCAAGCAGGGCCTGTATCTCCGCCTCCATATCCGCCTTTTCCAGCATGAGATTGGTCAGCCACATCGTCGCGCAATCAAGCAGCACCACATCGCCCGCGCACACGTTCTGCAACGCTGTGACAACATCACGCGGGGCCTCGACCGTATGCCAATCCGGCCCGCGGCTGGTTCTATGGGCGTCGATTTTGGCGCGCATCTCGTCATCCCAAACCTGCGCCGTCGCAAGATAAACCTGCCGCAGGCCGGAGCCTGTGACCAGCTCCTCGGCAAAGCGGGATTTTCCCGATTTTGCGCCGCCTGTCACCAAGCTGAGCGGGGGCAGGTTTTTTTGCGTCATGAAGTTTGATCCAATCGGGATGTCGCTGCGTATTGGTTACGATAGCAGCAGGGGGCAGAAAGATGGCACAGGCTGGATATAGCGATCAAACCATGTCGCGCCAAGCGATGAAGGCAGAGTTGTTGGACGCAGAAACCGAATTGCGCCTTGCCTATGCGTGGCGTGATCAGCGCGATGAGGCGGCGCTGCACCGTTTGATCACCGCCTACATGCGGCTGGCAATCAGCATGGCCGCCAAGTTTCGCCGCTACGGTGCGCCGATGAATGACCTGATCCAAGAGGCCTCCTTGGGCCTGATGAAGGCAGCGGACAAGTTTGACCCCGATCGTGGTCTGCGGTTTTCGACCTATGCCGTGTGGTGGATCAAGGCGAGCATTCAGGAATATGTCATGCGCAACTGGTCGATGGTGCGCACCGGCTCTACCAGCAGCCAAAAGGCGCTGTTCTTTAACCTGCGCCGGGTGCAGGCGCAGTTGGAGCGCGAGGCGGGTCAGCGCGGCGAGACATTGGACGGACATCAGCTACGTGCGCAGGTTGCCATTGAAATCGGTGTGCCGCTGAAAGATGTGGAGATGATGGATGGTCGCCTCGGCGGCTCTGACTTTTCGCTTAACGCGACGCAATCATCCGAGGATGAGGGCCGCGAATGGATCGATGCGCTGGAAGATGACGGCGCGCAGGCCGCCGATATGGTCGAGGATAGTCACGACCGCGCCCATCTGCGCAATTGGCTGATTGAGGCGCTGTCGGGGCTAAGCCCACGTGAGCGTTTCATCGTAACGGAACGCAAGCTGCGTGAAGAAGGCCGGACGCTGGACTCCTTAGGGCAAGAGCTTGGCCTGTCCAAGGAGCGTGTCCGCCAGCTAGAGGCCGCGGCCTTTGCAAAGCTCAGACGCAGCCTTGAAACCGATGCGCGAGAGGTGCATAACTTTCTGTAATGACACATGCTTTCCGCCTGATCCTTGCAATCTGCGCTCTTTGGGGCGGCATGGCCTGTGGGCAGGCGGTAACCCCTGCCGATCTACCCGCCACAGCCCCCGCCGATATCGTGATCATTGGTGAGTTGCACGACAACCCGCTGCATCACCTGACCCAAGCGGAACTGGTTGCGCGTTGGTCGCCTGCGGCCTTGGTGTTTGAGATGCTTACGCCCGCGCAGGCTGCTGCATCTGTGGGGCGAGACCGCCAAGACGCCGTTGCAATGGCGGATGCGCTGGCGTGGGGTGGCACTGGTTGGCCGGATTACAGCCTTTACCATCCGATCTTCGCGGCCTCTGGGGCGGCACAGATTTATGGTGCCGCACTGGACCGTTCCGATGTGCGCCGCGCCATGACTCAAGGTGCGGCTGCGGTATTTGGCGCAGAGGCGGCGGGTTTTGGTCTGGATATGCCCCTGCCCGTGGCGGAACAATCCGCGCGTGAGGCAGATCAGATGGCGGCCCATTGTGATGCGCTGCCACCCGAGATGTTGCCGGGCATGGTCGCGGCCCAACGTCTGCGCGATGCCGCATTCGCCCGTACCGCGCTAGAAGCCTTGGCCGAGACCGGCGGGCCGGTGGTTGTCATCACCGGCTCTGGTCATGCAGACAAGCAGCGCGGCATACCGGCAGCACTGGCCAAAGCCGCGCCGCAAGCATCGCTGTTCAGCATCGGCCAAACCGAATCCGACCCCGGCGTAGATGCCCCCTATGACGCGTGGATCATTTCCGATCCCACCCCGCGCGAAGATCCCTGTGCGGCTTTTGCCAAGCCATAGGGGTTTTGCGCCCAGCTGTTTCGAAAACCGTTCACCTTGGCCGAAAAACCGGATAGCCTTGCGCGGGAAACCAAAGGGATAAGGGGGCGGTATGCTGTCAAACAAGCGCATTTTACTTGTGATCGGCGGCGGAATCTCTGCCTTCAAATCGCTTGATCTCATCCGCAGGCTGCGTGAACGCGGCGCAAGCGTTACCCCCGTGCTGACCCGCGCGGGTGAGCAATTCGTGACCCCGCTTTCGGTTGCGGCCCTTTCGGGGTCCAAGCTGTACCGTGATCTTTTTGATCTGACCGAAGAGGCCGAGATGGGGCATATCCAACTGTCGCGCTCTGCCGATCTGATCGTGGTGGCCCCTGCGACGGCGGATCTGATGGCAAAGATGGCGCATGGCCGTGCCGATGATCTGGCCTCGACGCTTTTGCTGGCCACGGATACGCCGGTTTTGCTGGCGCCTGCGATGAATGTGCGGATGTGGGACCATCCTGCAACCCAGCGCAATATTGCCACGCTGCGCGGGGATGGGATCCGTTTTGTCGGGCCGAATGAAGGCGATATGGCCTGCGGCGAATATGGCCCCGGTCGTATGGCTGAACCGATGGAGATTCTGGCCGCGATCGAGGCGGGCTTTGCCAAAGGGCCGCTTGCGGGTCGGCATGTTCTGGTCACCTCTGGCCCGACGCATGAGCCGATTGATCCGGTGCGCTATATCGCCAACCGGTCCTCGGGGGCGCAGGGCACGGCGATTGCCGCCGCCCTGCGGGATCTGGGCGCACGTGTGACCTTTGTCACCGGACCGGCCAGCGTGCCACCGCCCGGCGGTGTGGATGTGGTGCGGGTAGAAACCGCCGCCCAGATGCTCGGCGCGGTCGAGGCGGCCTTGCCCGCAGAGGCGGCGATCTTTGCGGCGGCGGTGGCCGATTGGCGGGTGATGAATGCGGCCACCTCCAAGATGAAAAAGGACGGGTCGGGCAAGGCCCCCGCAATGGAGTTCGCGCAAAACCCCGATATTCTGGCGCAGGTCTCGGGGTTGGCACAGGGGCGCCCCGCGCTTGTCGTGGGGTTTGCCGCCGAAACCGATGATGTGATCGCCAATGCGACGGCCAAGCGGTTGCGCAAGGGCTGTGACTGGATCGTGGCGAATGATGTATCCCCCGTGACGGGGATCATGGGGGGCGCGGAAAACGCGGTGACGGTGATTTCGGGTGACGGCGCAGAGAGCTGGCCCCGCATGGGCAAAGCCGCCGTGGCGCAGCGTCTGGCCGCGAAAATCGCCGAGGCACTGGCCTAGGCCTGTTGCTTGCTTGAAACCGGCAGGGTCGGGCCCTAAGAACAGCGCAAATCCATAGGAGAGCGAATAATGCAGATCAAAGTGTTGGATGCGCGGTTGCATGACTGGGGCCTGCCACGGTTCCAGACCGAGGGCGCGGCGGGGGTGGACCTTTTTGCCTGCGTTGAGGATGTTGTGCAGATTGAGGCCCAAGCCCCTGCGATCCTTATCAAATCCGGCATTTCGATTTCATTCGGGGATCCGTCGGTTGCGGGGCTGGTGCTGCCCAGATCGGGTGCGGGGCATAAAAAGGGGTTGGTGCTTGGCAATACCGTTGGCCTGATTGACCCCGATTATTCGGGTGAGATCATGATGAGCGTCTGGAACCGCAATCCGGTCGGCTCTGCTCCGATCGAGGTGCGCGCGGGCGACCGGATCGGCCAGTTGGTCTTTGTGCCCGTTGTCAGGCCGTCGTTTGAGGTCGTCGAGGAATTTACCGAGCAAACCATCCGCGGAGCAGGCGGTTTCGGGTCCACCGGAAGCTGATCCGATGTGCAGCGGCGCGCCAGTTTCGCATATTGAGCCCTTTGGGGGGGCGCCGCGATGATCGGCATTTTGGGCTTCCTTGTTTTGTTTGTGGCGGGGCGTTTTAGGGCAGCGCGGTTGATGGCCGTGCTGGCGCTGTTCTGGTGGGGGATCTTGGTGCTTGCCCATGCGCCACTGTTGCCGCAGCCCAATGTGGCGGCAGATTTTCTTGGCGGCAGTTTTATCGCATGGCTGTTGGCGGGCATGATTGCCGGGCCGGTTCTGGCCTACCGCTATGGCTTGCAAGCGCTGCGCCGCAAAGCGGTGGCGCGGGATACGCCCGCCCCGCAATCCGGCGCGTTCCGTCCTGTGGAGCTGGAACGCTATGCCCGCCATATCATGCTGCGCGAGATTGGCGGGACGGGGCAGAAGCGGCTCAAAGAGGCGCGGGTTCTGGTGGTCGGGGCCGGCGGGCTGGGCAGTCCTGTGTTGCTTTATCTGGCGGGCTCGGGGGTTGGGCATATCGGGGTGATCGATGATGATGTGGTCGAAAATACTAACCTGCAACGGCAGGTGATCCATACCGACGCCCGCATCGGCATGTCCAAGGTGCAATCCGCACTTGTGGCGATGCGCGCACTGAACCCTTTTGTGGATTTGCAGGCGTATCACCAGCGTTTGGGTGCGGATACGGATCTTTTGGCGGGCTATGACCTGATCCTTGACGGGACCGATAATTTCGACACGCGCTATCTGGTGAACCGTCTGTGTGTGGCGGCGGGCAGGCCCTTGATTGCGGCGGCCATAACCCAATGGGAGGGGCAGATCAGCCTTTATGATCCGGCCCATGGCGGGCCCTGTTTCGAATGCGTCTTTTCGACCCGCCCCGCCGAGGGCATGGTCCCAAGCTGTGCCGAGGCAGGTGTGGCCGCGCCCTTGCCCGGTGTGATGGGGTCGATGATGGCGATGGAGGCGGTCAAGGCGCTGACGGGCGCGGGCGAGGGGCTGCGTGGCCGCCTGATGATCTATGACGGGCTTTACGCCGAGACGCGGGTGATCGGGACCAAAGCGCGCCCCGACTGCCCTGTTTGCGGCGCTGCATCCGCTGGACATCCCCAGCCCAACCGCTAATTCGAAACCGAACCTGTAACAAAAAGCCCGTTCTCGGAAACTGGCCGCGATCCTTGGCCTGCTGGCCGGTCTTGCCGCGCCTGCCTTTGCTGCCGGATCTGGCGTGCAAGGAAATTGCAGTGGTCACGGAAAAGGCCGATTTCTTGGATGTCTATATGCGCTTGGAAATGGTGATGCTGGTGCGCGGCGATGAGGCGAATCCGCGGATCAAGATGTTTGCGACCTTTGGCGCAGGGGGGCAGGCGCTGCGCCAAAGGCGATGTCGATCTGGCACTGACCGATAGCACCGGCGGCACGGGCTATGTCGTGGCAAGCGAGGGTAGGATGAAGATCGTGGGCGAGAAACTTGGCGCCGAGGATTTCGGTTTTATTTTCCTGAAAGGGTCCGATCTGGTGGGGCCAGTCAATGCCGCGATTGCCCAGATCCAGGCCGATGGCACGATGGATATGCTGAACAAGAAATGGTCCGTTGATTTCAGCTTTGGCGGCTATTTGTTTTGGGAAGTGGTGTCGGATGATCTTTATTCGGATATCTTGCGAACCCTGTCCAAGGGCATCTGGACGACCGTGTTGGTGATGGGTGTGGGCTTTAGCATGTCCGTGCTGAGGGTGACCGATATCCCCCAGCTTGGCAAAGTGACGACGGCGGGGAATTTTCGCTATTTCGAGACCTATAACGTCGTAGCGCTGGTCTATTTGACGATGACGCTTTTGCTACGGCAGTTGGAAAAGCGGATGCGTCTGGGGCAGGAGCGTTAATCCTCTAGCAGCAGATAGAGCGCAAGGATGGTCATCGCGATACCGGCTAGAATACCCAAAGGCGGTACTCCGCGCCCCAATGCGATTTCCCATAAGATCACCCATGTGGGCGTCAGATAGGTATAGGCCATCACCTTGGCCGAGGGCAGGCGCATCGCGGCGTATTGCAACAAAACAAAGGTTATCGCGCTGGCGGCAACCGAGACATAGGCCAGCGTGATCCAGACAATGGCGGGCATCGCGCGCCAGTCCGTCGCCATGATCGCAGGCCAGGACCAGAGTGCCAGCAGCACGGTTCCCGCGACCATCATGCCAAAGCTGAACACGATGGCAGGCTCCCCCCGATTAAGCTTTCGGACCATCGGCGCATAAAGTGCATGGGCCGCGCAGCCCCAGAAATAAATCACCTCTCCCTTGCCGATCTGCATATCCATCAACGCATGCCAATCGGCGCGAAAGATCACCCAAGCCGCGCCCGCTGCGCCAATGGCCAGTGCAAGCGCCATGCGCGCCGTGGTGATCTGGCGCAGCAGCAGCCAGCCAAAGCCTGCGGCCATAAGCGGGGTCAGGGTGAACACTGCCGATGCGGAAACGGGGGCGGCTGTTTTCAGCCCCTCGAACATCATCACAAAGTAAAGCGCCAGCAAGGCCCCCAGCACCAAATAGCGCCAAGGGGCCACAAAGGCGCTGCGCGAAATGCCGGTGGTGGCAAGGGCCGCCGCCCCGACAATCGCCCCCGCAACCGCAAAACGCAGCGTGGTCAGGGCGGCCGGATCGACAAAGGGTGCAGCCATGGCCCCAAGCGAGAACGACCCCGCGACCAACGCCGAAAACCCCAGCATCGCAAGATGGCCGCGCAGGGCCTCGGCCCTTGGGGTCCCTATTGTGGCCATCCGAGGGCTGCCTCTTTCAGGTGGGATAGGAACCGCTGTATCTTCAAGCTGCGGTGAAGATCGATATGGGTGACCAGCCACAGGCGCACCGTCCATTCTGGGCGGGGGGGCATGACCTCTATCAGATCGGGTTGGCTGCTGGCAGCAACCCGTGAAACAAAGCCGATCCCTGCACCGGCACCGATTGCCTGATACATCGCCGCGGGATCCGAGGCGCGAAACCGCAGCGCGGGGGCGGGCGTCACCCGCTGCAGCCATTGGGAATAGGGCGCGCGGCTGCTGGTCTCATCGCTGACAACAAAGTGGTGGCGGTCCAGATCGGCATCGCTTTCGGGTAGGCCCTTGGCGGCCGCATATCCGGCCGAGGCATAAAGCCCGTGGCGCAGGTCAATAAAGGGTTGCACGACGTAATCGGGCTGTGATGGCGCGGTTCCGGCCCGCACGGCAACATGGGCCTCGCCGTAATCAAGCCTGAACAGGCGTTGGCCGGTCAAAAACCGCAGGGTCACATCGGGATAAAGGTCTTGGAAATCCACCATGCTTTGCACCATCTGCACCGAGATATCCGCGAGAGAGGTGATCGCGAGATCGCCGCTGACGGTTTCCCCCTTGCCGCGAATGCGGTTGGCAAGCTGGGCGAACTGATCCTCGGTGGTTTGGGCCACGGTCAGCAAGTCACGCCCAGCCTCGGTGGTGGCATAGCCGCGGGCATGGCGGTGAAACAGCTTTTCGCCCAACTGCTTTTCCAGCGCGTCGATATGGCGGATGACGGTGGCATGATGCACGCCCAAAACCTCTGCCGCGCCAGAGACGGTGCCGACGCGCGCGACGTGATAGGCGGTTCTAATCTCGTCCCAATTGTTCAAATCGAAGGCCTTTGTTGTGCATGCGGTTTGGCGCAGACTAACGCGCCTTTGCGGGCAGGACAAAGCCAAAACGTGAAACGCTTGACTCTGGGGGCGGGCGCGCATATCAGCATGGCAATCCCCGGAGGTGTATAGCTTCCGGTCCCTTGGCTTTTGCCGGGATCGCCATCCGTCAGCGCGTTGCGCCCACGGGTGCCGCCTTGCATTGGCTTTTTCGCCGCCGGTCTGTATATCGGCCTTTTGCAACAGCCTGACGGAGGGCAGCCCATGTTCGAGAACCTATCAGAACGCCTCGGCAGTGTCTTTGACCGGCTGACCAAGCAGGGCGCCCTGACGGATGATGATGTCGCGACCGCCCTGCGCGAAGTGCGTGTGGCCTTTCTGGAGGCTGACGTTTCGCTGGCCGTTGCGCGTGACTTTGTGGCCAAGGTGCAGGCAAAGGCATCGGGCCAGCAGGTCACCAAATCGGTGACGCCGGGCCAGCAGGTTGTGAAAATCGTCCACGACGAGCTGATCAAGGTTCTGGCGGGCGAAGGCGAAGCGGATGCGCTGAAAATCGACAACCCGCCTGCGACGATCCTGATGGTGGGTTTGCAAGGCTCGGGTAAGACGACGACGACCGCGAAACTGGCAAAACGCTTGAAAGAGCGGATGGGCAAGCGGGTGCTGATTGCCTCGCTCGATACCAACCGTCCCGCCGCGATGGAGCAGTTGGCGATTTTGGCCACGCAAGTCGGCGTTGACAGCTTGCCGATCGTCAAGGGCCAGACGGCCGTGCAGATCGCCAAGCGGGCCAAGACGCAAGCGGCGATGGGCGGCTATGATGTGGTGTTCCTCGATACCGCGGGCCGTTTGCACATCGACCAAGTGTTGATGGACGAAATTCAAGCCGTTCGCGATATTGCCGAACCGCGTGAGACCTTGCTGGTTGTCGATGGTTTGACGGGCCAAGACGCTGTGAATGTGGCCACCGAATTTGACGGCAAGGTTGGTATTTCCGGCGTTGTCCTGACACGGATGGATGGTGACGGGCGCGGTGGTGCGGCGCTTTCGATGCGGGCCGTGACCGGCAAGCCGATCCGTTTTGTCGGTCTTGGCGAAAAGATGGACGCGCTGGAAACCTTTGAGGCAGAGCGCGTCGCGGGCCGAATTCTTGGCATGGGCGACATCGTTGCCCTCGTCGAAAAGGCGCAAGAAACCTTTGAGGCCGAAGCCGCCGAGCGTATGGCCAAGCGTTTTGCCAAGGGTCTGTTCAACATGAACGACCTGCGCAGCCAGTTGGAGCAGATGCTCAAGATGGGCGGTATGCAGGGGCTGATGGGCATGATGCCGGGCATGGGCAAAATGGCCAAGCAGGCCGAGTCTGCGGGCTTTGACGATACCATGCTGCGCCGCCAGATCGCGCTGATCAGCTCGATGACCAAGAAAGAACGCGCCAACCCCGCCCTGCTGGCCGCCAGCCGCAAGAAACGTATCGCGAAGGGTGCGGGGCTTGAGGTGCAGGAATTGAACCGTTTGCTGAAACAGCACAAGCAAATGGCCGATATGATGAAGAAAATGGGCAAGGGTGGCGGCATGAAGCAGGCCATCAAGCAGATGATCGGCGGCAAGGGCTTGCCGGATCCGTCGAAGATGACGCCCGAGCAGATGGAAGAGGCCGCGCGCGGAATGCAGCAAGGGCTGGGCGGCGGCCGTGGCGGAATGCCGGGCATGGGCGGCGGTATGTCACTGCCGCCGGGCCTTTCCGGCATGATGAAAAAGAAATGAGCGGGGCGGGTATGACAACAGATGCGACCCGCGCAGAGGCGCTGCTGAAAGAGCACCGCGACAGCATTGACCGGCTGGATGCGATCTTGCTGTACACGCTGGCCGAGCGATTCAAACAGACGCAAGCCGTGGGCAAGCTGAAGGCGGAACATGACCTGCCGCCCTCGGATCCCAGCCGCGAAGCGCGCCAGATCGACCGGTTGGAGCGGCTTTCAAAAGAGGCCGATCTCGACCCCGAATTTGCCAAAAAATTCCTGACCTTCATTATATCGGAAGTTATCAGGCATCACGAAAACCTACAGAAATAACCAAAGATATCCGGGCCTTTTCCGGAATGATAAAAACCTAAGGAGACGACAAAATGTCCATGAAAATCCGTTTGGCCCGTGGTGGTTCCAAGAAGCGCCCGCATTATGCAATCGTCGCAACCGACAGCCGTATGCCACGCGATGGCCGCTTCCTTGAAAAGCTGGGCACTTACAACCCGCTTTTGGCCAAAGACAGCGAAGAGCGCGTGAAAATGAACATGGAGCGCGTGCAGTACTGGTTGGGCCAAGGCGCACAGCCTACCGACCGCGTTGCACGTTTTCTGGAAGCTGCTGGCCTTCGTGAAAAGAAAGTCCGCAACAACCCTAAATCGGCTGTTCCCGGCAAGCGTATGACCGAATTGACTGCTAAGAAAGCAGCACGTGACGCGGCTCCGGCAGAAGCTGCTGCTGACGCGGAATAAGCGGCGGCCTGCCTCGTGCAAGGTCAATATGACAAGGCCTTTCAGGCCGAGTTACGCGATTTGATGCGGTGGCGGCGCGATGTGCGCCGCTTTCGTACAGATCCGGTTGAGGCAGCGGTTTTGGACCGCTGCCTTTCTGCCTTCTCACTGGCGCCCTCGGTCGGCTTGTCCGAACCATGGCGCGTGATCGCGGTTGAAAGCGATGCAGCCCGTGCCGCAGCATTGGCCAATTTCGAGGTTGCAAACGCCGAGGCATTGGCGGGTTATAGTACTGAGAAGGCCAAGCTTTATGCAGGCTTGAAGCTGTCGGGTATGCGAGAGGCCCCTGTGCATCTGGCGGTGTTCAGCGATGACGGCACGGCCAAGGGGGCAGGGCTTGGGGCAAAGACGATGCCCGAAACCCGTGCCTATTCGGTGGTCGGGGCGATCACCCTGTTCTGGCTTGCGGCACGCGCCGAGGGCCTGGGCATCGGTTGGGTCTCTATTCTGGACCCTGTGCAACTGGCGCAGGATCTGGATGTTCCAGACGATTGGCGCTTGATCGGATATCTCTGTGTCGGCTGGCCCGAGGCTGAGGCACAAACACCGGAATTGGAACGCGCGGGCTGGGAACAGCGCAGCCCCGCCTTGTTTTTGGAGCGGCGATAATCATGAAACCTGATCCCTCAAATCAGATATGTGTGGGCGCGATTTCCGGCTCTTACGGGGTGCGCGGCGAGGTGCGGCTGAAAAGCTTTTGCGCGGAGCCGACGGCAATTGCCGATTACGGCCTGCTTTATACCGAAGACGGTGCGCAAAGCTATAAAATCACGCTGACGCGTCCGGTGGCAGGCGGTCTTGGCGCGCGGATTTCGGGCGTGAACACCAAAGAGGAGGCGGACGCGCTGAAGGGCATCAGCCTTTTTGTCAGCCGTGACAATTTGCCGAGCCTGCCGGATGATGAATTTTATCACACCGACCTGATTGGCTTGGAAGTGCGCGATACCGGCGGGGTCTTGCTGGGCAAGGTGACTTCGGTTCACAATCACGGCGCGGGGGACTTGCTGGAAATCGGTGGTGCTGGCCATGCGTCGCGGCTGTTGCCCTTTACCATGGCGACGGTGCCGACGGTCGATATGGCCACGCGCCGCATTGTTGTGGACCCGCCCGAGGGGCTGGATTGATGCCGGATGACAGTTCCAAGTCCGGGCGCATGAAATCCCACGGCCGGATTTCCGTCGGGGCCAACCTGAAGCCGCGCGACCTGATGGCCGATGTGCAGCTTGCGGGCGCATGGCGGGCCAAGGTCGTGACGCTGTTCCCAGAGGCGTTTCCCGGTGTCTTGGGCCTGTCGCTGACGGGCAAGGCTTTGGATATGGGGCTTTGGGCCTTGGAGACTATCGATTTGCGCCCCTTTGGCATGGGCCGGCACATGAATGTCGATGATACCCCTGCAGGCGGCGGCGCGGGCATGGTCTTACGAGCCGATGTTGTGGGTGCTGCCTTGGACCAAGCGGCCGAGGGCACCCCGCAAGACCGCGCCGAATGGCCAGTGATCTATCTTTCGCCGCGTGGCAAACCCTTTGATCAGGCGATGGCGCAGCGCTTTTCGACGGCCAAGGGCATGACCTTGCTTTGTGGCCGGTTTGAGGGTGTAGACGAACGGATTTTACACCATTATGATGTAGAAGAGGTGTCATTGGGCGATTTTGTCTTGACGGGAGGCGAGATTGCCGCGACAGCCTTGCTAGATGCGACCGTGCGGCTTATACCGCGCGTGCTTGGGAATCAAACGTCCACCGAAGAGGAGAGCTTTTCGGACGGATTGTTGGAGTTCCCGCAGTTTACGAAACCCGCCGTTTGGAATGGGCTCGCGATACCGGAAGTACTTCAGTCCGGACATCACGGGAAAATTGCTGACTGGCGGCGGGCAATGGCCGAAAGGCTGACAAAGGAACGCAGGCCTGATCTCTGGCGGGCTTATTGTGCAAGACACAATAGGGACCCGGTTGAAGACCAAGAGCAATAGGGCAGCACCACCATCACGGGCAAACCGTGAGCATATGAAAGGAACAGGTATGAACCTGCTCGCAATTATCGAGGCGGAACAAATCGCCGCCCTCGGCAAGACCATCCCGGACTTCAAGGCCGGCGACACCATTCGTGTCGGCTATAAAGTGACCGAGGGCACGCGTTCGCGCGTTCAGAATTATGAGGGCGTTTGCATTTCACGTCGCGGGGGCTCCACTTTGGCTGCATCCTTCACCGTGCGCAAAATCTCTTTCGGTGAAGGCGTGGAACGTGTGTTCCCGCTGTATTCCACCAACATCGACAGCATCGAAGTTGTGCGTCGTGGCCGTGTTCGCCGCGCCAAGCTTTACTATCTTCGTGATCGTCGCGGCAAATCGGCACGGATCGTGGAAGACACCAATTACAAAGCGCCTAAAGCAAAAGGAGCGAAATAATGAGAGATGGCATCCACCCCGATTACCACATGATCGAAGTCAAAATGACGGACGGCTCTGTGTTTCAGACCCGCACCACTTGGGGCAAAGAAGGCGAGCAGATGGCGTTGGATATCGACCCGCTTGCACACCCAGCATGGACGGGCGGCAACTCCCGCCTGATGGATACTGGCGGCCGTGTGTCGAAGTTCAAAAACAAATACGCAGGTCTTGGCTTCTGAGCCAACCCTATTGTGGTTTGATATTACGCCGTCCCTTCCGGGGGCGGCGTTTTTTATTTCCCAAGACCTGATTTTCGCTATGCGTGTGCGCCTTCAGACGCGGCCCGATTGGCAACAACACGGGAAAGAGGGCGGAAATTAACCAAAAGAGGGCTTCCCCTTTGCGCGTCACATTGTCATTACAAAGGGGACACAGGGCCACTTTGGGCAAGGCAGGATCAGCATGGTGCATATTATCGTTGTCGGAAATGAAAAGGGCGGGTCGGGGAAATCCACCACCTCTATGCATGTGGCGACGGCTTTGGTGCGCATGGGGCACCGCGTTGGCGCCTTGGACCTTGATCTGCGGCAGCGCACCTTTGGCCGATACGTTGAGAACCGGCTGGCCTATCTGGAGCGGACCGGGCTGAACCTGCCATCGCCCGATTACCGGACCCTTCCCGAGGTTTCGGCAGAAGATCTTGGGCAGGGGGAGAACGCCTATGATGCGCGGCTTTCGGCGGCTGTCAGTGCCTTGGGCGCGGTGTCGGATTTCATCATCATCGACTGCCCCGGATCACATACCCGCCTAAGTCAGGTTGCCCACAGCCTTGCGGATACTTTGGTGACCCCGCTGAATGACAGTTTTATCGATTTTGATTTGCTGGCGCGGATTGATGCGGAAACCGGCAAGGTGATCGGCCCGTCTATCTATTCCGAGATGGTGTGGCAGGCCCGCCAGTTGCGGGCACAGGCAGGGTTGAAGCCGATTGACTGGCTGGTCGTGCGCAACCGTCTTGGGGCGCAAAACATGCATAACAAGAAAAAGGTTGGCGCCGCGCTAGAGGAGTTGTCGCGTCGTATCGGCTTTCGTGTTGCCCCCGGCTTTTCCGAGCGGGTCATTTTCCGAGAGCTGTTTCCCCGTGGCCTGACCTTGTTGGATCTGAAAGATACTGGCGTGGATCAGCTGAATATGTCCAACCTCGCCGCGCGCCAGGAGCTGCGTGACCTCTTGGCCGAGCTTAGGCTGCCCGGCGTAACGGTAGAGTTTTGAACAGATTGAACAGTGGCGAGGGGCGATGACATTCTCTATCGAGCCGCGCCAGCCGTTCTAGTAAGATATCCTCTTGCATGGGGGCGGAGCGCTGGCTGAAGGCGATGAGGTCGCTTAAAGATTTCATGATGTCCGCTCCGATCCACGATGTTTTCCTGAAACCAGATTTACCGTGAATTTGGGCGGGAATATGGCCTGGATTGGAAATCACTAAGCCGGAGTTGTGGCGTTTTAGTATAAACGTTTAGGAAGGGCTGTCGTCGGGGTCGGCATTTAGCTCGACAGCCAAAAAACGTTCAAAGGCATCGAGATTGACGGGTTCAAACTGGCCAAATCCCTGCATCCAGACCGAGCTGCCGCGCAGCGCATCAGGTTCAAGTTTGCACCACTTCACACGACCACGTTTTTCCTGACTTATCAGCTTGGCATCGGCCAACACTTGCAGATGTTTTGAGATTGCCGCCAAAGACATCGTAAAAGGGGCTGCGACATCGGTCACGGCCATATCATCCTCTAGCAGCATCGACAGGATCGCGCGGCGGGTGGGGTCGGCCAAAGCGGCGAATGTGGCGTCCAGATCTGCGGTCATGCAAAAGCTTGTGCATCGCATGGCGGCAATCGTCAACCATTTGGTTGAATATGAAATTTGGCGTGGGCCTGTGCCAAAACCCGTAAAATCATTTGCGCAGGCTCGGGTGCCTTGGTGTATTTACTGCAAAAACAACAGGTTGTGATGATGGCTTCTCGGCGGATGCTTGCTTGACTCGGGGGGGCTGTCTGCGTAGGTATGGCGCGAACGTTCAAGGGGCGTCCTTACCATGACGGAAGAACCCGATACCGCGCGCTTGAAGGCCCTGGAGGCCAGAATTGCCGCGATCAAGGGGAAGCCGGGTAAAGATAAAACCGAGAGCGGCAAGGCATTTTCGCAGAGTGAAATGGCCTGGAGGATGGTGCTCGAATTGGTGTCCGGCATGTTGCTGGGTTTGTCGATCGGGTTCGGGTTGGATTATGTCTTTGACATGCAGCCGCTCTTCTTGGTGATTTTTGCGCTGCTGGGTTTTGTGGCGGGGGTGCGGACCATGTTACGGACTGCGCAAACCATGCACGCAAAGCATGATACACAACAGGCGGTAACGCCGATAAAGAACGAGGGCGACAATGGCTGAGGAAGGCGCAAGCGGTTTCCAGATTCACCCGATGGATCAGTTCATCGTGAAACCGCTGTTTGGCGGCGATCATATCGCTTGGTATACGATCACCAACGTAACCCTGTGGATGGCAATTGCTGTTGTGGCCATTGCCGCGATGCTGATGCTTGGCACCCGTCGCCGCGCTATCGTGCCATCGCGCAGCCAGTCGGTTGCCGAGATGATCTACGGTTTCGTGTACAACATGGTCGAAGAGGTGACGGGCCGCGAGGGGGTTAAATACTTCCCCTACGTGTTGACGTTGTTCCTGTTTATCCTGTTCTCCAACCTGCTCGGCCTCTTGCCGACAGCCTTCACCACGACCAGCCATATCGCCGTGACGATCGTCCTTGCGATGTTGGTGTTCCTTGGGGTGACCGTCCTTGGTTTCGTCAAGCACGGTATCGGGTTCTTGGGCATGTTCTGGGTGTCTTCGGCGCCCTTGGCGATCCGTCCAGTCCTGGCTGTGATCGAGGTTATTTCCTATTTCGTCCGTCCGGTTTCCCACTCCATTCGTTTGGCGGGCAACCTTATGGCGGGCCATGCCGTGGTCAAAGTGATCGCCGGCTTTGCAACGCTGGTTGTGGCCTCTCCGGTCGTAATCGGTGCAGTAACAGCGCTTTACGGGCTGGAGCTGTTGGTGGCCTGCGTGCAGGCTTACGTCTTTACCATCCTGACCTGCGTATATCTGCGCGACGCCGTTGGCGACGTGCACCACTAAGGTCTCAATCAAACCAAACTACTATTCCATAAGGAGCAAATGCTATGGAAGGCGAACTCGCACAAATGGGTAAGTACATCGGAGCAGGCCTTGCAGCTTTCGGGCTTGGCGGCGCTGGTATCGGCGTGGGCAACATTGCAGGGAACTTCCTTGCAGGCGCTCTGCGTAACCCTTCGGCTGCTGCCGGTCAGACTGCAACACTGTTCGTCGGCATCGCATTCGCCGAAGCACTGGGCATCTTCTCGTTCCTGATCGCCCTGCTGCTGATGTTTGCGGTCTGATCCACGCTTTCGTGACCTTTCGGCCGGACGGGATTTCCCCGCCCGGCCAAGTCTTGAGGATGCTGGAGAAACGACATGGCGACTGAAGTGCTTGACGCTGCAGCAGCAGCCCACGAGGCGGGCCACACGGCCGAAACCTCCTCCGGCATGCCGCAGCTTGATATTACGACTTGGGACAACCAGATCTTCTGGCTCTTGGTGTCCTTGGTTGCAATCTACCTGATCGTGACCCGTGTGGCTGTGCCACGCATCGGGGCGGTTTTGGCTGAACGCCGTGGTACGATCACCAATGATCTGGCCGCCGCGGAAGAGCTGAAGCTGAAAGCGAATGAGGCAGAAACTGCTTATAACAAGGCGCTTGCCGCCGCACGGGAAGAGGCTTCAAAGATTGTTGCCGCTGCCCGTATGGACATAGAAGCGGATCTGGCGAAAGCCACCGCCAAAGCCGACGCCGATATTGAAGCGAAGACCGCTGTCTCTGAAAAGCGGATCGCGGAGATTCGTGAAGGGGCTATGGAAAGCGTGACCGAAGTGGCCAAAGATACCGCCAAAGAGCTGGTTGCAGTTCTGGGTGGTAAGGCGGATGCTCGGGCAATCAATGCGGCTGTGTCCGCGCGTTTGAAAGGATAATGCCATGAAAAAGCTGATCCTTTTGGCAAGCGCCACCGCCACACCGGCCCTTGCGGCCTCTGGCCCGTTCTTCTCGCTTGGCAATACCGACTTTATCGTGACGGTTGCCTTTATCTTGTTCATCGGTGTGCTGCTGAAATTCGGCGTACCGGGCATGGTGACCGGACTTCTGGACAAGCGTGCAGAGCAGATCAAAGCCGATCTGGATGAGGCCCGCGCGTTGCGCGAAGAGGCCAAAGCCATTCTGGCAAGCTATGAGCGCAAGAAGAAAGAAGTGCAGGAGCAGTCCGATCGTATCGTTGCCTCTGCCAAGGAAGAAGCGGTTGCTGCGGCGGAACAAGCCAAGGTTGACCTTGCGAATTCCATTGCCCGGCGTCTTGCCGGTGCAGAGGACCGGATTGCCTCGGCTGAAGCCGGTGCTATTCGGGCCGTGCGCGAGCATGCGGTTACGGTTGCAATTGCAGCGGCAAGCGATGTGCTGGCCAAGCAAGCGACACCGGAAACTGTATCTGCCTCGGTGGATGATGCGATCAAACAGGTTGGCGCAAAAATGCACTAACCGGTTTCTATCGGATCAAATTCTAGAAAGCCCGGCATGAGTGCCGGGCTTTTCAGTTTCAAGGGCCGCGTGTAAGCTCATGACCCAGCCGTTGCTGTGCAATTGCTTCATGGCGTTCAGCCTTTAGCTGTTCGGTCAGCGCCGTTTCCACAAAGTCGAGATGTGTATCTATCGCTGCGCGAGCGGCGGCAGGGTCACGCGATTGTAGCGCCGCATTGATCGCGCGATGTTGGTCAAGCAGCATGCTGCGGGTCGTCCGGTTGCGGAACATCATTTGCCGATTGTAGAACACGCCTTGTTTCAAAAGATCATACATCGACCGCATCATATGCAGCATGATGACGTTATGGCTGGCCTCGATGATCGCCATATGAAACCCCGCATCCAGCTCCGCCTCCTCCGCAGAGGCGCGTTTGGTATGGGCAGCCTCCATCCGGGCAAAAATCGTGCCGATCACCTGCAAGTCTGTATCAGACGCCAGCTTTGCGGCGCGTTCGGCGGCCAGCCCCTCCATATCACGGCGAAAGGCAAGGTAATCGAAAACCGATTCCTCATGGCGGGCAAAGAGCTTTATCAGCGCATCGGAAAACGCAGAGCCCAGAACCTCGGCCACGAAGATCCCTGATCCGGGGCGGCTGGTCAAAAGCCCGCGGGCCTGAAGATCGGCAATCGCATCACGCAGGCTGGGACGGGATACATTCAGCCGTTCCGAGAGGTCCCTTTCGGGGGGGAGGCGGTCGCCCGGCCGCAGAATGCCGCGTAAGATTAGCTGCTCAATCTGGCGGATAACGGCGGCAGAGAGCTTTTCGGCGTGGACTGGTTGAAAGGGCATAGACGCCTCCGGCATGAATTGGTTAGATTCTATGACCGCAGCGACGGATCCTCAACACTAAAAAAGGGCGGGGATGAACCCGCCCTTTCTGCATCCATTCCCAAAAGATCAGTTCGGGCGGATGATGATTTCCACGCGGCGGTTTTGCGCGCGACCCGCATCGGAGAGGTTGGAAGCAATCGGCTGATCCTCGCCACGACCAAAGGCTACGATGCGCGCGCCGGGCACACCATTGACCTGCAAGATCGAGGAAACGGCAGCGGCGCGGCGCTGCGACAGCTGCTGGTTATAGGCAGCAGCACCGGTGTTATCGGTATGGCCGATCACCTGCACGGTGGTGTTTGGGTAGCTGAGCAGGCTGCGCGCCACGGCTTGCAAGTCGCGGGTCAGGTCGCTGCGCAATGTGGCACTATCGGTAGCAAAGAGGATGTCTTGCGGCAGGTTCACCACCAGCTCATTGCCGGTGTTGGTTACGGACACGCGGTCGTTGCCGATGGTGTTGCGCAGATCTGCGGCTTGCGCATCCAGTTGCGACCCGATCGCCCCGCCAAGCAAAGCGCCGACGCCAGCCCCAAGGGCGGCTTTGGCCAGCTTGTTGTCACCATTGCTGGAGGCGCCAAGCGCGCCGCCGATCAGCGCACCGGCTGTGGCACCCGTACGGGAGCGGCGGTTTTCCTCGGTGGTGGGGGTGGGGGCAACGCAGGCAGCAAGTGTCATTGCCGACAGGGTCAACAGGATAATTGGTGTTCTGATCGTCATTTCATGCCTCATCTTATTGGCCCCGTAAAAGGGAGCATGGACCTTTATACACTCGAACGTGGCATGCTGCATCTGGTTCCACGCGGCTTTAGGCGGAAACTGGCCAGTTAGCCGTCTATTGCCGTAGTTTCGTGATCGGCCCGCGCGCCCTCCCACGCCAGCAATGCGCGTTTGACCGGCAGGCCCCAGTGATAGCCCCCCAAAGCACCGGATTTTCGCAGGGCGCGGTGGCAGGGGATCAGCCAGCTAACCGGGTTGCGCCCCACGGCTGTGCCAACTGCGCGAACGGCCTTGGGGTGGCCGATTGCGGCGGCAATCTCGGAATAACTGGTGACATGGCCCGAAGGAATGCGCATCAAGGCCTCCCATACTTTGATCTGGAACGGCGCGCCGATCATGTAGATCGGGGCTTTGTCCGCGCTTGGGGTGGCCCCGAAGGCGGTCTGCACCCAAGGGCGCAGCATCGCGTCATCTTGCCGGAACGCGGCCTTGGGCCAGCGAGAGGTCAGATCCTGCATCGTCGCGGCCTCTGTGGTTTCGGCGGAGAACCCGATGCCGCATATGCCCTTTTCGGTGCCCATAACCAATGCGGGGCCAAAGGGGCTGTCAAACCAACCCCAGCGGATTATCAGCCCCGCGCCGCCACTGGCATATTCGCCGGGGGTCATCGCCTCCCACCGCAGGAAAAGATCGTGCAGGCGGCTGGTGCCGGACAGATTGGTGGCCATGCTGGTTTCCAGAACTGTGAAGCGATCCGCCAACAGGCGGCGGGCGTGATCCAGCGTCAGATATTGCTGATACCGCTTGGGCGAAACGCCGACCCATTGCGAGAACAACCTTTGGAAATGTGCCGCACTCATCCCCATTTCAGCGGCAAGCGCGTCAAGCTGAAGGGGGGCGCCATGGGCATCAATCGCCGCAATCGCGCGGCGCATGACGTTAAAATGATAGCTGTTGCCTTGATCGTTTGACATGATGCCGCTCCCTTTGCCCCAGCTTAACCTTCGTGGGGCGGTTTCACGACCCGTTTCCTGCACAAAACCGGCCCAAGCCTTGCGGGGGCGCGTTATTTTGGGCATAGGGTTCGGCATGGTAAAACAGCTTGATTATCAAACGATCAAAGAGATTTTCACCCGGTTTCAGGCGTCAGAGCCGGAACCGCAGGGCGAGCTTTTTCACACCAACGCCTATACCTTGCTGGTTGCCGTGGCGCTTTCGGCGCAGGCGACGGATGCGGGTGTGAACAAGGCCACGCGGCCCCTGTTTGCCAAGGTCGACACCCCGCAAAAGATGCTCGATCTGGGGCTGGAGGCGCTGACCGAGGCGATTAAGACCATCGGCCTTTTTCGCAACAAGGCCAAGAATGTGATGAAAATGGCCGAGATCTTGGTGGCCGACTATGGTGGCGAGGTGCCGTCCAGCCGCGCGGCGCTGCAATCGCTGCCGGGGGTCGGGCGCAAGACGGCGAATGTGGTGCTGAATATGTGGTTTCACATGCCCGCGCAGGCCGTTGATACGCACATCTTTCGCATTGGCAACCGTACCGGCATTTGCCCCGGCAAGAATGTCGACATCGTAGAGCGCGCGATCGAAGACCATATTCCTGCAGAGTTTCAACAGCATGCGCATCACTGGCTGATTTTGCATGGGCGCTATATCTGTATCGCGCGCAAACCCAAATGCGGAAACTGCGTTATCCGCGACCTTTGCCCCTATGAGGATAAGACAATATGAAGATGTTTCAAGTGGTCGGTATCGGCAACGCGATGGTGGATGTTCTGGCCCATACCGATGAGGGTTTCTTGACCGACAACGGTATCGGCAAGGGCATCATGCAGCTTATCGACATGGAGCGTGCGGTGGACCTTTACGGCCGCATCGGGCCCGCCAAGGAAATTTCGGGCGGATCGGCGGCCAATACGATTGCGGGCGTGGCACATCTGGGCGGACGGACGGCCTACGTCGGCAAGGTTAAGGATGACCAGCTGGGTGCGATCTTTGTGCATGACATGCG
Source organism: Pseudorhodobacter turbinis (assembly GCF_005234135.1). Lineage (NCBI taxonomy): Bacteria > Pseudomonadati > Pseudomonadota > Alphaproteobacteria > Rhodobacterales > Paracoccaceae > Pseudorhodobacter > Pseudorhodobacter turbinis. The sequence continues at coordinate 149,569 of NZ_CP039965.1, forward strand.
CGCGCAAGGTGCGGTTTATGAAACTGCACTGGCCCCCAAAGATGAAGCGCAAGAGACGGGGCGTTGCATCGTTCTGGTGACGCCGGATGGTGAACGTTCGATGAACACCTATCTTGGGGTGACGGAATTTTTGACACCCGCCGATATTGATGAAGCCCAGATGGCGAATGCCGAATGGATTTACCTAGAGGGCTACCGCTTTGACGGGCCGGAAAGCCATCAGGCCTTTGCCAAGGCGATTGCGGCCTGCAAAGGGGCGGGGGGGCGTGTCTCGATTACTCTGTCGGATGCGTTTTGTGTGGAACGCCACCGTGATGCCTTTCGCCGGATGATCGTCGAGGATGTTAATTTTCTGTTCGCCAACCGGGCAGAGATTTTGTCAATGTATCAGACCGAAGATTTCGATGCTGCGCTAAAAGCCGCGTCAAAGGATGTGGCGATCGTGGCCTGCACAGATAGCGAGAACGGCGCGCATATCCTGTCGGGTGGCGAACATTGGCATGTGCCTGCGGTTCCGACGCAAATTGTTGATGCAACCGGTGCTGGGGATCTGTTTGCGGGTGCGTTTTTGTGGGGGATGACCAACGGGCATGATCTGCAAACAGCCGCACGTATGGGAAATATCGCGGCCTCCGAGGTGATCAGTCACATCGGCGCGCGGCCCGAGACGGACTTGAAGGCGCTATTTTCTGAGGCTGGCGTGATTTGAAGCGAGGCGGGCGCGCGGCTCAAGCCCCGTTGGGGCCATCGCCGCGCGCCGTTGCCACGTACGGTGGTTTTTGGGAGGGCATGGATCTTGCCGGAAGGGCCGGGCTGGCAATAGTGTCGGGCTCTGTTTCAGCAAGTTGGTCTGCTAATTTTTGAGCTAATACCTCGGAGCTGCGCGCTCGCTTACCCTCTACGATTACACGGGCGAAGCGGAAACAGGATCAAACCCTGCTTATCAAGAATGTATGCTGAAAAAGGTGATGTCGCCTGTCGTCGATTCAGATGGCAGCTCTGTTTATCTCAGGAGAGCATATGCCGGTGGCGTTTTCGAAAAAATTAGCCACGGCACGGAGGCTAATCCGCTGTTGCTTGTGCAAACACATGGCCGTCATGTCGCTTACCACCTACCGTCCCCAGATGCGTGTTGCACCATGAGGGAACGAAGCAGGTATGTCTTTGTCTTAGGGGTTGGACGCTATTTCGTGATGAGGAAAGTAGATGCGTCGCCCCCGCGATTACATGTGGAAGTGCACACCGAAAAGACGCTGGAGTTCTTTGGTGCGGGTTGTACCGCGTGCTGCCAGTTGTTCATCTGTTTCTTGGCTCAGCTTGTCAACTTGCTTCATGCGAGGGTTTGCTTCTGCCAAAAGAACTAACAAGTTCCAAACAGCCTGAAACGGGCGAGCTGCCATGTTCAAAAGGGAACCGGCTGGTTTTGCGGTGGAGATATAAGCCATGATTGACTCCTTCAAGGTTGGATATTTTATGTCCTTGAAAGGAATATGCTGCACCGCAGCTAAAATATAAACAGCCAATGCCACAATGCCGCGTTGCAGTAAGTGCATGGCTATTAAGGAAAAGCAGACTGCTGCACAGCAGCATGCCTGCCCTTAGTTCTTTTATGCTGACATTTGCTCTCGCAGGATGGCGGCTGTCATGGAGATCATAAGATAGATGCCCGCAAAAATCAGCATGGCAACCAAAGTACTTTCAAAGGCGCGAGGGTAGCTTGCTTCATCAGGAAGGATCGGCTTTACCGAAAGCGACAGATAGCGGGTTTGCCGGTTTGCCTCTGACCGTGCGGTTTCCATGGACTGGATGGCCTGTGCCAGCATCAATTGGCGGGTCTGCACATCTGCTTGCGCCATCAGCAAGGCGCTTTGCACCTCGGGCAAGGATTCCTCGCCATCCATGCTTTCTGTCAACTTGCCGCGTAGAAGTGCGATTTCGGCCTCTAGCGCCGCAATCCGACGTTCCAATGGCTCCATCCGTGCAGCATTCGGATTGCTGTTAGACATCATCTGCTGCAGCGACAGCCTGTCCTGGCTAAGAAGTGTTTCCAACTGTCCGATCTGGGTGGTGATCAAAGTGACCTCCACTTCAGAAGAGAGAACCTTGTATTTTTCCTGCAGGTCTACTACGGCCCGCTGGCTTTCCATCATTTTGGCCTGAGCTTCCTCAAACCCTTCACGGGCACCGCGCATCTGGTCTTCGCGCAGGCGTTGGGTCAGATGGTCAACCTGGCCTTCGGCATATTCGATGAGGGCCTGCGCAAAATCGACGGATTTCTCCGGTGTGGTTGCGATCACCTCCATCTTGATCAGACCCTCGGTCGGATCATAGGAAATCTGGAAATTGCGCTGATAGAGCTTGTAGGCCGCTTCCAGTGTGGAATCGGGGGCAAGCCGCTGGATCGGGTCAATCCCCTCGGCGCTGTAATGGGCGCGGAAATCATGTTCCTCATCCAGCCGGAGCATCGCCTCGCGTGATTGCAAATAACCTTGTACCGCGATGCTGTCCTGCGATGTCGCCATGGGGGAGCCTTGCAGCAACCCGCCCAATCCACCGGCCCCGCCGGCAGATGGGTTTTGCGACTGCTGGATCACAAATTCGGTTTTGGTGGCGTAAAGCGGGGTTGCGACCATGTAATAATACCAGCCGGTCACAAGCGTCGGCAGCAGCACAAAGAACACCAGTCGCGCGATCATCAGCATTGATTTGCGCCGTCTGCGCCGCGATAGATCGCGCTGGATATTCATGATCTCGGCTACATGGCTTGTCTCTGCCCGCGCGGCGGTCGACGGAACCTGAACGGGTTTGATTGTCTGTGGCAGCTTTGATCCGTCATCCTTCGGGACGTTGGCCAAGGCGCGGGATGGGTCCGATTTTACCGGCTGTCCGTCAGAGGTCACAAGGTCAAGCATGCTTGTGCGTTTGAACGGGTCGATATTCGCCGCGCGCAGTAGGCGTACGGCATCATAGTCGCTTGTCGCGGGCATATCATGCTTGCGCGCGAGTTTGCGGGCCATGCGTAGTTGTCGGCTGGTCAGCCCTTCGCGCTTGATCTCTTCCAGCGCGCTGTCGGTTGTCGCGTTCGGGGCAGACGTCGGCGCTGTCGCAGGGGTAGCGGTCGGGAATTTACCGTCGCCAAAGCCGTCATCGGCAGTATCGAAAATGCCCTTATCCCCTTCAACAGGAACTGGTGGGAATTCCGGGCGGCGGATGCGGAACCGCTTAGCTGTGAGCTTCGTAGTCATAAAGACGTTTCGCTTCTTCAAGGGTTTCAAACATATAGAGCTGCCCGTTGCGCAGCACCGCCGCAGAGCGACAGAATTTTTCCAGCGTCGCAGCCTGATGTGACACCACAATAACCGTCGCATTCTCAAGGCGTTGCCGCAAAATTGCACCGGCCTTCCTGTTGAATTCGACATCCCCCGTAGAGGGCATGCCTTCGTCGATCAGGTAAAAGTCGAATTCCAGCGCCAGCATCAACGCAAAGGAAAACCGCGACCGCATACCAGAGGAATAGGTGCCCACGGGCATATCGAAATACTCATCAATTCCTGCCATCCAGCGACAGAAGCTTTCCATATAGTCAGGGTCCAGCCCGTATAGCCGCGCGATATAGCGGGCGTTTTCGGTGCCGGTATGTTTGTTCATCACCCCGCCCATGAATCCCAGCGGAAAGGAGATGCGTGAGGTGCGGATAATCGAACCTTCATCCGGCTTTTCCAGCCCGGCCATCATGTTGATGAGCGTGGTCTTGCCCGTCCCGTTCGGTGCAAGAATGCCAAGTGAATTGCCCAGATCCACCTTGAACGAGGCCCTGTCAAGGATGACCTTGCGGGTTTTGCCGGTCCAAAAGGACTTGCTCACATTTTCGAACGCGATCATTGACCTGCTTTCAGTATTCGCCTCTGTTCCGGTTCAATCCGGAATATGCTGATTTGGTTAAGGATTGATAACCAGCGTTGGTGTGAACCTTACTGATTGGCCTTATCCGTTATTATCGGAACATTATGGCGATTTCAGATTGCCGCATCAAGGTTAATGGCGCAGGTGAGGGCGGGCCGGCTTGCCGGGTTTTGGCAGTGTGCGGGCCAGCAAAACCAATGCGGGGCCAGCAAGGATTGTCATGCCAAGGCCAAGGCGCCCGGCCTCTTGCATGGCACCGCCGGGCAGGGCGGTTTGCAGCTGTATCAGTGGCAGGGTAAAGCCGATGCCCATAAGTCCCGCGACAAACGCGATATCGCGCATATTCAAGTGGTTGGGAAGCGGCCGCCCGATGATCCGCAGCCCCAAGGCGACGGCCAGAATTCCTGCTGGTTTGCCCAGCCAGAAGGCCCCGAGGGTCACAAAACTTGTCGCGCCCAAGGCCGCAAAATCCAGCGCGCCTGCCGTCAGGCCGAAAAGGAACAGGATCAGCGTCGCAGGCCCCATCAGGGCGTTGGACAAGCGGTTAAGCGGGTCGGTCAAATAGCCCTCTGCCTCGGCAAAAAGGCCAAAGCTGCGGGTACCATGCGCGATCGCGGGTAACAGCGGCAAAAGCCCCAGCGCGGGCGGCAGACCGGCGGCAGAGACACCGATCCAGCTAAGCAGCCCCAAGACCAACCACGGCCATAGGCGCGATTTGCGCTGGCGCTCACGCTCGGACATATTGGTGTTGTGTAAGGGGCGTGTCAGGCGGAAATAACCGAAACTGGCGGCAGCAAGTGGCACGATAAGCCATAAAATGCGCAGCTTGCCCTCAATAGGTGCTGCGAAACCGCCGATAACCATCCCCGCCAAGCCGTCCAATATGCACAGGAACAGCAAAAGCTGAAGCGCAGGGTGCCCCCGGCCAAAGATCATCCGGCCGAATACAAAGGCCAGAACCATGTCGCTGCCAAAGGGCATGACCCAGCCGCTTGCGCTTGTGGCCTCCTCGGCGGTTTCCCATTCCGCGGTCAAGACCTGCCAGAGCACGGCCGACACCAGCATGCCGCCTGCGACCATTGCCATCGGTGCCACCGCGCGCGGGCCGCTAAGGGGACCGTTCTCCTGAACCAGCGCCTCCCACAGCTCTTTGCTGATCAGCAGGATGAAGATGGGCATCAGCAGGCAGGACACAAAAGTTGCAAAAGTAAAGCCCGGATAGAACAGTCGCAAACGGTGCAACGGGTCACTGTCAAACGGCAGCCATTGGATGATGTCGTAATAGGGGCCGGGGGCCATGTTGACAGAAAGGGTCGCCGTTGCGGCCCCAAGCAAGAGGGCGGTGGCGTAGCGGGTAAGGTGGGGGGATGCAGGGGTCACGGGGGCGGCAGCCTTGTGATTGGGTAACAGTCTGCCCATTCATAGGTCCCCAACCCTCAAGCTGCAATCGTAGTGCGATAAAATGCAGCGGGTGTGCCGCGCTTGCACCTTGTTCCTTGCGGGGCTTGGGATTATTCGGGCAGTTGATGACGCAAAGGGAGTGGCTATGACTGACGCGCAAAGCTTGGATGCGGCCCATGCCGCAATGACCGCCCACCCCGAGGATGAGGCTGCACGCCTGCGCTATTACGCGCGGTTTGCTGATGACATGCTTTATCTGGTGCTGGAGGAAGAAGCCGTGGGCAGCAACATCCGCCCTGTGGTGCTGGAACTGGAAGAGGGCTCTGTCGTGCTTGCCTATGACAGTGAGGAGCGGATGGGGGAGGCGACCGATGCGCCTGTGCCCTATGCCGAATTGCCGGGGCGCGTGATTGCCGCACAGCTTGCAGGGCAGAATGTGGCGCTTGGCATCAATCTGGGGCTGGGTGAGGCCGAATTTCTGGTCGCCCCCGAGGCGCTTTCGTGGCTGTCGCAAACGCTGGAACATACCCCCGTTGATGTCAGCGCGCGCCCTGTGTCCTTTGAGGCGCCGCGCGGTTTGCCTGCGGGGCTGATGCTGGCGATCGAAGGTAAGCTGGCACGGGCGGGCGGCCTTGCGCAGGCGGCGCTTTTGGCGGCCGTGCGCTATGATGATGGCCGTCAGGGGCATATGCTGGCCTTTGTCGGGGCGGCGCCGGGGGCGCAAACGGCACTGACCCGTGCTGCCAGTGAGGCGTTGACGTTTTCGGGCGTAGAGGCCGGCGAAATGGATGTCACCTTCCTCGATATCGGCCATGATGCGGGCAGGGCTGCGGCAGAGCGTATGGCCCGCGTGGCCCACCGTTTTGATTTGCCTGAACCGGTTGTGACAGAGCCGCCGAAACCCGCAGCACCGGGGATGGACCCGACCAAGCCGCCTAAACTGCGCTGATTGAATGGGGTACTATGGTACCTATTTTGTAGTGCGTTGTTTTAGAACTATAATTTGCGGTTCAGATGCCTTGACTGTATGCGTCGCATAAAGGATACAGGCGCAATCGAAGACATACAGGGGCGTTTGCCCCGCAACACTTTAAAGGGTGTACGATGAAAACTTTCTCCGCAAAGCCAGCGGATATTCAAAAGAAATGGATCCTGATCGATGCCGAAGGTATCGTTCTGGGCCGTCTTGCTACTATCGTGGCGAATATCCTGCGCGGCAAAAACAAGCCGACTTTCACACCGCATATGGACATGGGTGACAATGTCATCGTGATCAATGCTGACAAAATCCAGATGACTGGTAACAAGCGCGCAGACAAGCGTTACTACTGGCACACTGGCCACCCGGGCGGCATCAAGTTCCGCACTGCGGCACAGATCCTCGATGGTGCGCACCCAGAGCGCGTTGTGACCAAAGCGGTTGAGCGTATGATCACGCGTAACTCCCTTGGTGCGCAGCAGATGACCAACCTGCGCGTTTATGCAGGGACCGAGCATCCGCATGAAGCCCAGCAGCCCACCGTTCTTGACCTTGCGTCGATGAACCCCAAGAACACGCGGAGCGCTTGATCATGTCTGATATCAAATCCCTCGACGATCTGAAATCCGCCGTTGCTGACACACCCGCAGCAGTAGCCCCTACCGCTATTGTTCGTGAGCCTGTCCGTGACAAGTTTGGCCGTGCCTATGCAACCGGCAAGCGTAAAGATGCGGTTGCTCGCGTCTGGATCAAGCCCGGTACCGGCAAAGTTGTGGTCAACGGCAAACCAATGGCAGAATATTTTGCCCGTCCGGTTTTGCAGATGATCCTCGCTCAGCCGTTTTCGGTTGCTGGTGTTGAAGGCCAGTTTGACGTCATGGCAACTGTTGCCGGTGGTGGTCTTTCGGGCCAAGCTGGTGCGGTAAAGCACGGCGTTTCCAAAGCATTGCAGCTTTTTGACCCGACTTTGCGCGCAGCATTGAAAGCCGCAGGCTTCTTGACCCGCGACAGCCGTGTTGTGGAACGTAAGAAATACGGCAAAGCCAAAGCCCGTAAGAGCTTCCAGTTCTCCAAGCGTTAAGTTTGGCGACATCGATATTCGGAAAAGCGCGGCTTCGGTCGCGCTTTTTCATATCCGGTGGATGGCTGAAATCAGGCTTAAAGATCGTCCGAGGCTGTGCGGCGGTCGGAGGAAAACGATGGCGGTGCCTCACGCGTGGCGCGGCCGTCGGGCAGGTTGATACGGGCGACCTGCTCGGCGATCGGGTCCACCGAAAGCGGGTTAAGCTCGGCGTTGTGATCTTCGGGGTTGCCAATGGGTTGCCAATCGCCGGCCTTGTAAATTTCCAGCCCGGAAAAGCCGGCCTTATAGCCCATTTTCTTGCTGCCCGGCACCCAATAGCCAAGATAAACAAAGGGCAGACCTGCCTCACGGGCGATCTCGATGTGATCAAGGATCAGGAAGGTGCCAAGCGACCGGCTGATCAGATCCGGCTCGTAAAAGGAGTAGACCATGCTTAACCCGTCATCAAAGACGTCGGTCAGGCAGACGGCCGAAAGCTCTGACGGGCCAGTGCCATCGGCTTGGGAATATTCGATGACACGGCTGCGGATCGGCGTTTCTTCAATCATCGCGGCAAATTCATAGATATCCATATCCGCCATCCCGCCCGTGGCATGGCGAAATTCGAGATAACGGCGGAAAAGGGCGAATTGCTCTTCGGTGGCCCAAGGGCTTGTGGCTTTGCGTTGAAGGGGGGCATTGCGGCGCAAGACTTTGCGCTGGGTGCGCGTTGGCACGAAGTCTGCCACGCGGATACGCGCCGACATACAGGCCGAACATTCCGCACACGAGGGGCGATAAAGCACGTTCTGCGACCGGCGAAACCCTTGTTTGGACAGGGAATCGTTCAACTTTTGCGCATGTTCACCCTGCAGCGCCGTAAAAAGCTTACGTTCCATCCTTCCCTCAAGATAGGGGCAAGGCTGGGGCGCAGTCACGTAGAACTGTGGCGCAAGGGGAAGGGTGTGGCGCATAGTAATCCGGCAAAATCATGAATGTAAGGCGTAGACTAGCAAGGCAAAACCGTGCCGCCAAGGATAGAATTTTAGTTAACCGCTGATTAAGGGGCCTCTTAACGCTGATTTATGTGGGGCGAGGCCGTTGTTTTGGTTAATTCGACGCGCTTAAAACCGCGCTACCCGGTTGACGGCGACCGTGCCCAGCACTGTGTCTGTAAGCCCCTGACCGCGTGGTCCGAAAATCATCATGAAGATCGACAAGACCTGTGGCAAGACGAATGCCATGCTGATGGCATAGCCAAGGGTGTGTAATGCAGCCGTGCCGCTGTCAAAAGGCTGACCGTCGGCGCGGCGAAATTCAATCGCGGCAAGGCGCATGCCAAATGTGGCGGACTTTCCCGAAAGGGTCATCCAGCGATAGGCGAAATTTACGGTTAAATACAAAAGCGGCAAAAAGAAGAGCGCGGTGAAGGCCGTGAAGGGCACGATCAACGCCGTGATAATTGCGGTTAAAATGGTATCAACCACCCACGCCAAGCCGCGCTTCAGGGCGACCCCCTCATAAAACTCGGCTTGATATTCCGGGTCGGGAAGCGCGTTTGCATACATCATCTCTGTCCTTTCAAGGGCCAGCCCCCAAAATGGGGGGCTGGGGGCAATCAATCAATAGGCCGCAATGTCTTTGTCGTTGGTCTGGTCGGCATTCGCTTTGGCGCGATCCTCCATAAACGCATCGAATTCCTGCTTGTCTTTGGCATCTCGCAACCGTTTGAGAAAGGCCTCAAACGCGCCGCGTTCCTCTTTCAGGCGACGGATGGTTTCGTCGCGGTAGGCATCAAAGGCGCTGTTGCCACTGCTGTTAGAGGCCCAGTAGCCCTGCCCTTTAGGGCGGTGACAACACATTGAGCGTTTGGTCATACGTTTGCTCCATATCATATAGCCAAGAATGGCAAGGCCCAAGGGCCAGACAAAGATAAAGCCCAGCACCATGGCGGCAATCCATGCGCCTTTACCGCGCGCATCCAGCCAGCTTTCGACACGGCGAGGCCAGTATAGCAAGCCGGTGGGGGGGCTTTGGTTGGTCGTGTCGTACATGTTGCACTCTCCATTGCTTGATGTTTATTCGATTTACATTATCAAGATTGCCATTCGGCGGCGCTGTTTCAAGAGGGTATGTTAATATGATTTACATATATTAGAAATATCGGGGTTGTTCTTTGATTTAAGTAACTAATTTTAAACAAAAATATATTTTTCGCCGTGTTTGAATATCGGTCGCACTGCGCAGTCTCAGCTGCGTTTCGCCCGTTGACCGCGCCGCAAAGCCCCGTCATTCTGCGGATATGGAAAATGCTTTTGCCCCCCGCATCACCCGCCATCCTTTGCCCTTCGATCCCGCCGCAGGGGCCGAGGCAGCATCCCGGTTTCAAGCTCTCGGCCCTGATTTGGCGCCGCTTCTGACCGGTGCCGCCGGCTGTAGCCCCTATCTTTGGGATCTGATGCAGCGCGAAGGAGATTGGCTGTGTGAAGCCCTTATCCAGCCCCCCGAAGCCGCATTGGCCAGTGAACTGGCCGCGCTGGAGGCGTTGGCTCTAGCAGAGCTTGGCCCCGGATTGCGTCGCGCCAAACGCCGTATAGCCTTGCTGGCGGGGCTTGCCGATCTGGGCGGTGTCTGGCCGCTGGAGGCGGTGACGGGCGCGTTGACGCAATTGGCCGACCGCGCCGTAGATCTTTCCTTGCAACGCCTTGTGGCCGAGGAAATTCGCCGTGGCAAAATCCCAGGTGCCACGCCAGAGGATGCCGCCACGGCTGCGGGCATGGTGGTCTTTGCCATGGGAAAGATGGGCGCCGGAGAGCTGAATTACTCCTCCGATATCGATCTGATTTGCCTGTTTGACGAATCCCTTTACCCCGAGGATGCTGCCGAGGCGCGGGCGGCCTTTATCCGTGTCACCCGCAAGATGGCGGCTCTTGTGGGCGACCGCACCGCCGAGGGCTATGTCTTTCGCACCGACCTGCGCTTGCGCCCCGATGCGGCTGTCACACCGGTGTGCCTGTCCTTTGCAGCCGCCGAAAGCTATTATGAAAGTGTTGGCCGCACGTGGGAGCGTGCCGCATGGATCAAGGCGCGGCCCTGTGCCGGCGATCTGGCGGCGGGCGAACGTTTCTTGAAAACCCTGACACCCTTTGTCTGGCGCAAGCATCTGGATTTTGCGGCCATTCAGGATGCCCATGACATGCGCCTGCGCATCCGCGACCACCGTCGCCTGCACGGCCCGATCGTGGTTGAGGGGCACAATATGAAGCTGGGTGTCGGCGGCATCCGTGAGATCGAATTTTTCACCCAGACCCGTCAGCTTATTGCCGGCGGACGCGACCCTGATCTGCGGGGCCGCGAAACCGTGCCAGGCCTGACCGCGCTGGCCGAAAAAGGCTGGATACCCCCAGAGGTCGCACAAGAGCTTATCACCCTTTACCGCGCACACCGCGAGGTGGAGCATCGCTTGCAAATGGTGAGTGACGCCCAAACCCACGACATGCCCAATACGGCTGAGGGCGTGGCCCGCATCGCCGCTTTTTGTGGCCAAGAGGATGCCGATTTCCGCAGCGCCCTGATTGATCGCTTGGAACGCACAGATTATCTGACCGAAGGGTTCTTTGCTCCCTCCGAGGTGGAGGAGGGGCCAGAACTTTCCGAAAGCGCGGATGAGATTGTGCGCGGCTGGGACAGCTACCCGGCCTTGCGCACGGAACGCGCTGGCACGATTTTCCGGCGGGTCAAGCCGGGGTTGTTGACGCGTCTGCAACGTGCGGCCAATCCTGATGAGGCGCTGATTGCCTTTGACGGCTTTCTGGCGGGCCTGCCTGCGGGGGTGCAGATCTTTTCGTTGTTTGAGGCGAACCCGCAGTTGATTGACCTGATCGTTGATATCGCTGCCACGTCGCCCGCACTTGCGCGCTATCTGTCGCGCAATGCCTCGGTCTTTGATGCGGTGCTTGGCGGCAGTTTCTTTGCCGCATGGCCCAGCATGACGGAATTGACGGGGGGGCTTTCTGCGGTGCTAACAGATACCCCAGATTATGAGCGCAAGCTTGATGCCACGCGGCGCTGGATGAAGGAGTGGCACTTCCGCATCGGGGTCCATCATCTGCGCGGGTTGATCGACGCCTTTGAAGCGGGCAAGCAGTATGCCGATCTGGCAGAGGCCTGTCTGGCAGCGCTTTGGCCGGTGGTGGAGGCAGAATTTGCGCAAAAGCACGGCGCACCGCCGGGACGGGGCGCGATCCTTTTGGGGATGGGCAGCCTTGGCGCGGGCCGGTTGAATGCGGGCTCTGATCTTGATCTGATCGTGATCTATGATGCAGGTGATGCCGATGCCAGCGAGGGGCCGAAGCCGCTTGGCATACGGCCCTATTTCGCGCGTCTGACGCAGGCGATGATCACGGCTGTAACGGCACAACTGCCCGAAGGGCGGCTCTATGAGGTGGATATGCGCCTGCGTCCCTCGGGGCGGCAAGGGCCGGTCGCGACTTCGGTTCACTCGTTCCGCAACTACCAGATGTCAGAGGCATGGACATGGGAACATCTTGCCCTGACCCGCGCGCGTCCCCTTGCCGGTGATGCCGGTCTGCGCGCCGAATTTGAGGTCTTGCGCCGGGAGGTCCTGACAACCAAAGGCGCGGGCGAGACCGTGTTTAAGGATGTGGCCGATATGCGCGCGCGTTTGGCCTCGGCCAAGCCTGCGGCAAATGATTGGGACGCCAAGAACGGCCCCGGCCGCCTGATGGATATAGAGCTTTTGGCACAAACCGGCGCGCTTCGTGCCGGCGATCCCGCACGGCGGGTAGAGGCGCAGCTGCGCGCAGGCGTGAAAGGCCAATTCCTGTCGCAAACAGAAGAGCAGGCCGTGCTAAGTGCCTACAGGCTGTGTTGGCGGTTGCAGGCGGCTTCGCGTTTGCTAACGGATAAAGCGCTGGATATGGACCGGCTGGGCATCGGCGCGCGGGCATTTTTGCTGCGTGAGACGGACCAGCAAGACGAGGCGGCACTATCCAGGCGTTTGGAGGAGGTGCTGCCGGAATCGGCTGCGGTCATAAACCGCGTGCTTGGTGCCGGTGAACGAAATGGGTAGGGTGATGAGCTGTGCAAAACTGATGGATTTGACGATAGCCGACCCCAAGGGGTTGATCCGCGAAAGCTACCGGATTGAGGGGATCACCCTTGATGAGTGTAAATCCATCTTTATGGATTGGGCACTCAGTTTGGTTGTGGATGCGGATACGCCTGCCGCTTTGCGGTTGCTGCTGGCCCATTACGGGCGGCCCGACCATCCGATGACAGGGGTCTTGCAGGCCGCATTGGAAACTCCGCCGCCTGCAACACGCAAGGGCGGGCGCGGCGCGCGGCTAGGCTATACGCGCGATAGGGGTTAGCGCAAAGCGGCCGCTTCTTTGGCCAGCTTGGTGATGCCTGCCCAATCCTCAGCCGCGACCAGTGCGGCAGGGGCCACCCAAGAGCCGCCAACGCACATCACATTCGGCAGGCCCAGATAATCATGGGCGTTCTTTAACCCGATGCCGCCGGTTGGGCAAAACCGCACCTGCGGGATCGGCGCACCGATGGATTTCAGCGCAGGCGCGCCCCCCGATGCCTCTGCTGGAAAAAACTTCTGCACGGTATAACCCAGCTCCAACAGCATCATCACTTCGGTCGCGGTGGCCGCACCGGGCAGCAAGGGCAGATCATATTCGGCGCAAGCGTCCAGCAATCGCGGCGTCGCCCCGGGAGAGACGCCGAATTTCGCACCAGCTTCCTTGGCCGCTTTCACATCGGCAGGGGTCAGCAACGTGCCGGCGCCAACGACGCCGCCCTCCACCTGCGACATGGCGCGGATCGCATCCAGCGCGCAAGCGGTGCGCAAAGTTACCTCCAGCGCGGGCAGGCCGCCTGCCACCAACGCACGGGCAAGCGCTTCGGCGCGGCTTACGTCCTCCACAACCAGAACCGGCACCACAGGGGCCAACTGGCAAATTTCAGCAGAGCGGAGCGATTGTTCAGCGGGGGTCATGGCGGTGTCCTTATCTATGAGTGATTGGCAGCGGGGGCGTCAGACCACCCGTGCACCTTCAGTTGCGGGGCCAACAGTTTGGCGAAACACTTCGAACAGCTCGCGCCCGATACCATGCGCATTTTCCGACAGATCTGCGACGGCATCGCTGCGGCTGCCAAGATCAACGCCGCGCACCTCTAGCACGCCGGTCGTGGCGTCCAGCCGGATGATGTCGCCGTCTTGTAGTTTGGCCAGCGGGCCACCACAGGCCGCCTCGGGCGAGATATGGATGGCCGCAGGCACTTTGCCGCTTGCACCCGACATGCGCCCATCAGTGACCAGCGCCACCTTGAGGCCGCGATCCTGCAACACCGATAGCACCGGCGTGAGGGAGTGCAGCTCTGGCATGCCATTGGCGCGGGGGCCTTGGAACCGCACCACGATCACGCTGTCAGAGGTAAACTCACCGGCACGAAAGGCGGCTTTCACCGCCTCTTGGGTGTGGAAAATACGGGCAGGGGCCTCGATCACATGACGTTCGGGGGCCACGGCCGAAACTTTGATAACCCCGCGCCCAAGATTGCCTGAAAGCTGTTTCAGCCCGCCGACAGCCGCAAAAGGCGCGGACACAGGGCGCAAGATTTTCTCATTCAACGAGTTGCGCGCGCCCTCTTCCCAAACCAGCGCATCGCCTTGCAGCTTTGGCTCGCCGCGGTAAGCCTCAAGGCCTTTGCCAAGAATCGTCTTGGTGTCGGGGTGCAAAAGCCCCGCATCCAGCAATTCCCCGATCATAAAGCCAAGCCCGCCCGCCGCGTGGAAATGGTTCACATCGGCCAGCCCGTTGGGGTAAACCTTGGCCATCAAGGGCACCGCCTCGGAGATATCCGCGAAATCCTCAAGGTCCAGCACAATCCCTGCGGCCCGGGCCATCGCAGGCAAATGCAGCACAAGGTTGGTGGAGCCGCCGGTCGCCATCAACCCGACAATCCCGTTCACAAAACTGCGCACACCCAGAACTTCGCCCGCCGGGGTGAAGGTATTGCCAAGTGCCGTGATTGCCGCCGCGCGTTCGACTGCGGCCCCTGTCAGGGCATCACGCAACCCGTTGCCGGGGTTGACAAAAGACGCGCCGGGAAGGTGGAGGCCCATAAATTCCATCAACATCTGGTTGGTATTGGCCGTGCCGTAAAAGGTACAGGTGCCGGGACCATGATAGCTGGCCATCTCGGCGGCCATCAGTTCGGTGCGGGTGACTTTACCTTGGGCAAAAGCATTGCGCACAGCGGATTTTTCATCGTTCGGGATGCCCGATGGCATTGGCCCCGCAGGCACAAAGACCGCCGGGATATGGCCGAAGGTTGCCGCAGCAATTATCAACCCCGGTACGATCTTGTCACAAACCCCTAGATAAAGCGCTGCATCAAACACGTTATGCGACAAGGCCACACCCGCCGCCAAGGCGATTACATCGCGCGAGAACAGCGAAAGCTCCATACCGGCTTGGCCTTGGGTCACGCCGTCACACATCGCGGGCACGCCGCCTGCGACCTGCGCCGTGGCACCTGCGCGCCGGGCGGCAGCGCGGATCAGGTCTGGGTAATGCTCATAGGGCTGATGCGCCGAGAGCATGTCATTATAGGCCGTCACGATGCCCAGATTTGGCGCGCGTTCGGCGACCAATGCGTCTTTGTCGCCGGTCATCGCGGCATAGGCATGGGCCTGATTGCCACAAGACAGATGCGCCCGTGCAGGCCCCTTTGCCACCGCCGCCGCCATGCGCGTCAGATAATCCCCGCGCAAGCCTGCGGATCTTTCACGAATACGGTCGGTGACCCGATCAATGGTGCTGTTCAATGTCATGGCTGGCCTCATTGGCTGTGATTGCGGGCATGTTAGCGCTAACTTGATCAAAAAGAAAGCAGTTTAACAGGGTTGCGGCAAGGCTAGGCCAAAAACCGCATGTTTGAAAAGGGGCAAGACAAACAGACGGGCTTTCCCAGCGTTGCGGAACAGGATAAAGGGTAGAATATGAACAACACCCCATCCTCGCAAGACAGCGACCCCGCAAGCACCGATGCCGCCACCCAGCCGGTCGTCCGCCTGAAACCAAAAGCCGAGGCGCGGGCGATCCGCCATGGCTTCCCATGGGTTTACGCCGATGAGCTGGTGACAGACCGGCGCACGCAAAAACTTAGCCCCGGTACCTTGGCGGTGCTGGAAGATGGCGACCGTCGGGCCATGGGGCTTGTCACGGTCAACCCCAATTCCAAGATCATCTGCCGGATGCTTGATCAAAATCCCGATGCGGTGATCGACCAAGCCTGGCTAGAGGCGCGCCTTGCCCGTGCCCATGCGATGCGTGAGCGTCTTTATGATGCGCCCTTCTATCGTTTGGTCCATGCCGAGGCAGACGGGTTGCCGGGCGTGGTGATCGACCGTTTCGGTGATACCGCCGTTATCCAGCCCAATGCCGCTTGGGCCGAGGCGCATATCGATGCGCTGGTTGCTGCGTTGATCGCAGTGACGGGTGTGAAAAACATCCTGAAAAACGGCACAGGCCGCGCCCGCAGCCTTGAGGGGCTGACCGAGGAGACCACAGTTTTGCACGGTGTTGTCGACGGGCCAATCCCCGTGCCGATGAACGGTGCCACCTATATGGCGGATCTGATCGGCGGGCAGAAAACCGGTCTCTTCTTTGACCAACGCCCCAATCACGCCTTTGCGGCCCGGCTGTCAAAAGGCGCGCGGGTTTTGGACATGTTTTCGCATGTTGGCGGCTTTGGTCTGGCGGCTTTGGCGGGGGGGGCATCCTCGGTTCTGGCGGTTGACGGATCTGCGCCTGCGCTGAAACTGGCCGCACAAGGGGCTGAGGCTTCGGGTTTTGCCGATCGTTTCACCACCCGCCAAGGCGATGCGTTCGCGGTGCTAGAGGCCTTGGCCGAAGAGGGCGCGCAGTTTGACGTGATCATCTGTGACCCGCCCGCCTTTGCGCCTGCCAAACCGGCACTGGTCGCAGGCCTTCGCGCCTATGAGCGTGTTGCGCGGCTTGCGGCACCTTTGCTGGCACCGGGGGGCTATCTCGGGCTTTGCTCTTGTTCGCATGCGGCCGATTTGTCGGCGTTTCGCAATGCTTGCGGGCGCGGCATCGGGCGTGCGGGGCGGCGTGGGCAATTGATCCACACAGGCCACGCGGGACCAGACCACCCGATGCTGCCACAACTGGCAGAAAGCGGATACCTTAAGGCGTTGTTCTACCGGCTTGACGGGTGAAGCTTTGCCTTGATGCGTGCGTCTTATTCCCGACAGTGATGCGGGAGGTGCTGCTGGCAGTGGCGGGGCAGGGGCTGTTCATGCCGATCTGGTCCGACCGGATCTTGGGCGAGTGGCAACGTGCCGCCGCCCGTTACGGCGCGCAGGCAGAAGGGGAGGCGTTGGCCGCCATCGCCCGCGCTGGCGATCTGTTTCCAAAGGCGCGCATTCCCGCCCAGCCGGGGCTGGAGGCGCGGCTTTACCTGCCTGATGATAATGACCTTCATGTGCTGGCGGTGGCGATTGCGGGCAATGCCGATGCAGTTGTCACCCTGAACGCCAAGGATTTCCCGCGTGGTACTTTGGCCGTCGAAGGGCTTGAACGCCGCGACCCCGACGGCCTGCTGTGGGAGCTGTGGTCCCATCACCCGCAAGCTGTCGAAACTGCACTGGAATCCGTGCGCGCCACTGCCTCGCGTCTGTCGGGCGAAGAGAAGGCGCTGCGGCCCTTACTCAAGCGGGCCAAGCTGACGCGGCTTGCGCGGGCTGTCGCCTCAGACGCTGGTTGAGGGCCAGATTGCTGTTTCCAATAGCCCCGGACAGCCCCGCAAAAATAATCCTCGATTAAAGCGATGAAAAACCACATTGGCCGCTTGACGCCGCCAGCGTGCTTCCGTAATACCCCATCACGTTCGGGCGGATCTGGACGGTGCTGCGGTTGTAGCTCAGTTGGTTAGAGTACCGGCCTGTCACGCCGGGGGTCGCGGGTTCGAGTCCCGTCAACCGCGCCATCCGCCCGCCCGAACGTGTATTAAAAGCGCGGTTGTAGCTCAGTTGGTTAGAGTACCGGCCTGTCACGCCGGGGGTCGCGGGTTCGAGTCCCGTCAACCGCGCCATTAATACACTATCATTTTCAAGCATATCGACAAACAGCCCCGAACTTGTGGGGGCTGATATGCCATTTCTCGATTCGCAACCGCTTACAGCTTAATACGGTAGCGCACATGCCCGTCATAGGCGGTGTAGCTGTCATAAAGCTTGCGTGCGCGGGCATTGCCCTCATCGGTGTGCCAGTAAAGCCGGGAATAGCCGTTCTCATGGCAAATCTTGATAAGATCATCCATTAAGGCACGCCCGATTCCGTGGCCACGGGCGGCATCTGTCAGGAACAGATCCTCCAGATAGCAATCGGGGGCTGCGGCCCAAGTGGACATGTGGTGGTGGTGCAGGGCAAAGCCCATCACCGCGCCGTCCAGAACCGCCACGCGCCCCCGCAAAACCGCCTGCGGGTCAACAAGCCGCGCCCATGTTTGGTCAGTTACCTCGGGGGCAAGGGTCACGGCATAAAACGCCAGATATTCTGCCCAAAGCTTGCGCCAGAGGGTTTCATCCTCTGGCGCAATGTCGCGTATAAATAGGGTCATCGGTTTATCCTTTTTCCGTGGTCAGCCGGTCCAGCACGCGCGCCCATGACCGGATGCCCTTGTGGAAGCTTTGCAGGTCATATTTCTCATTCGGGGAATGGATCTGGTCATCGTCCTTGGCAAAGCCGATCAGCATCGCATCCATATCGAGATAAGTCTTGAAGTAGCCTGCAATCGGGATGGAGCCACCGCAGCCGACATAGGCGGCGGCTGTGCCCCATTCCTCGGTCAGGGCGGCGCGGGCGGGTTCAAACGCGGGGTTTTCCACGCTCATCTGGCCTGCGGGGCTATCGCCATGTTCGGAAAACTCTGCGGTGCAATCGGCGGGAAGTTGGGCCGTGACATAGGCGCGGAAGGCCTCGCGGATGGCCAGCGGGTCTTGTTGCCCGACAAGGCGGAAGCTGATCTTGGCGTTGGCCTCGGCGGGCAGCACGGTTTTGAAACCGTCGCCGGTATAGCCGCCCCAGATGCCGTTCACCTCACAGGTCGGGCGTGACCAGAGCATTTCCAGCGGTGTGCGATCTGATTCCCCCGCAGGGACCGACAGGCCGACATCGCCCAGAAAGCGCGCGTGATCAAAGGCGAGGCCTTGCCATTGGGCGCGCATCTCATCCGACAGCTCTGGCACACCGTCATAAAAACCCGGAACGGTGATGCGGCCCGTATCGTCATGCAGCCCCGCGATGATTTGCGATAGCAGGCGGATCGGGTTCATCGCCAGCCCGCCGTACATGCCGGAATGCAAGTCTTTGCTGGCGGCTTTGATGGTGATTTCTTCCCCAACCAATCCGCGCAGCATGGTCACGATTGACGGGGTTCTGGATTGGAAAAGCCCCGTATCGCAAATCAGGGCGACATCGGCGCGCAGCTCTTGGGCGTTTTCTTGCATGAAGGGGATCAGTGAGGGTGAACCGGATTCTTCTTCGCCCTCAAGGAAAATCGTCAGGCGGCAGGGCAGGCGGCCATGCTCAGCGCGCCATGCGCGGCACGCCTCGAGGAATGTCATCAACTGGCCTTTGTCATCAGAGGCACCGCGCCCGCGGATCACCTTGCCCGATGGCGTATCCTCAATTTGCGGATCAAAGGGGTCGCGGTCCCACAGGGAAAGCGGATCAACAGGTTGAACATCATAATGGCCGTAAAACAGCAGATGCGGTGTGTCTGCAACTTCGGGTCCGTCATAATGGGCGACGACCATAGGGTGGCCGGGGGTGGGCCGTTTGGAGGCATCAAACCCCAAGCCTTGCAAATCGGACACCAGCCAATCGGCGGCGCGGTCGCAATCGGCCTGATAGGCGGGATCGGTGGAAATCGACGGGATGCGCAGCAGGTCCAGCAAGCGGTCGGTGGCTTCGGGCAGGGCTTGGTCAATGCGGGCTAGGACGGCTTCGATGGTCATGGCGCTCTCCGGTTTTTGATATTACGCGCAAGGTAACAGCAACGCGGCCCCTGTCCAGAGGGGGTAAGATCGGCTACAGCCTGCGCAGAATTGACTTTGAATCGCAAAGACGGAGTGTGTGGTGATGTTGCAATCGGGTAAGGTGTTGATCTGTGCGGGCTTGGGGCTTGCGATTTGTGCAGGGGCGGCGCTGGCTGAACCGATGACGGGCAAGCAGGCCACAAAACAGCTTTTTTCGGCTAAAAAATCAGAGGTACAGCTGTTGAACGTCAACGGGCTTTCGGCGGAACATTCCGCGCTGTTGGGGGAGGTGGTCAAGGGCTATGCCTATTACGCCGCCGCTGCCATCGCGCCGCAAGAGGATCTTTTGAAGTCCGAGGCGACGACGCTTGTTGCCAATCACCACAGCGCCGAGGCGGCCTCGGCGGCGGCATTGGCGGGGTGCAATGCGTTGCGCAAAACGGCAGATGAATGTGTGATTGCAGCCATTGTGCAGCCTAAAGGTTGGGAGGCGCGTGCCTTGCAATTGTCGGTCGAGGGTACGGTTGCGCTGAAATCTGACTACGGAAAACGCGGCGAACGGGCGATGGCCGCCTCTGCCTCTACCGGCTTTTTCGCGCTGGCCAAGGGGGTGCAAGCGCAGGCGTTGGCGCTTAGAGCCTGTGCCGATAAGGGCGCGCCCGATTGTGAGATCATTGTCGCAGACCCTAAGTGACAGGGAATTTGGCAAAAGGGGGCGTCAAATTGCCCTCTTTCGTTTATAAGACTTGATAAGTATCAAAGCGCCGATGCCAATTCTTGCATAGATTGGCGCAAACCCGCTGCAATTGCTCTGATTCGAGCGGGAAAGCTGGAGATTAAGATGAACTATGATGCCGCCCTCGACAATGCCCTCAACCGTTTGCACGAAGAGGGGCGCTATCGGACTTTCATCGATATCGAGCGCCACAAAGGATCTTATCCTGCAGCGATCTGGCGCAAGCCGGATGGTGAGCAGCGTCAAATTACGGTTTGGTGCGGCAATGACTATCTTGGCATGGGACAAAATCCGGTTGTGCTGGAGGCGATGAAAGAGGCGCTGGATGCCACGGGTGCAGGCTCTGGCGGGACGCGCAATATTTCGGGTACGACCGTGTACCACAACCGGCTTGAGGCCGAGCTGGCTGATCTGCATGGTAAGGAAGCCGCCTTGGTGTTTACCTCGGCTTACAATGCCAATGATGCGACGCTTTCGACCCTGCCCAAGCTGTTTCCGGGGCTGATCATCTATTCGGATGCGTTGAACCATGCCTCGATGATCGAGGGGGTGCGCCGCAATGGCGGGGCCAAGCGGATTTTCCGTCACAACGATGTGGCGCATCTGCGTGAATTGATGGCTGCCGATGATCCGGCAGCACCAAAGCTGATCGCCTTTGAGTCGATCTATTCGATGGATGGTGATTTTGGCCCGATCGAGGCTATTTGTGATGCAGCTGATGAATTCGGTGCGTTGACCTATATCGACGAGGTCCACGCCGTGGGCATGTATGGCCCGCGCGGGGCAGGGGTTGCGGAACGTGACGGGCTGATGGGGCGGCTTGATATTATCAACGCCACGCTGGCCAAGGCATACGGTGTTGCGGGTGGCTATATCGCGGCTTCGGCCAAGATGTGTGACGCGGTGCGTTCTTATGCGCCGGGGTTCATCTTTACATCCTCGATGCCGCCTGCGGTGGCGGCGGGGGCTGCGGCCTCGGTTCGGCATCTGAAAACGGCACAACATTTGCGCGATGCCCAACAGCTTCATGCGCGGATTCTCAAGAGCCGGCTGAAGGCGATCGGCCTGCCGCTGATCGACCACGGCAGCCATATTGTGCCGGTGCATGTCGGTGACCCCGTGCATTGCAAGGCGCTGTCCGATATGTTGCTGGAGCAATTCGGCATTTATGTGCAGCCGATCAACTTCCCCACTGTGCCCCGCGGGACAGAGCGGCTTCGTTTTACGCCGTCGCCGGTGCATGATGCGGCCCAGATTGACGCATTGGTTAAGGCGATGGATAAACTTTGGCAGCAATGTGCGCTAAATCGTGCCGAGTTGACGGCTTGATTTATATCTAGATGTGCTATTTGGATTGTAGTGTGCTACTATAGAAGCAATACGATAGCGTCGAGTCGGTGATACGACTCAGACGCAGGAAATGGGGCAGAAAACGAGGCATACTTGATGATCGGCCGAAGGAAAGCACCTTCGACGTCCGAAACCGACAAGCCGAAAGGCTTTGACGATTTCGAGCTACGTCTGGGCGACCTTATGCGCGGGGAGCGCGCAACCTTAGGCAAGTCATTGCTCGATGTTCAACGTGAGTTGAAGGTCAAGGCGACCTATATTGCAGCCATTGAAAATTGTGATACCTCTGCTTTTGAAACTCAGGGCTTTGTTGCCGGTTATGTGCGGTCCTATTCGCGCTATCTTGGTATGGACCCTGATTGGGCCTATGCGAAATTTTGCCGTGAGGCGAATTTCACCTTGGCGCACGGCATGTCTGTTGAGGCATCCCCCGTCCGCCTGACCAAAGCGCGTAGCCGTGTGCAGGATTTTGGCGATCCCTTGGCAAACCCCAATGCGACCTTCGTTCCGCGCAGTGAGTCGATTTTGTCGCGTGTGGAACCGGGCGCCGTTGGTTCCCTGTTGGTATTGCTCGGGTTGATTGGCGGCTTGGGCTATGGCGGCTGGTCCGTCTTGCAAGAGGTGCAGCGGGTGCAACTTGCCCCCGTAGATCAGGCCCCGCAAGTCATCGCGGAGATTGATCCGCTGGGCAATGTACAAGGTGTGGCTCCTGTGGTGCGCTCGGCCCCGGAAAGCCAGGCTGTCGAGGAGGTTTCGACTTCGATCGCTGCCAATACGCAAACGCCGATCCGTTCTGACCGGCTTTACCGCCCTCAGGCGCTTGATGTTCCTGTGCTGACCTCGCGCGATGGGCCGATTGCCGCGATTGATCCGCAGCGCCACGCGATTGCACAGCTGGTTGCCGAAGTGGCAGGCGCACCCGAGTCTGATCCCGTCGAGAATGAAGTACAGGTCGTCGCCGCTGACCCCAATATCGTTGAAATTCTGGCCGTGCGCCCGTCTTGGGTGCGGGTCTCCTCGGCTGATGGGACTGTGTTGCTTGAGAAGGTGCTCGATTCCTGTGAACGCTACACCGTCCCATTGATGGAGGCGGCACCGGTGCTGCGTGCGGGCAATTCCGGCTCGGTTTATTTTACCGTCAATGGCAAGACATTTGGCCCCTCGGCACCCGGTGCGCAAGTTGTGAAAAACGTGGCCTTGACGGCGGATGCGGTACAGGCAAAATTCCCGAACGTAGAGACAGGGCAATCCGTGGCCGTAGCTGATGCGAATAACGCAATGGTGCTTTGCCCCTCCAGCCCGTCTTTGTGATCAAGCAAGCGGTTGCTTTTCGGTCGCTTTGGCCATAGCCAATGGGGAAGCAATTCCCTTGGCCCCGAGTATCCAATGACCCATAATCCAATTCGTCCATGGCGCAATATTGAACGTCGTAAATCCCGCCAGATCATGGTGGGAAAGGTCGCTGTGGGCGGGGATGCCCCGATTTCGGTCCAGACGATGACCAATACGCCGACCACCGATATCAAGGCCACGATTGCGCAGGTGCAGCGTGCTGCGGATGCAGGGGCCGATATTGTGCGTGTCTCGGCACCGGATCGCGAAAGCGCGCTGGCTCTGCGTGAGATTTGCCGCGAGTCCCCCGTGCCTATCGTTGCGGACATCCATTTCCACTACAAACGCGCGATTGAGGCCGCTGAGGCGGGGGCCGCCTGCTTGCGGATCAACCCCGGCAACATCGGGGATGCTTCACGCGTGCGTGAGGTGATTAAGGCGGCAAAGGACCATGGCTGTTCTATCCGCATTGGCGTCAATGCAGGATCGTTAGAGCGCCATCTGCTTGATAAATATGGCGAACCTTGCCCTGATGCGATGGTCGAATCCGGGTTGGACCATATTAAACTGCTGCAAGACAATGATTTCCATGAATATAAAATCAGCGTCAAAGCCTCGGATGTTTTCATGTCGGCGGCCGCCTATAACCAGCTTGCCGAGGTCACGGATGCGCCGATCCATCTTGGCATCACCGAGGCGGGCGGGTTGCAATCAGGTACGGTGAAATCCGCCATCGGGCTTGGCAATCTGCTTTGGTCCGGCATTGGTGATACCATTCGCGTCTCACTCTCGGCTGAGCCGGAGGCAGAGGTGAAGGTCGGGTTTGAGATTCTTAAATCCCTCGGCCTGCGCCACCGTGGTGTGACCATCATTTCCTGCCCGTCCTGCGCGCGGCAAGGCTTTGATGTGATCAAGACGGTGACTGAACTGGAAGACCGCCTTGCCCATGTCACCACCTCGATGAGCCTGAGCATCATCGGCTGTGTCGTCAATGGTCCGGGGGAGGCGCTGATGACAGATATCGGCTTTACCGGCGGTGGGGCCGGATCGGGTATGGTCTATCTGGCGGGCAAGCAAAGCCACAAGCTGGGCAATGAGGCGATGATCGACCATATTGTCGAGCTGGTCGAAAAGCGCGCAACAGAGCTGGACGCCGCCACAGAACTGCCGGAACCCGCCGGAAAATAGGGGTGCGCCGGGGGCTTTTACCCCCGGCCAAACATTCAGCCCTCGCGCTGACCTTCGACAATCTGGCGCATGCCGTCCAATGGCACATAACCGCGCACCAAGGTCTTATCGATCACAAATGTCGGTGTGCCGTTGATGGCCAAACGCTGGGCAAGGGCGCGGTTGGCATCAATCACGGCAGTAACTTTGGCGGATGTCATATGCGCCATGACCGCGTCGACATCTGCAAGCCCCACATCTGCCCCGATGCTTGCAAGATTATCCGGCGTCACCGCGCCGCGCATCACCATCAGCGCGTCATGCACTTTTTCATAAGCCTCGGCGCCGTCGGTTTGCAAAACAGCAATCGCAAAGCGCGAAGCTAGATCCGATTGTTCGCCCAGAATAGGGAACTCTTTGACAACAAAGCGGATATTACCGTCTGAGGACACCAGCTCTGCCACATCCTCAAAGGCTTTTTTGCAATAGCCGCATTGGTAGTCCATGAATTCCACCACGGTGATATCGCCATCGGGATTGCCGCCAACCCAGCTTGCGGGATCGTTGAAAATCTCATCCGCGTTGGTTTTCAGCATGGCAAGATCATCGGCCACGGCATCGGTATTGCGGCGCTCTTCGAGGATGGCAAACACTTCCATCAGCACTTCCGGCTCTTCCAGCAAATAGGCGCGAACCTCGGCGCGGAAATCAGCGCGCTCGGCCTCCGAAAGCTTGCTTTGTGCAAATGCGGGCGGGGCAAGGGCCAATGCGAGGGCCGTGGTGACGAGCAGCTTTTTCATAGTGTACTCCGATGTGGCGACACCCGTGGCGGTGCCATGTCTGGTTGACCTTGCCCCCTCATGCCCGATTGCGGGGGGGGAGGGCAACCAAAATGCCCGTGATAATGTGGCGCAGGGTCAAGGGTTTGACGATATCCCGGCCACTCTGTAAGGGAGGAGGATTGCATAGACAGCTTTGATGTGGGGGTATGACAGTGGCAAAAGGCCTGAAAAAATCACAGCGTGGGGAGGTTGATCCCTTTATCGTGATGGATGTGATGGAGGCCGCGCGCGCCGCCGAGGCCGCAGGTCGCAGCATCATCCACATGGAGGTGGGTCAGCCCGGAACCGGTGCGGCGCAGGGCGCACGTGATGCGCTGGTGGCGGCGATGGGGCAGGGCGCGCTTGGCTATACGGTGGCGCTTGGCTTGCCGGAATTGCGCGCGGGCATCGCGGCACTTTACAAACGCTGGTATGATATCGACCTTGATCCGAGCCGAGTGGTTGTTACGACGGGGTCTTCCTCGGGGTTTCTACTGGCCTTCACCTCGCTGTTTGATGCGGGCGAAAGGGTCGGTTTGGGGGAGCCGGGCTACCCCTCATATCGTCAGATCCTGCGCGCCTTGTCGCTGACGCCGGTGGGCATCCCGACCCGCGTCGAAAACCGCCTTCAACCGACGCCGGATGATCTGGAGGGTGTTGATATGTCAGGGCTTATTGTCGCAAGCCCCGGCAACCCTTCTGGCACCATGCTCGATCATGCGGCGCTCAAGGCGCTGATGGATCATTGCGCGGCAAAGGATATCGCCTTTATCTCGGATGAGATTTACCACGGGTTGCATTACGATACCCGCGCGGTTTCGGCGCTGGAGATCAGCGATGAAGCCTATGTCATCAACTCTTTCTCCAAGTATTTCAGCATGACGGGTTGGCGTATCGGTTGGATGATTGTGCCACAGTCGCATGTGCGCCGGGTGGAGCGTTTGGCCCAAAACATGTTCATCTGCCCGCCCCATGCCAGCCAGATCGCAGCCCTTGCCGCCTTGGATTGCATCGACGAGATGGAGGCAAACCGTGCCGTCTATGCCAAAAACCGCTTGCTGATGCTGGAGGGGCTTCGCGCCGCCGGTTTCACCAAGATTGCACCACCTGACGGCGCATTTTATGTCTATGCCGATGTGTCGGAGTTGACGGATGACAGTTTGCAGTTTTGCTCGGATATCCTGAAGCAGGCAGGGGTTGCGGTGACGCCGGGGCTCGACTTCGATCCGGTTCGGGGCAAACATACTTTGCGGTTTTCCTATGCCCGCAGCACAGCGGAGATCGAAGAGGGCATCGCACGGTTGAAGGGCTTTATGGCGGGTTATACCAAGCCGTGATTTTACTTTTTTGCGGCTGTCATAAATGGTTTGCAAAACGAAAGGGTCATCTGTGATGCGGGCAATTCTGGCGGTTTGGGCGATGATGCTGATGCTGCTCCCCGCTTGGGGGCAAGAGCTTTCTGCCATCGCGCGTCTGGATGTGGCGGGGTCACAGGTACAAGACAAGGGGCGCGGGGTCGCGCTGTCGCTGGCGATTTCGCAACCGGTGCCATGGCGCGTGCGCGTGCTGGACAATCCGCCGCGGTTGGTGCTCGACACCCGAGAGGTTGACTTCTCACAAGCCGCCAGCCTGCCGCGTAGTGGGGCGCGGGTGGTGGATCTGCGCGCGGGGGTGTTTCGCCCCGGCTGGTCGCGGCTGGTGCTGGAACTTTCCGGCCCGATGGCGGTGAAATCGGCGGCGATGACCACCGGCGAGGCCGTGCAGATTGATGTGACCTTGGCACCAACCGATGCCGATAGCTTTGCTGCATTGGCCGCCAAGTCCGAGCCGGAGGGCTGGGCGCTGCCCGAACCGGCCGATCTGCCAAAGCGCGGCCTGCGGGCAGGCGGGCCGATGATCGTGGTGCTTGACCCGGGCCACGGCGGGCTTGACCCAGGGGCAGAGCATGGCGATTACCTTGAGGCGCATCTGATGCTGACCTTCGCGCGGGAATTTAAAGATTACCTTCAGCGCAGCGGCGACTATCAGGTGATCCTGACCCGCGATGAGGATGTTTTCGTGCCGCTGGAAACCCGGATTTCCATTGCCCGGGCCGCAGGGGCGGATGTGCTGTTGTCGTTGCATGCCGATGCATTGGCCGAAGGTGAAGCGTCGGGGGCGACGATCTATACCCTGTCAAAAGCGGCGATCGACACTGCTGCCAGATTGCTGGCCGAGCGTCATGACCGCGATGATCTGCTTGCAGGTGTGGATTTGACGGAACAAGACGATATGATCGCAAATGTGTTGATGGATATGGCACGGGCCGAAACCTTGCCCAAGGTCGGCCGGCTGGCAGAATCGCTTAAAACCGCGATCAAGGCCGAGGGGATAGCGATGCACAGCAGGCCTGTTCAGTCTGGCGAGTTTTCAGTTCTCAAAAGCCCTGATATCCCGTCGGTGTTGATCGAACTGGGGTTTTTATCCTCACGGCGGGATCTTGCGCGGATTGTCGATCCGGCATGGCGGCGGCGGATGATCGCCTCACTGCACCAAGGCCTTGCGCAATGGGCTGCACACGAGGCCGCCTTGGCCGGTGCCGCCAAGCACTGAGGTTCGGGCGACGTGATCACGAAGAATTTGGCAAAATCGCGTCTTGAAGGCGGGCGGCGCTTTTGCTTGCAGGCTGCATAGGGTATATAGAACAGGTCGGAAACATGGGGAAATTCGCGTGATCAGATTTATCGGCTCTTTTTTTGGTGGTCTGTTCACCCTTTTGACAATGGGCCTGTTTTTTGCGGCCCTGTCGGTTGGCGCGATTTTTTACATGTACAGCCGCGATCTGCCCAGTCACGAAAGCCTTGCGAAATACGCGCCGCCCACCATCAGCCGTGTCTATTCCGGCGGTGGTGAGATGATGGATGAATTCGCCAAGGAGCGCCGGATTTTCGCCAGCTCCGAGGAAATTCCTGCCTTGGTTAAACAGGCCTTCATCAGCGCCGAGGACAAGAATTTCTATACTCACAACGGCTATGATGCGCGCGGTATCGCGGTGGCGGCCCTTGAGGCGATCCGCTCTCGCGGGGAAAACGTGCGCGGGGCCTCGACGATCACGCAGCAGGTGATGAAGAACTTCCTTTTGGGCGGTGAACGCAAGGCCGAACGCAAGATCAAGGAAATCATTCTGGCGACCCGCATCGAGGAAACCCTGAGCAAGGAGAAAATCCTTGAGCTTTACCTCAACGAGATTGATCTGGGGCAACGCAGCTTCGGGGTCGCCGCCGCCGCGCAGACCTATTTCAACAAGATCCTGTCGCAGCTTTCCCCCGGAGAGACGGCCTATCTTGCCGCTTTGCCAAAATCGCCCGGCCGTGGGTTGCATCCGGTCCGCGATTATGACCGCGCGGTAGACCGCCGCAACTATGTGCTGCGCGAGATGTGGCAAAACAATTATATCGATGAGGCGACATACCTTAGCGAAAAGGACTTGCCGCTTAAAACCGTGCAAAACGGCGATTACCCCTCGTTCCGCGAAAGCCTGCCTTCCCGCGATTATTTCAGCGACGAGATTCGTCGCCAATTGTCGGGCACCTTCGGGGAGCAGGAATTTTTCGGTGGCGGCTTGACCATCCGCGCCACTGTGGACCCCGAATTGCAAAAAGAAGCTGCCAAGGCGCTTCAGGCCGGCCTGGAAGAATTTGACCGCGGCCGTGGTATCTGGAACGGCACGGGTAAGGTGATCGACCCTGCGAACCTTACGGATGAGGAAAGCTGGCGCGCCGCTCTGCGCAAGGTTGATGTCGCCCGCGATGTCGAAGGCTGGATGCCCGCCGTTGTGTTAGAGGTTGGCGATACCTCGGCACGGATCGGGATTGAGGGGGTTGAGGAAGACGCCGACGGTCATTTCATCCCCGCCGCTGATGTCACATGGGCGCGTAAACGCCTGCCAAACGGGCGGCTTGCCAACAAGGCGCGCAAGGCCGGTGATCTGGTGTCTGTGGGCGATGTGGTCTTGGTGCGTGCGATGACCAAGGACAGCGACGGCAGCTTTATCCGCTGGACCCTGCGGCAGGTGCCAGAGGTGCAGGGCGCGTTTATGGCGATGGATGTCACCTCGGGGCGTGTTCTGGCGATGCAGGGCGGGTTCTCCTATCAGCATTCGGTGTTTAACCGCGCCACCCAAGCGCAGCGCCAGCCCGGTTCCAGCTTTAAACCTTTTGTCTTTGCGGCGGCCCTCGATAGCGGCTTTAACCCCGCCACAATTGTTGTCGATGCCCCGATTGAGGTGAATACCCCGCAAGGCATCTGGCGGCCGCGCAACTCGTCCAACAAATTCTATGGCCCCACCACCTTGCGCACCGGGATTGAACAATCGCGTAACCTGATGACAGTGCGGATTGCCGAAGAAATCGGGATGAGCGTGGTGGCATCCTATGCTGAACGGTTTGGCGTTTATGACCGGATGGGGCAGTTTCTGGCCAACTCGCTTGGTTCCGAGGAAACGACCCTGTTCAAGATGGTCGCTGCCTATGCGATGTTTGCCAATGGCGGAGAGCGGGTGGAGCCTACGCTGGTTGACCGTGTTCAGGACCGCTACGGCAAAACCGTTTACCGCCATGACCAGCGCATCTGTGATGATTGCCAGCTGGCGTCCCTTAACCCACGAGAACTGCCAAATATCACCTCTAACCGCGAACGGGTAATGGATGCGATTACCGCCTATCAGCTGACTTCGATGCTGGAAGGGGTTGTGAAGCGCGGGACGGCTGCGGGCATCAACTTGCCAGTGCCGATTGCAGGCAAGACCGGCACCACCAATGAGTCCAAGGATGTTTGGTTTGTGGGCTTTTCGTCCAATATCGCGGCGGGCTGCTATATCGGCTATGATAACCCGCGCAGCATGGGGCGCACTTACGGCGGCACGACCTGCGGCCCGGTGTTCGAACGCTTTATGCGTAAGGCCATCAGCAAATACGGCGGCGGAAAATTCAAAGTGCCACCGGGCGGTTTCTTCCGCAAAATCGACCGCTTTACTGGCGCTGTTTTGCCTGATGATGCCTCGGGGCCGAATGTTGTCTCTGAATATTTCCGCGATGGGGATGAGCCGATGTCCGGCTTTGGCGCCTATGTCGATGGCGGCTTTGGCATGGGCGCCAATCTGCCCCTGTTTGCCTATGGTGAGGAAGATGATGCATCCGGCGGCGGCAGCGCTGTTACCACCTCCAGCGGGCAAACCAAGATCATCCCGAAGAAGGCCGACTTTGGCACGCTCAGCTCTGGTGGGTTGTACTAGGGGCTGCGGCCCTTGCCAAATACCCCCGCAAAGCGATATGACCCGAAACCTGATACCGCCCTCAAGGAAATACTCACATGCGCGCAGAAACCCAGTCCAATGTGGAAGCCATCCGCAAATCACTGACGCTTCTGGCACAGCGAATGGATTTGGAAACCGCCCCGCACCGGCTTGAAGAATTCAACGCCATGATCGAGGATCCGGACCTGTGGAACGACCCGCCCAAGGCGCAAAAGCTGATGCGCGAACGGCAGGGCGTGATTGACCAGCTGTCCACCTATAAGCTGATTGAGACCGGTTTGCGCGATAATGTCGAGCTGATAGAGATGGGCGAGGCCGAGGATGATGCCGAGGTGGTGACCGAGGCCGAAGATGCGCTGCGCGAGCTGGTCACAGTCGCGCGCAACAAAGAGCTGGAAGCCCTGCTTAACGGCGAGGCGGACGGCAACGATACATTCCTTGAGGTCAACTCGGGCGCCGGCGGCACCGAAAGCTGTGACTGGGCGTCGATGCTGGCGCGGATGTATGTGCGTTGGGCGGAAAAGAAGGGCTATAAGGTTGAACTTCAATCCATGACCGACGGCGAGGAGGCGGGCATCAAATCCGCCGCCTATAAGATCTCGGGGCCGAACGCCTATGGCTGGTTGAAATCGGAATCCGGGGTTCACCGGCTTGTGCGTATCAGCCCCTATGACAGTGCCGCGCGGCGGCATACCTCATTTTCGTCGATCTGGGTTTATCCGGTGGTGGATGACAATATCGAGATTGATATCCCCGATAAGGACATCCGGATCGATACCTACCGGTCTTCGGGCGCGGGCGGGCAGCACGTGAACACCACCGATTCGGCTGTGCGGATTACCCACTTGCCGACAAATATCGTCGTGACCTCTTCAATGAAATCCCAGCACCAAAACCGGGAAATCGCGATGAATGCCCTGCGCTCGCGGCTTTATCAGCTGGAGATGGACAAGCGTAACGCTGCCATCAACGCAGCCCATGAAAGCAAGGGCGATGCGGGCTGGGGCAACCAGATCCGGTCTTATGTGCTGCAGCCTTATCAGATGGTCAAGGATCTGCGCACCGGGGTGGAAACCTCGGATAGCCAAGGGGTTCTGGACGGCGATCTTGATAAGTTCATGGCCGCGACCTTGGCAATGGATGTATCGGGCAAGTCGCGCGCCGAGGCGAACTTGGACGATTAAACAGTCCTGCGATCCCAAATACATCTTTATCGGGGCCTTTTGTCTGGCTAGGGTTTATTCCAAACCAGACAGGAGAAGCCTATGTCCCATCCCGCCGCGACCGCCCCCCCAAAGCCGGAAGTTTTGATACTGGAGGCGGCTGACCTGCGTGCGTCCCTTGCTGCTGGCTGGCAGGATTTTCGTACAGCCCCCATCTTCGGCCTGTTTTTCGCGGCGGTTTATGTGGCCGGTGGCTGGCTGATCCTTTATGCGCTGACTGCGACGGGGCAGGTGTGGTGGACGTTGCCCGCAGCCGCCGGCTTTCCCATTCTTGGCCCCTTCATCGCATGCGGGCTGTATGAGGTAAGCCGCCGACTGGAGGCAGGAGAGCCACTGAGTTGGGGCGCGGTTCTGGGCGTGGTCTTGCGCCAGAAAGACCGGCAAATCCCCTCAATTGCGGCGGTCGTGGTCGTGTTCTTTTTGTTCTGGAATTTTCTGGCTCATATGATTTTTGCGCTGTTTTTGGGGCTTCAGGTCATGACCAACATCAGCACTTCTTTTGATGTGTTCTTGACGGTGAACGGCTTGATGATGCTGGGTGTCGGGACCATCGTTGGCGCGATTTTCGCGGGCGTTCTCTTTGCGCTCACGGTGGTGAGCTTGCCGTTGCTGATGGACAGGGAGGTGGATTTTGTCACCGCGATGATCACCTCTGTCTCGGTGGTGTTGAACAATCCGGGACTGATGCTGGTCTGGGGCGTGATGATCGCCCTGATGATATTTGTCGGGATGGCTCTGGGGTTCTTTGGTTTGTTTATCGTGCTGCCGGTGCTGGGGCATGCGACATGGCATCTATATCGTCGCGCATTGGCCTGATGGCGCATAAAAAAGGGCATCCCGATGACAGGGATGCCCGATATAGGAATGTGAGACTGCTTAGCGGTTGTCGGCAGGCGGTGCCTTTGGGGCAGCCGGGGCGGGCGCAGGTGCAGGGGACTGGTTTTGGGTAGGGGCGGCAGCCGAAGCGCGGCCCGTCGCCAATGGATCGTCCTGACGCTGGACAGACCCTTCAAAATGCGCGCCCGATTCGATGGCGATGGTCTTGTGGATGATGTCGCCTTCCACCCGCGCGGTAGAGGTCAGTCGGACTTTAAGCCCGCGTACACGGCCAATCACGCGGCCATTGACTACGATATCATCGGCCACAATCTCTCCGCGGATGGTGGCAGTTTCGCCAACGGTCAGCAGATGCGCACGGATGTCGCCCTCTACGGTACCTTCAACCTGAATATCGCCGGTTGTGCGCAGGTTGCCGGTAATGGTCAAATCAGACGAAAGAACAGAGGCCGAAGGCTTGGCCTTTGTCGCCGTGGTGCCAAACTCCATCGAGCTGCGCCCGGGGGCGCCTTGCGTGGCGTGGGACTTGTCAGCCTCAGTTTTAGGGCCGGGTTCATTGATCTTGCTTTTAGAAAACATCTGTCGCTGCCTTGATAAAGGTCATCGGGTTAACAGGTTTGCCCCCGATCCGAACCTCGTAGTGAAGATGAGTGCCGGTAGACCGGCCTGAGTTCCCCATATCACCAATCCTATCCCCGCGCGATACCCTTTGTCCAACTTTTACGCGGATATTCGACTGGTGGGCGTATCGCGTCTCGATTCCGAACTCATGCTTGATCTTGACGAGGCGACCATAACCATTTGCCCAACCGGCATGGGTTACAACCCCGTCGGCGGTTGCATAAATCGGCGTGCCGTAGGGGGCCGCGAAATCGGTGCCTGCATGCAAGCGGCGTCCCGCACCTTTCGGGTCGTTGCGATACCCGTAGGGAGAAGTGAAGCGGAACGCGTTTTTGAGCGGCGTTGCAAAGGGCGATTTGCTGGCGGCCATCCGGTAGAGGTTCATATGATCGAGCCCCTGCAAGATTGCATTGGCGCGGATTTCGTCATTGCTCAGAGCTTCGCCTTTGGTGGAAAGTGTGAAGGGCGTCAATGGCCCGCCCTGTCCGGAATAGCCCTTGCGAACGGTGCGCAGAAGGTCATCGGGTGACATGCCTGCAGACCGGAACATCTTGTCCAGCGGCTCCATCGAAAGGGCTACGGCCTCTTCCAGCCGGTTGAAGATCATGTCGTTCTTGACTTCAAGCGCGCGTTTCTGGGCGGCGATTGCATCGGTTTCCTCGCGGGCGGCCATGGCGACCATGGCCATGCTGTCGCGTTGCTCGGATGTGCCGGAAAGGGCTTCGGCCAGCACTTCGACTGTGGCTGCGGCATCGCGGATGCGGCCTTCGCCTGTGCGAGTGGAACCGGTTTGCTCTTGTAGGCTTGCGGTCAGTGTTTCGCTTTCCTGGCGGGCGGCATCGCGTTCCTTGATGGTGCGGCGCAGGGTGTTCTGGATTACCTCGACACCGGTTTCCATCTCGCGGCGCCCATCCTCGGAGGCAAGCAGCCGGGCCTGCATGTCGCTGACTTCTTTCAGGGCAAGGTTGAAACGTTCCTGCGCGCGCACGGCCTCAATGGCGCGCAGATCGCGGTCGGCGGACAGCGCATTCAGCCGCGCCTCATAGAGCGATTGCTGGCGCATTGCCTGATCGCGTCCCGAGCCGGCCGAGATCGAATCCATCAACAGGATCGAGGTTGCCAGAATTGTCCACCCGAGGCAGAGCGCGGCACCGGTAACGGCGATGGCCTGTGTCAGGGGCTGAAGGCGAATAAAGCGGGTATCTGTATCGGACTTCAAGAACAGGCGCTGTTCCGGAAAATAGCGGCCAAGGCCTGTGTTAATACGATAAGATAGTCGCTTCAGCACTGAACATTTTCCGGTCTTGTTGAAGTTGGACGTCACCCCAGCCAGAGAATCCCGCAGGGTTAATATCCGGATCAGGCATACAAATCGGGGGGCTTCTGCGCAACAGTTAACGCCTTGCAACCCTCAGATGCAAAAAAACCGGCAATATATCGCCGATAAATCACGAATTTTCAGGCGGAAACCCATCGGTTTCGGGTTCTGTCAGCGGCCAATAGAAGTCTGGCGGCAATCCGGCGTCGGCGCGCTTTTCCTCATTGAACGGGGGCTTGAGGACCCCGTGGAAATAGCGCCGCACGAGGCTGTGGAAGGTGTCTTTCGGGTCCAGACCATCGCGCCCGCAAAGCCAATTGAACCATTTGGAGCCGTAAGCCACATGGCTGACCTCTTCGCTGTAGATGGTTTTAAGGGCCTCTACGGGACCAGCCTCGCCTGCCTTTTCAAACACCGCTATCATGCCGGGGGTCACGTCAAGGCCGCGCGCCTCCAGCACCATTGGCACCACGGCAAGACGGCCAAAAAGGTCATCCACGGTATCCTCGGCCGCGCGCCACATGCCTGCGTGGGCAGGCAAAGCGCCGTAATGGCTGCCCGCGGCCTCCAGGCAATCGCACATCAGGTTGAAGTGTTTTGCCTCATCATCTGCCGCGCGGACCCAGTCATCATAAAAGCCCAAAGGCATGGGCACATGGGTGAAGCGCGCGATAATATCCCAATGCAGATCGACCGCGTTTAGCTCAATATGCGCCACGGCATGCAAAAGTGCGTTGCGCCCCATGGTGGAGCCGGGACGGCGGCGTGGCATATCGCGGGGTGACAACAATTCAGGCGCATCGGGACGGGCGGGGCGCAGGGGCGGACTTGCCTGCCCGATCGGCAAAGGGGTGCCCGCTGCACGCGCTGCCAGCCATTCCGCCGCATGTCGCCGCCCGAGCGCGGTTTTCGCGCGCCCGTCCGCCGTCATCAGCACCTCGACGGCGCGCTCTGCCAGTGATTGGGTCATGTCGCCGCCGCCAGAACCGCTTCGGCATGGCCCTTGGCGGAGACTTTGCGCCAAACTTGCGCGATCATGCCATCCGCACCGATCAGGAATGTTGTCCGCTCAATCCCCATAAAGGTTTTGCCGTACATCTGCTTTTCTTTCCAAACGCCGTAATCTTCGCAGGTCTGGCCATTTTCATCCGAGGCAAGGATCACGCCCAGATCATGTTTTGCCAAAAATTTGTCATGCGCGGTTACGCTATCTTTGGAAATGCCGATCACAGTGACACCAAGCGCTGCGAAATCTGCACTAAGGGCTGTGAAGTCCTTTGCCTCCAGCGTGCAGCCCGATGTATCGTCACGGGGATAGAAATAAACCACCACGCGGCCGGGGCGCAGCGCGGACAGGGTAATCGTCTGCCCTCCGTCACGGGGAAGGGTGAAATCGGGGGCCATATCGCCAATGTCCGGCATGATGTGTTCCTTTGATGTCAAAGCTGTGTTTTGTATTCGGGATGCTCTTGCGCAAGGATAGGGGCAATTGCGGTAACCGCAACGGGTGAAAGGTAAAAGGCGTGTTGAAGGATGGATGATCCAACACCGGGGCATGACGGGCCGCGGCCCGACCGGTGCGATTTCATCGGCCCGCCGCAGCCCGCGCTGTTGCTTGAGCGCCCGCGCAAGCCGCGCCTCAAGCCGAAAAGCGCTGTTCGCCCGCATCGGCGCGGAACGTTCTGGCTGGTGCCTACATTGATCTTTTTATCGCTGGCGGTGGTGTTCGTGGGGCTTGCGCTGACGGGCAAGCCGATCCGCCTACCGGTTTGGATGGTGGTCGAGGCCGAGCAGCGAATGAACACGGCCCTGCAAGACCTGACGCGCGAGGGGACGGCCATTTCGGTCGGCGGTGCTGTTTTTGTGGTGGACACGGACTGGGTGCCGCGTTTGCGGCTAGAGGATGTTCGGCTGCTGGAAAAATCCGGCGAAACGGCTGTGTCGTTGCCCGAATTGCGTGTGGCGCTGGACCCTGCGGCCCTGATGAGCGGCCAAATCCGTCTGCGAAGTTTACGCCTGATTGGCCCGCGCATCAATTTGCGGCGGCTGGAGGATGGGCAGTTCGATCTGGCCTTTGAGGTGCCCCGACAGCCCCATCAGACGATCGGCCTGTCGGGGCTGATCAAAACTCTGGTGGCGGTGTTTGACCAGCCGCTTTTATCGCATTTGCGCCTGATTGAGGCGCAAGCCCTGACCTTTCGGATTGAGGACC
The DNA here is from genome assembly GCF_005234135.1 of Pseudorhodobacter turbinis. Classification (NCBI taxonomy): domain Bacteria; kingdom Pseudomonadati; phylum Pseudomonadota; class Alphaproteobacteria; order Rhodobacterales; family Paracoccaceae; genus Pseudorhodobacter; species Pseudorhodobacter turbinis. Next base: position 185,928 of record NZ_CP039965.1, read on the forward strand.
GGATGCTTGATCGGGTGTGGGATTTGGGCGACGGTCGGCTTCAGCTTGTCAACCGAGGGGATGAGCTGGCGGTGGAGCTTGGGGTCTCAGTGACGGGCGATCAAGCCGCCCAAGCTGTCGTGACCCTGATCGCCGCCAAAGCCGACGCCAGTGCGCGCATGACCGTGACGGTGGACCGGGTGGCGGCTGCCGATATTGCGGTGCAGGCGGCCCCCTTGGCGTGGCTGGGGGTGCTGGACGCGCCGATCTCGGGGCAGATCGCATCGACGTTGGACCAGCAGGGCGCGCTGTCATCGCTTGATGCTTCCTTGACGCTTGATAAAGGCGCGCTACAGCCCACGCCGGATACCAAACCCGTCGCCTTTGAGGGGGCATCGGTGTTTTTCGGCTATGATCCCGCGCGCGAGCGGTTGGACCTGCGCGAATGGACGGTGAACAGTCAGGATCTTGCGTTATCGGCCTCGGGCCACGCGTATTTGCCGGGGGTAACGACGGGGATACCGCAAAACATTCTGGCGCAGATCCAGATTGATCGTTTGCAACTGGACCCGCAAGACGCGCTGGAAGAGGCGGTGGTCTTTGATCAAGGCGCGCTGGATTTTCGCGTGCGCATGAATCCTTTTGGTATTGATATCGGTCAGGCCTCTTTGATCCAGAAGGGCCAGCGATTGCAGGCATCGGGGGTGGTGGAGGCCGGGCCTGAGGGTTGGTCGGTCGCGGTGGATGCCAGCCTTGACCATATCGCGCGCGACGGGCTTTTGGCGGTGTGGCCCTCAAGGATCGTGCCGAAAACGCGGGTTTGGGTGGCGGATAATGTGCAAGAGGGACAGCTTTCCAACCTGCACGCCGGATTTCGCAGCGCACCGGGGGCAGAGCCGCGCTTTTCGCTGGGCTATGACTTTTCGGGCGGCAATGTGCGTTTCTTGAAAACCCTGCCGCCTATTCAAAACGGACGCGGTTATTCGGTGGTCGAAGGTAAATCCTATTCCATGGTGATTGAGGAGGGCGCGGTTACGGCTCCTTCGGGCGGGGAGGTTGATGTCGCAGGCAGCATCTTTGCCGTGGGGGATGTGACGCAAAAACCGGCCCGTGCGCATATCGGGGTCAAGGCGCGCGGCGGGCTGACGGCGGCGCTTTCCTTGCTTGACCAGAAGCCCTTTGAGTTCATGACCAAAGCCAAGCTGCCTGTGGATTTGGGCGATGGCCGTGTCGAGGTCGCGGGACAGATCCATATGCCGCTGCGCAAAGGGGTAAAAATCCATGACGTGGATTTTGACGTGGCAGGCGCGATTACGGCGTTTTCCTCGGATCGGTTGGTGCCGGGGCGTGAATTGCGGGCAGAACGTTTGGTGGTGGGGGTCACCCCTGCCGGCATGGAAATCACCGGCAAAGGCGCGTTGCAAGACGTGCCGTTCGAGGGTCGTTTCAGCAAGGTTTTCACGCCTGAGGCCAAAGGCATTTCCGAGGTTGAGGGCAGGGCAGAGCTGAGCCATTCCGCAGCCGCCAAGCTAAATGTGAATTTGCCTGACGGGTTGCTGACGGGGCGGGGCTTTGCCGATTTCGTGGTCGATCTGCATCAGGGCCAAGCGCCGAAACTGACGCTGCGGTCTGATCTTGCGGGGGTGGGCATGGGCATTCCGGCGCTCGGGTGGTCCAAAAGCCAGACCTCCAAGGGGAATTTGGCACTGGATTTGACACTGGGCAAACCCGCCAATGTGGACAGCCTAAGCCTTGATGCTGCCGGATTGCAGGTGAAGGGGCAGATCGGCCTTGTGGACGGTGGGGGGATGGGGGTTGCGCGCCTGTCCTCGGTGCGGCTGGACAAATGGCTTGATGCGCAGATGGAATTGACGGGGCGCGGTACGGGCCAAACGCCCGCCGTGGTCATTACTGGCGGCATGCTGGATCTGCGCGGCTTGCCTGCGCGGGATGGCACGGGGCAAGCCCAAGCGAGCGCGCCGATGACCATCGCGCTTGATCAACTGGTTGTAACCAATGGGCTGTCGCTAAGCGGGTTTCAGACCACGATCACCCCCAAAGCGGGCGGCGTTGCGGGGGATTTTACCGGTCGCGTGAACGGGCAAACCCGTATTGCCGGCAGCCTTGCGCCTTCGTTGAAAGGCACGGCGGTGCGCATCCGCTCCAATGATGCGGGGTCGGTGTTCTCGGCGGCGAAGGTGTTTCCCAATGCCGAAGGTGGTGCGCTGGATCTGATCCTGACCCCCACTGGCAGCAAGGGCAGCTATGACGGTAGCCTGAAAATGCAAAACATCCGCATCCGCAAAGCCCCCGCACTGGCCGAGCTGATCAACGCGATTTCCGTGGTTGGCCTGCTGGACCAGTTGCAAAGCGGCGGGCTGTTGTTTGATGAAGCCGAGGCCATCTTTCGCTTGACCCCGCGCACCATCCAGATCAACAGGGCGTCGGCCGTGGGGGCGTCGCTTGGCGTGTCGCTTTCGGGGCTATATGTGCTGACTGGCGGGCGGCTGGATTTGCAGGGTGTGGTATCGCCGATCTATCTTCTTAATCAGATAGGGTCGTTTTTCACGCGCAAGGGTGAGGGACTTTTCGGCTTTAGCTATACCATCCAAGGCACGGCAAAAATTCCTGAGGTGTCTGTAAACCCGCTGTCCATTTTGACCCCCGGCATGTTCCGCGAGATCTTTCGCAGCCCGCCACCGCAACTGGAGCCGACTGAGTGAAACTCGACGATTTTGATTTCGACCTTCCCGAAGAGCTGATCGCAACCCGTCCTGCGCGCCCGCGCACCGCCGCCCGCATGCTGGTGGTGGAGGGCGACGGATTGGCCGATCGCCATGTTTTTGATCTGCCAAAGCTGCTGCGCAAAGGGGATCGTTTGGTCCTGAACAATACCCGCGTCATCCCCGCACGGTTGATCGGCGCGCGCCATCGCGACAGCGCCCAAGGCCCGGTCTCGGCCAAGATTGAGGTCACCTTGATGGAGCCGGATGCCCAAGGCGGCTGGCGGGCGATGGCCAAGCCGTTGCGCAAACTGTTGGTCGGCGAGGAGATTGTGTTCACCGGCGGGCTAACCGCAACCGTGGCCGAGAAATCCGAGACCGATTTGCGGCTGACTTTCAACCATGCGGGTGCTGATTTCGACGCGGCATTGCAGGCGGCGGGGACCATGCCGCTGCCGCCCTATATCGCGGCGAAACGCGCGCCGGATATGCAAGACAATCACGATTACCAAACCGTTTTCGCCCGAAATTCCGGCGCGGTTGCCGCCCCCACGGCCTCGCTGCATTTTGATGACGCGCTTTTGGCGGAATTGGCCGCGATGGGGGTCGAGATGACCGAGGTGACGCTGCACGTGGGTGCGGGAACCTTCCTTCCGGTCAAGGTAGAGGATGTCACAAGCCACAAGATGCACGCCGAATGGGGTGAGGTGACGCCGCAAGCCGCAGCCGAGATTAACGCCACCCGTGCGGCAGGCGGACGGGTGATTCCCGTTGGCACCACGGCGCTGCGTTTGATCGAATCTGCGGCACGCGAAACGGGCAAAGTTGCACCTTGGCAGGGTGAGACAGACATCTTCATCTATCCCGGATTCCAGTTCCACGCGACTGACGCGCTGATGACGAATTTCCACCTGCCAAAATCGACCCTTTTGATGTTGGTTGCGGCACTTATGGGGCAGTCTCGGATGCAAACGGCCTATGCGCATGCAGTGGCGCAAAACTACAGATTCTTCTCTTACGGAGATGCCTCATTGCTGATAGCAGACGGGGTTAATCCGCCTGTAAGGTCTGCCTGATAGCAGATCGGGGCCTGCAAAAGCCAATGCGGCAACGATATGAAAAGGCCATGTGATGCTGAGCGTTCTACGAGACTCCTGGGCCCTTTTGCTGGGTGTTATGCTGTTGGTCTTGGGCAATGGTATGCAAGGCTCGTTGCTGGGTATTCGCGGTGGCCAGGAAGACATGTCGACGTTCCATCTGTCGATCGTCATGTCCAGCTACTTCCTCGGCTATCTGATCGGTTCTCAAATCGCGCCTAATATGATCCGTCGGGTCGGCCATGTGCGGGTGTTTGCGGCTCTCGGCTCCCTGATTTCGGCGGTGCTGATCATGTATGCGGTGGCGCCGAACTGGATCGCCTGGTCGCTGATGCGGGTGATGATCGGCTTCTCCTTTGCGGGGGTTTATATCGCGGCGGAAAGCTGGCTCAATGATGCTTCCAGCAATGAGAACCGCGGTCAGGCGCTGTCGCTCTATCTGATCGTGCAGATGATCGGGCTTATCGCGGCGCAGGGGCTTTTGAATATCGGTGATCCGGGGGGCTATATCCTGTTTGTGATCCCGTCGGTTCTGGTGTCGCTGGCGTTTACGCCCATTCTGTTGTCGGTCGCACGGGCGCCTGCATTTGATACCACCAAACGACTGACTTTTCGCGCGCTTTATGAGGCTTCGCCATTAGGTTGTGTGGGCATGTTCATTCTGGGCGGTGTGTTTTCTGCGCAATACGGCATGGCTGCTGTTTGGGGCACGCAATCGGGCCTAAGCGTGCGCGATACCACGATCTTCATCGCCTGTATTTACGTCGGCGGGATGATCTTCCAATACCCTATCGGGTTGCTGTCGGACAGGATGGACCGTCGGCATGTGATCTTTGGGCTGGCCACTGTCGGGGCGGTCGGGCTGATGATTCCGGTCATTGCGGACATCCCGTTTTGGGCATTGTGCCTTGTTGGCGGGCTGGCGGGGGCTGCGGCGAACCCGCTTTATTCGCTGCTGCTGGCCTATGTGAACGACTATCTGGACCGGTCGGATATGGCGGGCGCCTCGGCCGGTTTGATGTTCATCAACGGGCTGGGCGCGATCAGCGGCCCGGTTATCACGGGTTGGGTCATGGGGATTTATGGCCCAAGCGGTTTCTTCTTGTTCATGGGTGTTTTGCTTGGTGTTTTGTCGATCTATACGATTTGGCGGATGACGCAGCGCAAGACGACCGTCGAGGCGACTTCCAGTTATAGGGCCGTTCTTGCCTCGGCCACGCAGGTGGTGATGGAAGTGGCGATGATCGAGGCCGATGGCGACGGACCCGAAACAGAAAAGGACGACGCGCCTGAGCCAGAGCAGGGCGTTGAGCAGTAACGCGAAGGCCATTGAAATCACATCCCGAACCTGCCACGCTAAATATTAACAGCGTGTAAAGGGAGGGCCTATGTCAGATCCGATGGAGGTGTTGGATTTTTGGTTGCAAAAGGTCGGCGTAAAAGGCTGGTATGAGGTGGATCCGGCGGTTGATGCCGAGATTACGGATCGTTTCGGTGATTTGTGGCAGGCGGCCCATGAGGGCGGGTTGGACCATTGGATTGCGGGGGCGGCGGGGACCTTGGCCTTTTTGATCGTCACCGACCAGTTTCCGCGCAATATGTTCCGCGGCGATCCGCGCGCCTTTGCCACAGACCCCCGCGCCCGTGATGCGGCCCGCCGTGCTTTGGCTGAAAATTGGGATCAAGACGCCCCGACACCGGAACGCCAGTTCTTTTACCTTCCCTTTGAACATTCCGAGGATGCCGCCGATCAAGCGCTTGCGGTGGAGTGTTTTTCTACCCGTATGGATAGCCCGGAATCCGCCCTGCATGCCCGGGCACACCAACGTATCATCCAGACATTCGGGCGTTTCCCCTTTCGCAACGTCGCTTTGGGGCGCAAGTCGACCAAAGAAGAAGAGGCTTTCATGGCCGAGGGGGGCTATGGCGCGATCGTGCGCGCCCTGCAAGGCGAGAGGTCCTAGCCATGCAGCCGGCGCATAGAGCTGGCGCAGCAGAAACATTGCTTGAAATAAAAAAGTAGTTTAATGGCAAACTACTTTTTCTGAGGAGGAAAGACATGGCAGCCAAGAAGTTTGATGTGGTCGTTGTAGGTGCGGGTCCCGGGGGCTACGTCGCCGCCATACGGGCCGCTCAATTGGGGAAATCGGTTGCTATTGTTGAGCGCGAGAACCTCGGCGGTATTTGTCTGAATTGGGGCTGTATCCCGACCAAGGCGTTGCTGCGTTCGGCAGAGGTTTTCCACCTGATGCAGCGCGCCAAGGAATTTGGCTTGGGCGCAAGTGGCCTGTCCTACGATCTTGATGCGGTTGTTGCCCGGTCTCGTGGGGTGGCAAAGCAGCTTTCGGGTGGGATCGGCCACCTGATGAAGAAGAACAAAATTACCGTTTTTATGGGGGATGCGACCCTGCCTGCTAAAGGCAAAGTCTCGGTGAAAACCGACAAGGGCGTGGAAGAGCTGGAAGCCCCCGCGATCATCCTTGCCACCGGCGCGCGCGCGCGCATCCTGCCTGGGTTGGAAGCTGATGGGGATCTGGTCTGGACCTATCGCCACGCATTGCAGCCCAAGCGGATGCCGAAAAAACTTTTGGTGATTGGATCGGGCGCAATCGGTATAGAATTTGCAAGCTTCTTCAACACCTTGGGTGCCGATACCACGGTTGTCGAAGTGATGGACCGTGTGCTGCCTGTGGAAGACGCCGAAATTTCCGGGCTCGCCAAGAAGGCTTTTGTTAAACAAGGCATGAAGATTCTTGAAAAAACCACCGTCAAAAAGCTTGATAAGGCCAAGGGTAAAGTGACGGCCCATCTAGAATCGGCAGGCAAAACCGAGACGATGGAGTTTGACACCGTTATCTCTGCGGTGGGCATCGTCGGTAATGTTGAAAACCTTGGTCTGGAAGCCTTGGGTGTGAAGATCGACCGCACCCATGTTGTGACCGATGAATTCTGCCGCACGGGCGTTGACGGGCTTTACGCCATTGGCGACATCGCCGGTGCACCTTGGCTTGCACATAAAGCCAGTCATGAGGGCGTGATGGTGGCCGAGCTGATCGCAGGCAAACACCCCCATCCGATCAAGCCAAACTCGATCGCTGGTTGTACCTATTGCCACCCACAAGTGGCCTCAGTCGGGCTTACCGAAGCGAAGGCAAAAGAAGCCGGGCACAGCATCAAGGTCGGTCGTTTCCCCTTCATCGGTAATGGCAAGGCGATTGCTTTGGGTGAGGTGGAAGGCATGATCAAAACCATCTTTGATGCCAAAACCGGAGAGCTTCTGGGCGCGCATATGATTGGTGCGGAAGTGACCGAGTTGATCCAAGGCTATGTCATCGGACGCCAACTGGAGGCCACCGAAGAGGATCTGATGCACACCGTCTTCCCGCATCCGACCTTGTCAGAGATGATGCACGAATCGGTGTTGGATGCTTACGGGCAAGTCATCCACATGTAGATTGTTCTGGATACAGCAGGTAATCGGGCCAAATCGCGCCATATTGTAGGCGTGGTTTGGCTTTTTTTAAGGAATTTCTTGCTGTCTCTTGCCCCTTTTGCGTATTACCTTGGGGGATTATAGGAGTTTTATAATGAAGAAATTTGCGCTTATGACGGCTTTCGTCATGGCTGGTTCTGGCTCGGCAGGGGCCGCAACCTTGATTAACGGCAGCTTTGAGGCCCCCGGCACCTACGACGGTAGCTTTCAGACCGTGTGGGCCGGGTCCACAGCACTTGAGGGTTGGACGATTGAAAGCGGTAGTGTCGATCTGATTGGCAGCTATTGGCAGCATTCCGATGGCGATTATAGCCTTGATATGAACGGGAGCGCGTTAGGCGTAATCTCGCAGCGGATCGCGGATCTGGTGGTCGGTGCCTATTATGCGCTGTCCTTTGATATGGCCGGTAACACCTACTATGGCGGCACAACTATGTCGGTGACGGCATCGGTTGATGGTGCCGGTGGTGGTGTGTTCGAGTTCGACACAACGGGTCAAAGCCAATCCGATATGGGCTGGTTGACGCAATCCTTCCAGTTCCAGGCTACGGATACTTCTGCTGTACTGCAGTTTGCGAGCAATGAGACGGGCGTTGTTGGCCCGGCCTTGGACAATGTTCGCATTGAAGAAGTCGTTGCCCCGGTTCCGGTTCCGGCCGCAGGTGGGTTGCTGCTTGCAGGTCTCGGGCTGTTGGGATTTGCCCGTCGCCGTCTGTCCTGAACCTGAAACAACGATAAGGCCGCGCCGATCCGCGCGGCCTTATTCCCATTTTCGAACCAGTTAATTTTGCCAATCACGCGTATGTTCATTGAATGTTCACGTTTATTGGTTGGAGACTCGGATAAAAGCCCCTATCTATAGCGTTGGAAAACCGGGGGCAGGCATGGCCGAGCATAAATTTATCGAAGTACGCGGCGCGCGGGAACACAACCTTAAGGGTGTGGATGTCGATATTCCGCGCGACCAATTGGTGGTGATCACGGGGCTGTCCGGTTCTGGAAAATCCAGCCTTGCCTTTGATACGATCTATGCCGAAGGTCAGCGCCGCTATGTCGAGAGCCTCTCGGCCTATGCCCGCCAATTCCTTGATATGATGGGGAAACCGGATGTGGATCACATCTCGGGCCTGTCCCCTGCGATCTCGATCGAACAGAAAACCACCTCGAAGAACCCGCGCTCTACCGTCGGTACGGTGACCGAGATTTACGACTATATGCGCCTGCTGTTCGCCCGCACAGGCACACCTTTCAGCCCGACTACCGGCAAGCCGATCACGGCGCAACAGGTGCAGGATATGGTCGACATCATCATGGCGATGGAGGAGGGGACGCGTGCCTATCTGCTTGCCCCGATCATCCGCGACCGGAAAGGCGAGTATAAAAAAGAGTTCCTTGATCTGCGCAAACAGGGCTTCCAACGGGTCAAGGTGAACGGCGAATTCTATGAGCTGGAAGACGCGCCGACGTTGGACAAGAAATTCCGCCACAATATTGATGTGGTGGTCGACCGGATCGTAGTTAAGGAAGGGATCGAAACCCGCCTTGCCGACAGCTTGCGCACGGCTTTGAACCTGGCCGACGGCATCGCAATTCTGGAAACGGCGGGCGATGAACCTGTCCGGACCACATTCTCGGAAAAATTCGCTTGTCCTGTGTCGGGCTTTACGATCCCCGAGATTGAACCGCGGCTTTTTTCGTTTAACGCACCCTTTGGCGCCTGTCCGGTTTGCGATGGTTTAGGCGTTGAACTATTTTTTGACGAGCGTCTTGTGGTGCCCGATCAAAACCTGACATTGGTGCAAGGCGCGCTGGCCCCTTGGGCAAAGTCGAAGTCACCCTATTTCACCCAGACCATTGATTGTATTGCGAAACACTATCAATTCGACAAGAAAACCAAGTGGAAAGATCTACCTGAGAAGGTAAAGAACGTCTTTTTGCGCGGCTCTGGCGAGGAGGAAATCGCCTTTCGCTATGACGAGGGGGGGCGCATTTATCAGGTTAGCCGTGTGTTTGAGGGCGTTATTCCGAACATGGAACGCCGTTTCCGCGAAACTGACAGCAATTGGGTCCGCGAAGAGTTCGAGCGTTACCAGAACAACCGCTCTTGCGGGGCCTGCAATGGCTATCGTCTGCGGCCCGAGGCGCTGGCCGTGAAAATCGCGGGGCTTCATGCGGGGGAGGTCGTGCAGATGTCCATCCAAGAGGCCCATGACTGGATCGGCCATGTGCCAGAGCATCTGACCAACCAAAAGAATGAAATTGCCCGTGCCATTTTGAAAGAGATCCGCGAGCGTCTTGGTTTTCTTGTAAATGTCGGGCTTAACTATCTGTCGCTTTCGCGCAATGCGGGCACGCTTTCGGGCGGTGAAAGCCAGCGGATCAGGCTGGCGTCGCAAATTGGGTCAGGGTTGACGGGGGTGCTTTATGTGCTCGATGAGCCCTCGATCGGCTTGCACCAACGCGATAATGACCGACTTTTGACCACGCTGAAGAACCTGCGCGATCAGGGTAATTCGGTGATTGTAGTTGAACATGATGAGGATGCGATTCGCGAGGCGGATTATGTTTTCGACATGGGACCGGGGGCGGGGGTGCACGGCGGCACGGTGGTCTCTCATGGGACGCCTGCGCAGGTGATGGCTGACCCTGCCAGCCTGACGGGGCAGTATTTGCAAGGCACACGCGAAATTCCGGTGCCTTTGGTGCGGCGCAAGGGCTCGGGGAAAAAGGTGACTGTGGTGAAGGCCACGGGCAACAACCTGCAAAATGTCACCGCTGAATTCCCGCTGGGGAAGTTTGTTTGTGTGACGGGGGTTTCGGGTGGCGGCAAGTCCACGCTGACCTTGGAGACGTTGTATAAAACTGCAGCGACACGGCTGAATGGCGCACGAGAAACGCCTGCACCTTGTGAGACGATCAAGGGGTTTGAGCATCTCGACAAGGTCATTGATATTGATCAGCGCCCCATCGGCCGTACGCCGCGTTCCAATCCGGCCACCTATACCGGCGCCTTCACCCCGATCCGCGATTGGTTCGCGGGCTTGCCGGAATCCAAGGCCCGCGGCTATGCGCCGGGGCGGTTCAGCTTTAACGTCAAGGGCGGGCGCTGTGAGGCCTGTCAGGGGGACGGTCTTATCAAGATCGAAATGCATTTCCTTCCCGATGTTTATGTCGAATGCGAAACCTGCAAAGGCAAACGCTACAACCGCGAAACATTGGAAATTAAGTTCAAGAACAAAAGTATAGCGGACGTTCTTGATATGACGGTTGAAGACGCGCAAAGCTTTTTCCAAGCCGTGCCAAGCATCCGGGAAAAGATGGATGCACTGGTGCGTGTGGGGCTTGGCTATATCAAAGTTGGCCAGCAGGCGACGACCCTTTCAGGCGGTGAGGCGCAGCGTGTCAAACTGTCAAAGGAGCTGGCACGTCGGGCAACGGGGCGCACGCTCTATATTCTTGATGAGCCGACAACCGGCCTGCATTTTGAGGATGTGAAAAAGCTGCTTGAGGTGCTTCATGAGCTGGTCGACCAAGGCAACACTGTCATTGTGATCGAGCACAACCTAGACGTCGTTAAAACCGCTGATTGGGTGATCGATATCGGTCCCGAGGGTGGCGATGGTGGCGGGCAGATCGTTGCCAAGGGCACGCCAGAAGATGTTGCCAAGGTAGAGGCAAGCCACACCGGCCGCTATCTGCAAGGGATGCTGAAACCCCGTAAAATGGCGGCTGAATAAAGAAAAAGGGGGCCTAGGCCCCCTTTTTTTATTTCTTGATCGAGCAGGTATTTATGCCGATCAGGCTATAAAGCAAACACGACCGGCTTAAACCGGTAAACAATGCCACCGCCCCGACAACCGCCAGAACCCAGCGCCAGCCCAAGTTGGGCAGGGCAAAGAATGCAGCGATCAAGGCAATCCCAAGTACGATGCGCAAAACTCGGTCTGCACCGCCGACGTTGGTCTTGAACATATCCATCTCCTTGCTTGAGGTCACGACTCGCGACCATTGAGGGCAGGATAAGACATATTCAAGTTGCTGCACTTGATATAGATCAGCCGCGCCCGCGCTTTTCAAACCGTGGCAGCATCGCGCTGAAGTCCTTGCCCTTACCGCCCTCGGCCTCCACAAACTCTGTATAGAGTGCTGCGGCGGCTTGACCCATAGGGGTATCTGCATCCACGGATTCGGCAGCTTGCTGCGACAGCCGCAGATCTTTGAGCATCAATTCTGCTGCAAATCCAGGGGTATAGTCATTGTCGGCCGGTGATTTCGGGCCAACGCCGGGCGCAGGGCAATAGGCGTTCATCGACCAAGAATACCCCGAAGAGGTGGAGACCACATCAAACATTTTCTCACGCGACAGGCCCAGTTTATCGGCCAAGGCAAAGGCCTCGCATGTTGCGATCATTGTGACGCCGAGGATCATGTTGTTGCAGATTTTCGCCGATTGGCCGGCACCGGCATCGCCGCAATGTACGGCCTTTTGCCCCATGATATCAAAGAGCGGTTTGACCGCCGCAAACCCCGCATCAGAGCCCCCGACCATAAAGGTCAGCGTGCCAGCCGTCGCCCCGCCAACACCGCCCGAAACCGGCGCGTCCAATGCGTCAAGCCCTGCTGCGGCTGCTTGTTCGGCCACGACCCGCGTGCTGTCCACATCCACTGTAGAGCAATCACACAAGACCGTGCCGGCCGTCATCGCGGGGATCAGCTCTGCCGCGACAGAGCGTAGGATCGCACCATTGGGCAGCATGGTGATTACCACATCCATACCCGTCGCCGCATGCGCGGCAGAGGTGGCCGCCGTCACACCCGCAGGCATTGGCGCGCTGAGGTCAAAGCCTGTGACCTCATGGCCCGCCGCCGATAGGTTGGCCGCCATTGGCCCGCCCATATTCCCCAGCCCGATAAAACCGATTTTCATACGTCATCCTCCACTGTCCAAGCCTGCGAACCCAAAGGGGCCAGCATGGCGGTCACTTCAGCCGCGGGAACGGCCTCGATACTTTTGTGCAGCCAATTTGGGCTGCGGTCTTTGTCGATCACGGTGGCGCGTACGCCTTCTTGAAAATCGCCTGACTCTTGTGCGCTGTGGGTATAGCGATACTCCAGCTCCAGCGCTTGGGACAGGTCGGGTGCGGCGCGCAAACGGTTTTGTATTTCAAGCGCAGCACATGTCGCCAAAGGCGAGGCGCGTTCTATTATCTCTAGGGTGGATTGGGCGAAATCGCTGTCATCTGCGCGCAGGGCAGTCACAACATCAGGGCAAGATTCAGCACCGAAAAGCGTATCAACCTGCGTTTGCAGATCGGGGAGGTCGGCGTCTGGCGCAGGTTGGGTGAAACGTACCAATGCGGAGATGCCCTCTGCCACCAGTGCTGCGGTCAAGGCGGGCCAATCGGACTCGGGCACGAAATAATCGGCAAAGCCTGCGTAAATCGCATCGCCCGGGCCCATGCGCGCGCCCGTTGCCGCCAGATAGGCCCCCAGCCGTCCCGGCGCCCGTGCCAGCAAATAGGAGCCGCCAACATCCGGCACCAAGCCGATCGCACATTCTGGCATCGCAAGCTGACTGCTTTCCCCGACGATCCGGTGGCGGGCATGACAGCCAACGCCAACGCCGCCGCCCATGGTGAAACCGTGCATCAGGCTGACGACAGGCTTGGCATAGCGCGCGATCCGCAGGTTCATCCGGTATTCCATACGCCAGAAGTGACGGCCATGTCCGAAATCACCCGATTTGCCTGCGTGGTATAGCTCTGCAATATCACCGCCGGCGCAAAATGCGCGGGGGCCTTCTGCATCTATTACCACCAGATCGACGGCATCATCCTCTGCCCATGCGATCAATGCGGCGTCGAGCGCCTCGCACATTGGTTCACTTAGCGCGTTTAGTACGTTTGGGCGGTTCAGCCTGATGCGGCCGCACCGCCTCTCAATCCATGTTTTCGTATCGCTCATGCCCGGTCCGTTAACATCTGACGGCTGATGATCATGCGCATGACCTCATTCGTCCCTTCCAAAATCTGATGCACCCGCAAATCCCGCACGATTTTTTCGATCCCGTAATCGGCCAAATAGCCATAGCCGCCATGCATCTGCAAACAGCTATTCGCAACGTCGAAGCAAACATCCGTCACGTAAAGCTTTGCCATCGCACAGAATTTCGACGCATCCGGCGCCTTCGCGTCATATTTTGCCGCCGCGTGACGCAGGAACACCCGCGCGGTTTGCAGCTTCACTTCCATATCGGCCAGACGGAACTGCAACGCTTGGAACTGGTCAATCGAGCGGCCAAAGGCCTTGCGCTCGGCCATATAGGTCATGGTCGCGTCCAGTGCACTTTGCGCGCCCCCCAAGGCGCAGGCGGCAATGTTCAGGCGTCCCCCATCCAGACCCGCCATCGCATAGGAAAAGCCGCGGCCTTCCTCGCCCAAAAGGTTGTCCAAAGGCACCGCGCAATCATCCAGTTGCACCTGCCGCGTGGGTTGCGCGCGCCAGCCCATCTTGTCCTCAAGCCCGCCAAAGGAAAGCCCCTCGGCGCCATCCTCAACGATCAGCGCGGAAATTCCTTTTGGCCCATCCTCGCCCGAGCGGGCCATGACGATATAGGCATCCGAATAGCCACCACCCGAGATAAACGCCTTGGTGCCATTCAAGCGCCAGCCGTCCTCACCCTTGGTGGCCCGCGTCTTTAGCGCCGCCGCATCAGAGCCGGATCCCGGTTCGGTCAGGCAATAGGAGAATATGGTTTCCATGCCGCACAGTTTAGGCAACCAGCGCGCTTTGGTCTCCTCTGACCCAAACCGGTCAATCATGCCGCCGCACATATTATGGATCGACAAAAAGGCTGCGACCGAGGGGCAGGCCATCGACAGCGCCTCAAAGACCAATGTCGCATCCAAACGTGACAGGCCGGACCCGCCAAAATCTTCGGAAACGTAAATCCCGCCAAGGCCAAGGGCCGCCACTTCGGGCCAAAGCGTTTTGGGAATATTTTCGGCCTTTTCCCACTCGCGTGCAAAGGGGGCGATCTTTTCTTGCCCAAACCCTTGGGCCATTTCAAAAATTGCTTGCTGCTCTTCGGTCAGGGAAAGGTCCATCATATCCTCACAAGATCGGAATTTAAGAAGTCGTGTTCTGCTTAAAGACCAACCGTTTCAAGACTGTTTCAAGTCCCGGTTAACCACCATTTCATGGGGGGAGTATCGGTAGGGGAACAGGCATTTAGGCCAAAAGGAGGGCGCGAACGCCCCCCTAATGTGGTTTGGATCAGTCCATCGCCTTGAAGTGGAACTCTCCGCCTTCTTTCAGGCCCGATGGCCAGCGCGATGTCACGGTTTTTGTCCGTGTGTAGAAACGGAACGCATCTGGCCCGTGCTGGTTCAAGTCGCCAAAGCCGGATTTTTTCCAGCCGCCAAAGGTGTGATAGGCCAGCGGAACCGGGATTGGCACGTTGATACCAACCATGCCGACGTTGATCCGGCTGGCGAAATTGCGCGCCGTGTCACCGTCGCGGGTAAAGATCGCGGTGCCGTTTCCGTATTCATGATCCATGGCATAGCCGAGAGCTTCTTCATAGGTTTCAGCGCGCAAGGTGCACAGAACCGGCCCGAAGATCTCTTTCTTGTAGATGTCCATATCGGTGGTCACATCATCAAACAAATGCGGCCCGACGAAATAGCCGTTCTCATAGCCCTGCAAGTTGAAGCCACGGCCATCAACGACCAGTTTTGCGCCTTGCTCTACCCCGGACTCGACCAGTTTAAGGATGTTTTCCTTGGCAGCAGCCGTCACAACGGGGCCGTAATCCACATCATTGCCAGCGGTATAAGGGCCGACTTTCAGCTTTTCGATCCGTGGAACCAGCTTTTCGATCAGGCGGTCAGCGGTTTCTTTACCCACGGGTACAGCCACGGAAATCGCCATGCAGCGTTCCCCAGCAGCGCCGTAACCGGCACCGATCAACGCATCGGCTGCCTGATCGAGGTCGGCGTCCGGCATGATGATCATGTGGTTCTTGGCGCCGCCAAAGCACTGAACGCGCTTGCCGTTTGAACAGCCGCGGCCATAGATATATTCCGCAATCGGGGTGGAGCCCACAAAACCGATGGCCTGCACGGTTTCATTGTCGAGGATCGCATCGACCGAATCCTTGTCACCGTTGATGACCTGCAAAATGCCGTCGGGCAAACCGGCTTCTTTGAACAGCTCTGCCAGCATCAAAGGTACGGTCGGGTCACGCTCGGATGGTTTCAGGATAAACGCGTTACCGCAGGAAAGCGCAGGACCCATTTTCCACAGCGGGATCATCGCGGGGAAGTTGAAAGGGGTGATGCCCGCAGCCACGCCCAAAGGCTGGCGCATGGAATACATGTCGATGCCAGGACCGGCAGCGTCGGTGAAATCACCTTTCAGCATCTCAGCGGCACCGATGCAATATTCGATGACTTCCAGCCCGCGCTGCACATCGCCTTTTGCATCAGGGATGGTTTTGCCGTGTTCACGCGAAAGCGCCTCGGCCAGCTTGTCCATGTCACGGTTGATCAGGCCAACCATCGCCATCATGACGCGGCCGCGCTTTTGCGGGTTGGTGGCGCCCCATGCAGGCTGTGCCTTGGCGGCATCGGCAACGGCTGCGTCCAGCTCTGCTTTGGTGGCCAATGGGACGCGCGCTTGTACTTCGCCTGTCGCGGGGTTCATGACATCGGCAAACCGGCCCGATGTGCCCTTGACGTGCTGACCGTTGATCCAGTGGGTAAGCTCTTGCATAGTATCCTCCTACGATGATTTTACCCACTGTAGGCTTGCAAATTTGCCCGATAAAGAGGCAATATGCCAAAAGCGTTTTGCATTTTTGCAAAGGGGTGGGCGATGGACTGGGATGATTTACGCATTTTTCTGGCGGTTGCCCGATCAGAAAGCCTGTCCGGCGCGGGCAAATTGCTGCGGATTGATCCGGCAACCGTGGGCAGGCGTATCGCGCGGCTGGAGGGCGTCTTGTCCACGCGGCTTTTCACCAAAACCCCGCAAGGCTACACCCTGACCCGCGACGGCCAGCGTTTGATGGACCCCGCGCTGGCGGCAGAAGTGGCGCTGGCCAGTGCGCAAGATTGCTTGCGCAAGGAAGATGGCGGGCTGACCGGCCAGATCCGTCTTGGCGCGCCTGACGGGGTTGCGAATTACCTGCTCCCCCAGGTTCTGGCGGGGATTACCGCACAAAATCCGGGGTTGGAGGTGCAGCTTGTCGCCCTGCCACGCGTGTTTAACCTGTCCAAGCGAGAGGCAGACATGGCGGTTGCGGTCTCTTGTCCTGAAACGGGCCGGTTGACGGTGCAAAAGCTGACGGATTACCATCTGCATCTTGCCGCCTCACGTGAGTATCTGTCGCAAAATCCAGCGATCACCTGCCGTGAGGATCTGCAAGACCACCGCATTATCGGCTATATCCCCGATATGATCTTTGACAAGGAGCTGGACTATCTTGGTGAGATCGGCGCGGCTTCGCCTGAGATATCCTCCAACTCGGTTTCCGTTCAAACGCAGCTAATGCGCGCGGGCGGAGGGGTTGGCATGGTGCATGATTTTGCGCTGCCCTTCGCACCCGAGCTGGTGCATGTACTGCCGCAAGATATCTCGCTGACCCGCAGCTTTTGGCTGGTGCGCCACGCAGATGATGCGCAGATCGAACGGCTTAACCGATTTGCCGAGCTTTTGGCCGGTGGCGTGCGCCGTGAATTGCATCGCCTTGAAGCTTTAACTTGACAGCTTGCCTTCAAATGCCAACGCTATCCTAAGATGTCAAAGGGAGATCGCTATGCTGGTGCAACAAATTCTGCAGTCCAAACCCACACAAGGAGTCCTGACACTGGCGCCCACTGCGACGTTAAGCGAAGCGGCGGCCTTGTTGTCAGAAAAGCGTATCGGGGCGATTATCATATCAAAAGATGGCAAGCACCCGCTTGGGATTTTGTCAGAGCGTGACATCGTGCGCGAATTGGGCAAGCGCGGGGTCGGCTGTATGGCGGATGGCGTCGAAAGCGTGATGACCGCCAAGCTGATCAGCTGCACCAAGAAAGACAGCGCCGATAGCGTGATGCAGAAAATGACCGATGGCCGCTTTCGCCACATGCCAGTGATGGAGGGCGAAGAGATGACGGGTCTTGTATCCATCGGGGATGTGGTCAAGGCCCGCTTGTCAGAGCTGTCGATGGAAAAAGACGCACTGGAAGGCATGATCAAGGGATTCTGAGGCAAGCGGATTGGTATTTCTGCTTGCAATGGGCAGCGCAATATTGTTGCGTTAACCGTCAAAATCAGGAGTTGCCATGCGTACCGGCCTTTACCCCGGAACTTTCGACCCAATCACCTTGGGCCATACCGACATTATCCAACGTGCGATGGGGTTGGTCGATAAGCTGGTGATTGGTGTCGCCATCAATCGCGACAAGAACCCGTTATTCTCGCTGGAGGAGCGGGTGGAGATGGTTAAGGCGGAATGTGAATCTATTGTCGCCAAGACCGGCGGACAGATTGTGGTTCATCCGTTTGACAATTTGCTGATCTATTGTGCCCGTGATGTGGGGGCCACCGTTATTGTGCGCGGCCTGCGTGCCGTTGCCGATTTTGAGTATGAATTTCAAATGGTTGGTATGAACCGCGCGATAGATGCCTCAATTGAAACAGTGTTTATGATGGCCGATGCGCGCCGTCAGGCCATTGCTTCAAAGCTGGTTAAAGAGATCGCGCGGCTTGACGGGGACGTTTCCAAATTTGTTCCGCCTGCCGTGCGCGATGCATTGGTTGCGCGCTACAGCCAGAAAAGCTGACGCGCGCCCTTAGCTCCAGATCGCTTGACGGGCGATCCGGTCGGCATCGCCGCGATCAATTCCAAGATCAAGCGCCACATCCCTTGGCAGGCGCGCAATCTCGTTGCGGGTCTCGATATAGCGGGCGTAATTGTTCAATGCGGTTTTCACGTGGTTGATAAGGTTTTTCATGTGCTTCCTAACGTACATCAGAAGGGTTGACCCCATGCCAACTGTTCTTTCCCCTATATCGTGATATGTGATTGCGCCAACAACAGCCATGAAAGGCATCCGGCTATGCAAGCGATGCATAGCTTGCTTTGAAAAAAGGGGCCCCTAATGGAGCCCCTTTTTGTATTCAATATGTTGCAGGGTGATCTTAAAGTAGTTTACCCATTGCTACCGCCGTATCGGCCATGCGGTTGGAGAAGCCCCACTCATTATCGTACCAAGCCAAGATCCGTACCATATTACCATCTAGGACCTTGGTTTGATCCAGATGGAAGATGGAGGAACGGGGATCGTGATTGAAATCAGACGACACATTCGGCTGATCGGTGAAGCCCAGAATCCCCTTGAGCGGCCCGTTTGCGGCGGCGATAATGGCGGCGTTCACCTCGTCCACGGTGGTTGCGCGCGCGGCCTCGAAGGTCAGGTCCACCACTGATACATTCGGTGTCGGCACGCGGATCGCAACCCCGTCAAGCTTGCCGTTCAGTTCCGGCAACACCAGCCCCACGGCCTTTGCGGCACCGGTTGAGGTCGGGATCATCGACAGCGCTGCTGCACGCCCCCGGTACAGATCCTTGTGCAGTGTGTCCAACGTCGGCTGGTCCCCGGTGTAAGAGTGGATCGTGGTCATGAACCCTTTGGTGATCCCGATCGCATCGTTAAGCACCTTTACCACTGGAGAAAGGCAGTTCGTGGTGCAAGAGGCGTTGGAGACGATCAGATCCGCCGCCGTCAGCGTGTCATGGTTCACCCCGTAAACGATGGTCTTATCCGCCCCTTTGGACGGCGCAGAAACCAAAACCCGGCTTGCCCCGTTTTCCAGATGCACAGACGCCTTTTCCTTGTCGGTAAAGATACCGGTGCATTCCAGCACGATATCAACATCGCCCCAAGGCAGCTCTGCGGGGTTGCGGATCGCGGTCACGGCAATTGGTCCGCGACCTACGTCAATCGAGGTTTCGGTGGTTGTGACCTCTGCCGGAAAACGGCCATGCACCGAATCAAAACGCAGCATATGTGCGTTGCTTTCCACAGGTCCCAGATCATTGATGGCGACCACTTCAATATCGGTGCGACCGGATTCTATTATGGCGCGCAAGACGTTGCGGCCGATGCGGCCAAATCCATTGATAGCGACTTTGACAGTCATGGCAGGTTCTCCATGCTTGGATCGGGGCGGGACGCCCTGATTGCTAGCGCTAACATCACGATTTAAGCGCAAGTTTCAAGCATAGCTTGCCGGATTTATCGCCAGAAAGACAGGTAATCAATGAAAACGGCGAATTTCCGCAAAAGAAAAAGGGCCGCATCGCCGCCGTTCAGAATAAAATCTCCGAATACGGCGGCTGCGATCACAATGCCCAGCCAAATGGCTAATGTGTTTGTCATAAGGTCCCTTTTACGCGGACCATAAAGAGCCCGTCTTAGTGCAGCAGTCGTCCCATTGCGCCGGCAACATCGGCCATCCGGCAGGAAAAGCCCCACTCATTGTCATACCATGCCATGACCCGTACGCAATTCCCCATGACCTTGGTCTGCTCGGGCGCGAAAATGCACGAGTGGGGGGTATGGTTGAAGTCGATGGAAACTTTCGGCTCTGGATCATAGGCCATCACCATGCCCATATAGCCCGAGGCCGCTTCGCGCACGATCTCGTTGATCTCGGCGGCGGTCACCAATTTGCGCGACACAAAGGTCAGATCCACAGCAGAGACATTCGGGGTCGGCACGCGCATCGCGGTGCCGTCCAGCTTGCCTGCAAGTTCTGGTAGCACCTCACCCAGCGCTTTTGCGGCACCGGTGGAGGTCGGGATCATCGCCATTGCGGCAGCCCGTGCACGGTAAAGATCCTCATGCCGACGGTCGAGCGTGGGCTGGTCGCCGGTATAGCTGTGGATCGTGGTCATGATGCCGGTCTCAATCCCGACCGAATCGTTAAGCACTTTTGCCAAAGGCGCAAGGCAGTTGGTCGTGCAGGAACCGTTGGAGACAACATGATGATCTGTCGTCAACTGGCGATGGTTCACGCCGTAGACAACGGTTTTATCGACGTTCTTGGCGGGGGCAGAGACCAGCACACGTTTGGCACCGCGGCCCAGATGTACCGCCGCCGCATCGCGGTTGTTGAACTTGCCGGTACATTCCAGAACGACATCGACACCTTCCCAGTCCAGCTCTGCCGGGTTGTAGGTGGACATCACGCGCATCGGGCCGCGCCCGAGATCCAGCGTATTTCCCGAAACCCGAACCGTGCCGGGGAAACGCCCGTGCACGCTGTCGTATTTCAAAAGATGGGCATTGGTTTCAATCGGGCCAGTCGCGTTGATCGCGACGACCTGTACATCATTGCGCGCGCTTTCCGCGATATGGGCCAAAGTGCAGCGCCCAATACGGCCGAAACCATTGATTCCGATGGTTATTGTCATGTTAAACCCTCATATCCACGCCCCATTAGGGTTGGATGTACACAAGACCCCCCAGTTTTCAAAGCCTAAAAGCACCATTTATCAGTATGTTAGCGCAAACCTTGACTGTTGGCGCTAACGAAAGCACCCGTTTCCGCTAACGGCTTGCGCCTCCCCTAAACTTCCCTAAGTTGGCGTTGTCAGCAAAAGGAATGGATATGAGCGGTTTATTAGCCTTGTTGGATGATGTTGCCGCTATTGCCAAAGTTGCGGCGAGCTCGGTTGACGACATTGCCGCGGCCGCTGCCAAGGCTGGCTCTAAAACCGCTGGCGTGTTGATCGATGATGCCGCCGTGACACCAACCTATGTCACAGGTCTTGATGCCAGCCGCGAATTGCCGATGATCTGGCGGATCACCAAAGCGTCTTTCAAGAACAAGCTGGTTTATCTGCTTCCCGTCGCGCTTTTGCTGTCCAATTTTGCGCCTTGGGCGATTACGCCTTTGTTGATGTGCGGCGGGGCTTATCTGTGTTTTGAGGGGGCGGAGAAGGTCTTTCACGCCATCATGCCCCATGCGAGTGAGGTGGTAGATCAGGGTATGACCCCCGCAGACCCGAAGCGGCTGGAAGAAGCCCGCGTTGCCGGGGCGATCAAAACCGATTTTATCCTCTCGGCCGAGATTATGACAATCTCGCTGTCGGTGATCGAGGCACCGAATGTTTACATGCAGGCCGCAACCCTTGCTGTGGTCGCGGTGGGGATTACGATGGCGGTTTACGGCGTAGTGGCGCTGATCGTGAAAATGGATGATGTTGGCCTGCATATGGCGGCCAATATGCGCTTTGCCGTCAGTCGCGCTGTTGGCCGTGGCCTCGTGCGCTTTATGCCGCATCTTTTGGCGCTGCTGTCATTTATCGGGACGGGGGCCATGCTTTGGGTTGGTGGTAATATCATCACCCACGGGCTGGAGGTCTTGGGCTGGCCGTGGATTTATGACCAGATCCACCATCTGGCACAGACGGCCTCTGAAAAGGTTGATGGCGCCAAGGGGGCTGTGACTTGGGCCGTGACAGCCGCCAGTGACGGTGTCTTTGGTCTTGTCTTCGGGCTGGTCCTGATCCCTGTGGTGACGAAACTGGTTGGCCCGATGATCGCCAAAGTCACTGGGAAGCCGGCAGCCCATTGACGGGCTTTGGCGCGGACAAAAGGGGAGGAAGTGGAGGTTTCTGTTGCCAGGTACCTCCGAACCCCGCCTTACACTGCTAGGTGCAAGGGCTTAAGTTTCGATAGTTCCGGTCGCTTACGCGGCCATCGCCATCGGAGCACGGTTGTCATTTGCAACTGTACGATTTGTACCGATAACGGTGGTAACTCACCGAGCAAAAGCTGGCCTCTTTAGACGTTCGTCGATCCTATTTCGACCCCGAACCCCCGAAATGAGCGGGTGGAATGGTGGAGTCGCCGGGTACCGCCCCCGGGTCCGAGCCGTTTATTACAGGTGCGTTTATCGCCATAGTCCGAGCAAGCCCGAACAATTTCAATATAGGAGGCGGTGGGTGGCGGTGCAAGGGGCTGATGTCGTTAGGATGAATTTCTCCGGCCCTTAGGCCAAGCTGTAGCGCGCAGCGGGGCCGGGTGCAGGATCGGCCGCAACGCGTGATTGTGCTGTTAAATCCAACAGGTGGGCGAGGATATTGCGCGCAGCGGCAGGGTGAAGGGCGGGTGGCGTTTGGGCGTAAAGCGTGGCTGTCAGTTCGGCTATTGTGGTGCTACCTTTTGCAAGTTCGGCCAAGATGCCGACCTCGCGGGATTCGCGGTGTGCGATCAGGAAGGCAAGGCGTGCGGCTGGATCGGTGATCGGGTCACCGTGGCCCGCGTGCATGATGGACCAGTCGCGCGCGGCCAGACGGCGGGTTGCGGCCATATAGGCGGCCATATCGCCATCGGGCGGCGACACAAGTGAAGAGGCCCAGCCCATGACATGATCGCCCGAGAACAGCACGTCGCTCGTCGAATCCTCGGGGTCTGGCATCGCAAAACACAGGTGGCTGCCAAGATGGCCGGGGGTATGGATTGCCTCCAGCGCCCAGTCGCCATGTGCCAGCACATCGCCGCAAGACAGCACGACGTCAGGAGTGAACGCCGTATCAATCCCTTCGCCGCCTGCAAGCGTGCCGGTTTGGGCTAGTGCTTGCATTAAGGGGCTGCGGCCCGCGATAGCAGGGCCATACGCATGGGTGTTAATGTTCAATGTCGCTGCCATCTCGCGGGCAAGGGGGGAGTGGTCAAGATGTGCATGGGTCACGAAGATATGGGTGATCCGCTCGCCGGGGGCCAATGCGGCCATGAGGGCGCTGGCGTGGGCGGGATCATTCGGGCCGGGATCAATCAGCGCCACATCACCGGTTCCCACCAAATAGCTGTTGGTGCCGTGCAACGTCATCGGCGAGGGGTTAGGGGCCAAAACGCGTCGCACCTGCGGCGAGAGGGTTTCACAGATACCGGGGGTTGCAGGCATGACGGATCCTTGGTTTGGCGCAATCTGGGGCTTTTGTAATCGTATCGACGCGGTTAGTCTTGCACCATGTCATTCAGGTTGAAAAACTTTTTCCCGCGCGGGCTTTACGGACGCGCCATATCGATCCTGATCGTGCCGGTCGTATCGATCCAGCTTGTGGTGTCTGTTGCCTTTATCCAGCGACATTTCGAACGCGTCACACAGCAGATGACCGGCGGCGTGGCGATTGAGCTGGGTTATCTGCTGGACCAGATGGCGGCTGCGCCCGATCAAGATTCGGCCAAGCAACAACTGGAAGAGGTTGCGCAGGCGATGGGCTTTGCGGTGGAATTTCCGACCACAAAATCCGATGTCGGCGATCTGCGGTCCTGGTTTGACCTGTCGGGGCGTGAGGTGATCGCGACGTTGCGCGAATCCGTTCCCGGTTTGCAGCGCGTCGAGTTGTTGGGTGATCCACGTCGGGTGGAGATGTTGATCAACACCGCGCAGGGGGCGCTCTGGCTGGTGGTGGATCGGGCGCGTCTGTCGGCCTCTAACCCGCATCAACTGTTGGTTTTGATGATTCTGACCTCGGTGGTGATGACCTTTGTGGCCTACGGGTTCTTGCGCAACCAGCTGCGGCCAATCACGCGGTTGGCAAGTGTTGCGACAGCTTTTGGCAAGGGCCAGCATGTGACATATCGCCCCCGCGGCGCGCTGGAGGTGCGTGCGGCGGGCCGTGCCTTTCTGGATATGCGCGCGCGAATCGAGCGTCAGATCGAACAGCGCACGATGATGTTATCGGGGATCAGCCACGATCTGCGCACGCCCTTGACGCGGATGCGTCTGGGCCTTTCGATGCTGCCCGAGGATGAGGAAACCGCCGCCCTATTGGCCGATGTCGGTGATATGCAGCGGCTGATTGATGAATTTTTGTCCTTCGCGCGGGGCGATGCGATGGAAGATGCAGAGCTTACAAGCCCCGCCGAGTTGATAGGGCGCATGATCGATAACGCAGTACGCTCGGGGCAGGCGGTGACGCCGGGCACGCTGGAGGTGCAGGGTGATGTCATGTTGCGGCCCGCGGCCGTGACACGCGCGTTGGAAAATCTGATCGGGAATGGTGTGCGTTTCGGTACCCGTGTCCGGGTTAGCGCGTGGCAAACCGGCAAAGAACTGCGGGTGCTGGTCGAGGACAACGGCCCCGGCATCCCCGAGATGCAGCGGAACGAGGCGATGATGCCGTTTTCGCGGCTCGATTCTGCACGCGATCCGAATCGAGGCGGCGGCGTTGGGCTTGGCCTTGCCATCGCACAGGATGTCGCCCGCAGCCATGGCGGCGCGTTGACCCTGTCGCAAAGCGCGGAAATGGGCGGTTTGAAGGCTGAATTCGTGATCGCTTGTTAATGTTTGGACCTTGATAAAAGATGGTTAACGCGGGTGTGGCCCTGTATGGGCAGCCGCGAGGGGGAAAACGGCGTCTTTGTTAAGTTTTTGATAATCAGGATCGGGCAATAGCATCACAAAAACGGGCATTTTACCCCGCTGTGGCTGCGGAAATTGGCTGATGCCCTTGCGAGTGGCGGCACGCAGCACTAAGACTCACTCAATCCTTATCCCGATAAGGTTCACTGAATAAAACAGGCAGGCGCTGATGAAAGATCCGATCGACCACTACATGAACACCCTCGTTCCCATGGTTGTGGAACAAACCAGCCGCGGTGAACGCGCCTATGATATCTTTAGCCGGATGCTTAAAGAGCGGATTATCTTTCTGTCTGGCCCTGTGCATGACGGCATGTCCAGCCTGATCTGCGCCCAGCTTTTGTTCCTTGAAGCGGAAAATCCGTCCAAGGAAATCTCGATGTATATCAACAGCCCCGGCGGCGTTGTGACCTCCGGGCTGTCGATCTATGACACGATGCAATACATTAAGCCGAAGGTTTCTACGCTCGTGATCGGGCAGGCGGCGTCAATGGGATCGTTGCTGCTGACCGCCGGTGAAAAAGGCATGCGCTTCAGCCTGCCCAATTCGCGTGTGATGGTGCACCAGCCTTCTGGCGGCTATCAGGGCCAAGCAACCGACATCATGATTCATGCCCGCGAAACCGAAAAGCTCAAGCGTCGTTTGAACGAGATTTACGTGCGCCACACCGGTCAGGACCTTGATACGGTTGAGGCAGCGCTGGAGCGTGACAACTTCATGTCCGCCGAAGATGCGAAGGAATGGGGTCTGATTGACGAAATTCTGGAGAATCGCGGCAAAGCAGAACCAGACGATAAGTAATACATTCGCCCCCAAGGGTCAGAGCCTTGGGGGCGATTTGACATTGTGAAGGTAGGGGCCATGGCATAGACTTGGCTGAACCAGCATTTCAGGCGACGCGGGGCAGAGAACGACAATGGCGAATAATTCGGGCAACGACAGTAAAAACACCCTCTATTGCTCGTTCTGCGGCAAAAGCCAGCACGAGGTGCGCAAGCTTATCGCAGGGCCTACAGTGTTCATCTGTGATGAATGCGTTGAATTGTGCATGGATATTATCCGTGAGGAAACGAAAACGGCAGGGCTGAAAGCCACCGAAGGCGTGCCAACGCCAAGCGATATCGCAAAGGTGCTTGACGATTATGTGATCGGTCAGGTGCATGCGAAGCGCGTTTTGGCCGTAGCGGTGCACAACCATTACAAGCGTTTGAACCATTCGTCCAAAAGCGATATCGAACTGGCGAAATCCAATATCTTGCTGATCGGCCCTACCGGTTGTGGCAAAACCTTGCTGGCGCAAACGCTGGCGCGGATTCTGGATGTGCCTTTCACGATGGCCGATGCGACCACTTTGACCGAGGCCGGCTATGTCGGGGAGGATGTGGAAAACATCATCCTCAAGCTTTTGCAGGCATCTGAATATAACGTGGAACGTGCACAGCGCGGCATCGTTTATATCGACGAAGTTGATAAGATTACGCGCAAATCCGACAATCCTTCGATCACGCGGGATGTTTCGGGTGAAGGCGTACAGCAAGCCCTGTTGAAGATCATGGAAGGGACCGTGGCAAGCGTTCCACCGCAAGGGGGGCGCAAGCATCCGCAGCAAGAATTCTTGCAGGTCGATACCACGAATATCCTCTTTATCTGCGGCGGTGCTTTTGCGGGCCTTGAAAAGATCATCGCTCAGCGGGGCAAAGGTTCCGGCATCGGCTTTGGCGCCGAGGTGAAGGATCCGGATTCGCGCGGTGTTGGTGAGATGTTCCAAGAGCTGGAGCCGGAAGACCTATTGAAGTTCGGCTTGATCCCGGAATTTGTGGGCCGTTTGCCGGTTATTGCGACGCTGACCGATCTGGACGAGGACGCGTTGATTACCATTTTGACCGCGCCCAAAAACGCTTTGGTCAAGCAATATCAGCGTCTGTTCGATATTGAAGGTACGCAGCTGACATTTACGCCGGATGCGTTGACTGCGATTGCGAAACGGGCGATCAAGCGTAAAACCGGCGCACGTGGTCTGCGCTCCATCATGGAAGATATCTTGCTGGATACGATGTTTGATCTGCCCGGCATGGAAAACGTGCAAGAGGTTGTGGTCAACGAAGAGGCGGTCAACTCCGGCGCGCGGCCTTTGCTTGTGCATACCGACCGCAAAAAGAAAGAGCCTGCAAGCGCGGGCTAATACGAGAAGGGCGGGGCATAGTCCCGCCTTTCTTTTGGCCAAGACCGGGTCGATCAGACTGGACCTTGGCCGCGCCTTGCGCCATACCATCCCAAACGAAACCGGAGGCCTTTGATGTATTTCCTCAAGCGATTGTTGACATGGTGGAACAGCCAAACGATCAATACGCAGGTTTTTACCTGGCGTAAGGGTCAGAAAGTCGGCGAGGATGATCAGGGTAATATCTTTTACCAGACTGCGGATGGAAAACGCCGCTGGGTGATCTTCAATGGTGAAATGGAAGCATCGCGTGTCTCGGCTGATTGGCATGGTTGGTTGCATTTCACTTGGGATGAGCCACCAACAAAGGCGCCTTTGCTGCATAAAGTCTGGCAAAAGCCGCATCTTGAAAACTTGACCGGAACCGATGCGGCCTATGCGCCTGCGGGCTCTCTTCGGCGGGCTGCCCCCGTGGATCGCTCGGACTATGAGGCATGGCAGCCGGAATAAGGCATGGCATCCTGTATGAATCGTCTTTCCGTAGCCGTTCTTGCGGTTTTCTGCGCAACCTCCGCCGTTGGGCAGACTGCGGTAGCGGCCAGAGGCGGCGTTGTCCGTTGGCTGGATAAGGTTTCAGGTGAAACGGGCGATTTGGAATTGTCGCGCGGGCAATCGGCCCAAAACGGGCGGTTGACGATCCAGCTTGATGAATGCCGCTATCCATCCGATGAGGGCCCGAGCGAGGCTTATGCCCATTTGACGATTCTGGACAGGCTAATGGAAGAGCCTGCATTTTCCGGCTGGATGATAGCCACCAGCCCCGCGCTTTCGGCCATGGATCATTCCCGCTATGATGTTTGGATTTTGCGCTGCATAACGGATTGAGCGGTGGGCGCATAGCCCGCAGGATCAAATGTTGCATCCAAGGGAAGGGCTTGTTTTAGCCGTTCATGATAGGCGCTCCGTGAAATCTCTATCGCGCCAAGTGAGGCAAGATGCGGGGTGATGAACTGCGCGTCAAACAGCGTGAACCCACCGGCTCGCAGACGATGAACCAGCCACGCCAAGGCAAGCTTGGAGGCGTCTGTCCGGCGTGAGAACATGCTTTCGCCAAAAAATGCGCCGCCGATCGCCACGCCATAGACCCCACCGACCAGGTG
Source organism: Pseudorhodobacter turbinis (assembly GCF_005234135.1). Classification (NCBI taxonomy): domain Bacteria; kingdom Pseudomonadati; phylum Pseudomonadota; class Alphaproteobacteria; order Rhodobacterales; family Paracoccaceae; genus Pseudorhodobacter; species Pseudorhodobacter turbinis. The sequence continues at coordinate 213,972 of NZ_CP039965.1, forward strand.
TTCTGTTTCCCACACCTCAAGGCTATGGGCAAAGCCCGCTTGATGCAGTGCCTTGTAAAGGGCGAAGATTTCAGCGTTGATCCATGTTTCCTCACGGTCGGCACAGGCGGCAACCACGCCCTCAAAGTCATAATTGGTACGAATGGAGTAGCCGCCGCGCGCAATCCGCCGCGACAGGCTGCGCGAGATGTGGAAGCTGTCCAGATCAAAAATGCCGCGGCGTTGCGGATCAACCCAATGGAGCACATCAGAGGTGCTGCTTTCCGCCATTGGAAACACCCCCGCCGCATAGGCCGAGAGTAAAAGCTGTGGGGTTATTGCGTCAGACATAGCAAGCGGGGGGCGCAATGGCCCCCCGATAGGTCAATGTGTGCCAAGCTGTGCATCCAGCCATTTTTCCAGCCAGTGAATGTTATATTCCCCGTTCTGGACGTCTGGTTCAGCCAGCAGGGCATCAAACAGCGGTACCGTGGTATCAATACCGTCGATAATCAACTCGCCCAAGGCGCGCCGCAACCGTGACAGTGCCTCTGGTCGGTCACGACCATGGACGATCAACTTCCCGATGAGCGAATCATAATAGGGCGGAATCGTATAGCCCCCATAAATCGCGCTATCCATCCGCACCCCAAGACCGCCCGGCGCATGGAATGTTCGCACCGTACCGGGGCAGGGAGAGAAATTCGGCAGCTTTTCAGCGTTGATCCGCACCTCGATCGCGTGACCGTTCAGGACAAGGTCGTCTTGGGTAAAGGACATGCCCAGACCGGCCGCGACACGGATTTGTTCGCGCACCAGATCGACGCCAAAGATCGCTTCGGTAACGGGGTGTTCAACCTGAAGGCGTGTGTTCATCTCGATAAAGAAGAACTCGCCATCCTCGTACAAGAACTCCACCGTGCCTGCACCGATATAGTTGATCTTGGCGACCGCTTCGGCACAGATATTGCCGATATGGGCGCGCAATTCATGGGTGATACAGGGGCCGGGGGCTTCCTCGAACACCTTTTGGTGGCGGCGTTGAAGTGAACAGTCACGCTCCCCCAGATGCACCGCATTGCCTTTGCCGTCGCCAAAGACTTGAATCTCGATATGGCGCGGCTTTTGCAGGTATTTCTCGATATAGACTTCGTCATTGCCAAAGGCGTTCTTGGCCTCGCTCCGCGCGGTCCGGAAGGCAACTTCAAGCTCAGCCGCGTTCTTGGCAACCTTCATGCCGCGCCCGCCGCCGCCTGCTGTGGCCTTGATGATGATCGGAAAGCCGATGCCTTCAGCCACACCGATCGCATCCTCATAGCTGGCGACACCGCCCTCGGACCCCGGAACGACCGGAATGCCAAGCTCTTTAGCGGTTTCCTTGGCCATGATCTTATCGCCCATTACACGGATATGTTCCGCCGAAGGGCCGATAAAGGTGATGCCATGGTCTTGGAGCGCCTGCGCAAAAGCCTCATTTTCCGACAAAAAGCCGTAGCCGGGATGGACCGCTTGCGCGCCGGTAATCTCACAGGCCGAAATGATCGCGGCTTTGTTCAGATAGCTGTCGGTCGAGGATGCGGGGCCAATGCAAATGCTTTCATCGGCCATGCGGACATGCATCGCATCGCTGTCGGCAGTGGAATGCACAGCGACTGAGGCGATCCCCATCTCGCGGCAGGCGCGAATGACGCGAAGGGCAATTTCGCCCCGATTGGCGATTAGGATCTTGTCAAACATGGCTTGCCCCTTATTCGATGATCATCAGGGGTGCGCCAAATTCAACAGCGCTCCCGTCTTCGACGAGGATGCGCTTGATGGTGCCGGCGCGCGGGGCGGGGATGTGGTTCATTGTTTTCATCGCTTCGATGATCAACACGGTTTGCCCTTCGGTCACTTGTGCGCCAACGGTTGCGAACGGTGTGGAACCCGGCTCGGCGGCCAAATAGGCCGTCCCCACCATAGGCGAGGTAAGCGCGCCGGGGTGTTGGGCAGGGTCTTCATTGGCGGCGACGGGGGCTGCTGCTGCTGCCGATGGTGCCGCGATGGGGGCAGCTGTGGCTGCAACCTGAACCACATTGGCCTGTTTGACCACGCGCACATCAAGGCTGTCGTCTTCGGCATAGTCGCGCTTTACCGAGATTTCGGTAAGCTCGTTTGTGTTCAAAATTTCTGCCAGTGCCTTGATGAAGGCGACGTCTGCGTCTGTGGAATGTTTGCTCATACCGTCCTCTGGTAGCGTTTTTGGGGCATTGTTGCGCATATTATAACGACGCAAACCCCACTGATATTGCGCTGTTATACGCTAGCGGCGCCGAGGTGAAAAGCACGAGTTGCTCTTTGGGCGGGTTCGATCTGTTTTTGTGCTGCGTAAATTTACCATTTGATAAAATTTCAAGGCTGTGGCAGCCTTTTTCAACGACAATCAAAAAGGGGAGGGTTTGAAACGTGTCGAACAGCCAGCTAACGCCCGGAGTTGCTTCGGGCCGTTTGCCCGCCGAAAGCTACGTTAAAAATTTCGGCGACTTGGAACCGGTTTTGGACAGGCATGAAGCGCTTGTTGCCGCTGACAGGTGTTATTTCTGCCATGATGCGCCCTGTATCACGGCCTGTCCTACCTCCATCGATATTCCCTTGTTTATTCGCCAGATCGCCACCGCAACACCGGAGGCTGCAGCGAAAACCATATGGGACCAAAATATCCTTGGCGGCATGTGCGCGAGGGTTTGCCCCACCGAACAACTATGTGAAGAGGCCTGCGTGCGGGAGGCCGCAGAGGGCAAGCCGGTGGAGATCGGTCGCTTGCAGCGCTTTGCCACCGATAAGGTGATGGCGGCGGGGGTGCATCCGTTTACCCGTGCTACGTCCTCGGGCAAGAGGGTGGCTGTTGTTGGTGCCGGGCCTGCGGGTCTGGCCTGCGCGCATCGTTTGGCGATGCGGGGGCATGAGGTCACCATTCTGGAGCGACGTCAAAAGCCGGGCGGACTGAACGAATACGGGATCGCCAGCTATAAAGCCCCAGATGATTTCGCAGCACATGAGGTGGATTGGCTGCTGAAAATCGGCGGCATTACGGTGAAAACCGGGGTGGAGCTGGGCCGCGATGTCTCTTTGGATGCATTGCGCGCTGACTATGACGCCGTGTTCCTAGGGATTGGTCTTGGCGGCGTCAATGACCTGCGCGTTGAGGGGGAGACCTTGGAAGGCGTCCGCGATGCCGTTGATTTCATTTCTGATTTACGCCAGCAACCCGATAAGGCCAAGCTTGGCGTGGGCCGCAATGTTGTCGTGATTGGCGGCGGCATGACGGCGGTGGATGCGGCCGTGCAATCGCGGCTTTTGGGGGCCGAGAACGTCACCATCGTTTACCGCCGTGGCAAGGACAAGATGAGCGCAAGCCTGCATGAACAAGAGCATGCCACGCAAACCGGTGTCCGGATCATCTATAACGCGGCCCCCGTGGCAGTGCTTGGGAATGGTGCTGCCGAAGGGGTGGAGTTCGCCTATACGCAGGACGGGCCGGATGGGCTGCAGATGCTGGAGGAGCATTTCACCCTCAAGGCCGATCAGGTTTTCAAAGCAATCGGGCAAACCTTGGTGACCCCCGCAGGCGTGACGGCAGGCAAAAAGCTGGCAGACGCCCCTGCGGATAATGTTTGGGCCGGCGGCGACTGCACAAATGCGGGAGAGGATCTGACCGTGACTGCCGTGGCCCAAGGGCGCGACGCAGCAGAGGCGATCCACGCGGCAATCATGGGGGCGACGGTCTAGCACCTTCGGAGGATAAACTTATGGCAAATCTTGCAACGAATTTTATCGGTATCAAATCGCCCAATCCGTTCTGGCTGGCATCTGCGCCCCCGACGGATAAGGAATATAACGTGCGCCGCGCCTTTGAGGCGGGCTGGGGCGGGGTGGTCTGGAAGACGCTCGGCTCTGAAGGGCCGCCGGTGGTAAATGTGAACGGCCCGCGATACGGCGCGGTCTGGGGGGCGGATAGGCGGTTGCTGGGGCTCAATAACATCGAGCTGATCACGGATCGCCCACTGGAGGTGAACCTGCGCGAGATCAAATCGGTCAAGCGCGATTATAAGGATCGTGCGCTGATCATCTCTCTTATGGTGCCCTGCGATGAGGAATCGTGGATAGATATCCTTAAACGGATCGAAGATACCGAGGCCGACGGGGTGGAGCTTAACTTTGGCTGTCCGCATGGGATGGCCGAACGGGGTATGGGCGCTGCCGTAGGGCAGGTGCCGGAATATATCGAGATGGTGACGCGCTGGGTCAAACAGCACAGCCGCATGCCTTGCATCGTAAAACTGACGCCCAATATTTCCGATGTGCGCAAACCGGCCGAGGCGGCAAAACGTGGCGGTGCCGATGCGGTCAGCCTGATCAATACCGTCAACTCCATCACCTCGGTCAATCTTGACAGTTTCAGCCCCGAGCCGATGATCGACGGTAAGGGGTCGCATGGCGGGTATTGCGGTCCGGCGGTCAAACCGATTGCACTGAATATGGTCGCGGAAATTGCACGCAACCCTGAAACCCATGGGCTGCCGATCTCTGGCATCGGGGGGGTCACAACCTGGCGCGATGCGGCGGAGTTTATGGCCTTGGGCGCTGGCAATGTGCAGGTTTGCACTGCCGCGATGACCTACGGGTTCAAAGTGGTAGAGGAAATGATCTCGGGCCTATCACAATATCTGGATGAGAAGGGCATGAAATCGACCGCCGATCTGGTGGGCAAGGCGGTTCCGAATGTGACCGACTGGCAATATCTGAACCTGAGCTATGTGACCAAGGCGCGGATCGATCAGGAGGCTTGTATCAACTGCGGTCGCTGCTATGCCGCATGTGAGGATACGAGCCATCAGGCGATCTCTATGAGTGAGGATCGCGTTTTTGAGGTGATGGACGACGAATGTGTCGCTTGTAACCTTTGCGTCAACGTCTGTCCGGTCGAGGATTGCATCACGATGATCGAACTGCCCAAAGGGGAGTTGGACCCGCGTACGGGTGAAAAGGTTGGCGACTATGCGAACTGGACAACACACCCCAATAACCCTAGCGCAACGGCTGCGGAATAGAGGCTGTGTGTCTCGGGATAGGTCTGGCGCAAGCCAGACCTATTGCTTTTCAGATCCGTCCAACGAGGCGATTGCCGATGCGTAGCCAGAGGATGCCTCATTCACCTTTGCCGCGATTTGCGTGGCGAGGCTAAGCTCTGCAGGGGAGGCAGGCGGGTTGGACAAAAGCGCACGGATGATCGCGGATTTTTCACGCGGTTCGTGGGCGCTTTCAGCAGCAGCGCGGGCCTCGTCTACACTCAGCGGTGCAGGAAGCAATGTCGATTCAGCGTGGGACTCGACTGGCTTTTGTACTTCGACAATGGGAGCAGCTGGCGTTGTCATACGCCCGGAAATTTGGAAGTCCATCTTTACATTCCGATACCAAACAGGCCCCCGCCTACGTTTAGAATACCATAGCGCGCAGCAGGTGGTGCGAAAAAATAGATAACAATTTATGTATCTGCCACGTGCAAAAGCCGCCGGAACAAAAGCTGCAAAAATGTATCCGCCTCGGTGAAGGGATCGTGGTCAGGGCCCAACACAGCGCGCACCTGCGTGTCAAAATCGGCATAGTGCTGGGTCAGTGCCCAGATCGAGAAGATGAGATGGACAGGGGGCATAGGGGCGATTTTGCCCGCATCCATCCAAGCTTGCAGCACTGTGGTTTTTTCTGCAACCAAGGCCCTCAGGTCGGTCTCAATCGCCGCCCGCATATGGGGTGCGCCTTGTAAAATCTCATTCGCGAAAAGTCGGCTTTCGCGCGGGTAGTCCCGGCTGATCTCCAGCTTGCGGCGAACATAGCCCATAATCTCGGTAATTGGGTCACCACTCGGGTCCATCGCGCGCAGCGGGTCCAACCATGTGTCGAGGAGATTTTCCAAAAGAGCGGAATGCATCGCCTCTTTGGAGGGGAAATAATAAAGCAGGTTCGGCTTTGACAGCCCCGCCACCTCTGCGATTTGGTCCAATGTCGCCCCACGAAACCCTTTTGCCGAAAACACATCGAGCGCCGCATCCAGAATGGTTTCGGAATTCTTTTGCTGAATTCGGGTGCGCGGCCGGTTCATCTGGCATCCTGCTTTTGGGTCGGGTCTGGCCCGACGGGTAGCAAAGTCTAGACCGGCTTGGCAATTGGGTCAAACGTTAAGCCTTCGCTGGGGTGGGATCATATCCGATTGAGTTTGTTGTGAAAATACTATTTGCGCGACGCCGGATCGCCTTTGGCCTAGCCGTCCTCGGTTGGTTATTGCGATAAAGTTGGCCAGATAAGCAGTTTGTCGCCATGTATTTTCCAGCACCGGGCATGCCGTTTTTTCTATCTGCCAAGATCAAAACCGGTGAAATCGCGGGTGCGCTGAAAACTTGTCGCAAAAACGGGGCGAATTTTCTTGACCGGTTGGTCAGCTTGTGCTGCGCTATGACCCATAGCGTTTGTGCCCCTCGTAAGGGCCCGCAACAGGGAAAGGTTAGAAAATGGCAGCTCCGGGTGAAAATCTTCGGATCAATGGCGAACGGTTGTGGGACAGCCTGATGGAGATGGCGCAGATCGGCCCCGGCGTGGCCGGCGGCAACAACCGCCAAACCCTGACCGATGAGGATGCCAAGGGCCGCGCCTTGTTCCAAAGTTGGTGTGACGCCGCGGGCATGAGCATGGGCGTCGACACGATGGGCAATATGTTCGCCACCCGCGAAGGCACGGATGCGGGCGCGCTGCCTGTCTATATGGGCAGCCACCTTGATACCCAACCGACAGGCGGGAAATATGACGGGGTGCTTGGGGTCTTGGGCGCGCTGGAGGTTGTGCGCTCCATGAATGACGCAGGGATCAAGACCAAACATCCGATCGTCGTGACCAATTGGACGAATGAGGAAGGCGCGCGTTTTGCGCCTGCGATGTTGGCAAGCGGTGTCTTTGCCGGAATGCACAGTCAGGAATACGCTTACGACCGTCAGGACGGCGAAGGGCTGCGTTTCGGGGATGAGCTGGCACGGATCGGCTGGGTCGGGGATGAAAAGGTCGGGGCGCGCAAGATGCACGCGATGATCGAGTTGCACATCGAGCAAGGCCCGATACTGGAGGCCGAGGGCCGTGACGTCGGCGTTGTGACCCACGGCCAGGGCCTTTGGTGGCTGGAGATTACGCTGACGGGCAAGGATGCGCATACCGGCTCTACGCCGATGAACATGCGGGTCAATGCGGGGCTGGGTATGGCACGGATCACCGAGGCCGTTCACCGCATCGCCATGAGCCATCAACCCGGTGCCGTAGGCGCTGTGGGGCAATCGAATGTCTATCCCAACAGCCGCAATGTCATTCCGGGCAAGGCGGTGTTCACCGTCGATATCCGCAGCCCCGATCAGGACAAGCTGGACGCGATGAAGGCCGAGGTGACGCGCGCCGCACATGCGGTTGCGGCAGAACTGGGGCTTGGCATCGCGATCGAGGATGTCGGCCACTTTGATCCCGTCACCTTTGACGCGGGCCTTGTAACAGTGGTGCGCGCTGCGGCAGAGCGGCTTGGCTACAGCCATATGGATCTGATTTCGGGCGCGGGCCATGATGCTTGCTGGATCAACCGCGTGGCACCAACCGTGATGATCATGTGTCCTTGCGTGGACGGTCTTAGCCATAACGAGGCCGAGGAGATCAGCCCCGAATGGGCGGCTGCGGGCACGGATGTGATGTTCCATACAGTGCTAGAGGTGGCAGGGGTGGCGGCCTAAGGGCCATCACTCACGGGTATTCGGCCAGACAGATTTTACGCGACAGGGGAGAATGACGGATGAGCACGGTGATCAAAGGTGGCACGATTGTAACCCATGATCTGACCTATAAGGCGGATGTGTTGATCGAGGGCGGCAAGATCGCCGCCATCGGGCCATCGCTTTCGGGGGCTGAGGTGCTGGACGCGACCGGTTGCTACATCATGCCCGGCGGGATTGACCCGCATACCCATCTGGAGATGCCCTTCATGGGCACCTATTCCACCGATAACTTCGAATCCGGTACCCGCGCGGCGCTTGCGGGCGGCACCACGATGGTGATCGACTTTGCGCTGCCTGCGCCGGGTCAGGGGCTCTTGGATGCGCTGGACATGTGGCACAATAAATCGGGCCGCGCGCATTGCGATTACTCCTATCATATGGCGATCACCTGGTGGGGGGAGAAGGTCTTTGACGATATGGCCAAGGTCGTCGACAAGGGCATCACCAGCTTCAAGCATTTCCTCGCCTATAAGGGCGCGTTGATGGTTAATGATGATGAGCTCTATTCCAGCTTTCAGCGGGTGCATGATCTGGGCGCGATTGCGATGGTCCATGCCGAAAACGGCGATGTGGTGGCCGAAATGTCCGCGCGCCTTCTGGCCGAGGGCAACACCGGCCCCGAGGCCCACGCCTATTCCCGCCCGACGCAGGTTGAGGGCGAGGCGACAAACCGTGCCATCATGATCGCGGATATGGCCGGCGCGCCGCTTTATGTGGTGCATACCTCTTGTGAGGAAAGCCATGAGGCGATCCGCCGTGCGCGCCAGCAAGGCAAACGCGTTTGGGGGGAGCCGCTTATCCAGCATCTGACCTTGGACGAGAGCGAGTATTTCAACCCTGATTGGGACCATGCTGCCCGCCGCGTGATGTCGCCACCGTTCCGCAATAAGATGCATCAAGACAGCCTATGGGCGGGATTGTCGGCAGGCTCGCTGTCGGTTGTAGCAACCGATCACTGTGCCTTCAGCACGGAACAAAAACGCTTTGGGGTGGGTGATTTCACCAAGATCCCCAATGGCACCGGCGGGCTGGAGGACCGGATGCCGATGCTTTGGACTTACGGCGTGAACACGGGCCGAATCACGATGAATGAATTTGTGGCGACCACCTCTACCAATGCCGCGAAAATCTTTGGGATGTATCCGCGAAAAGGCGCTGTCGCCGTAGGGTCGGATGCCGATCTGGTGGTCTGGGACCCCGAAAAGGAAAAGGTAATCACCGCAGGCGCGCAGCAATCGGCCATTGATTACAACGTGTTTGAGGGTAAATCTGTCAAAGGCCTGCCACGTTTCACGCTGAGCCGCGGCCACGTTGCGGTGCATGACGGAGAAATGCGCAGCCAAGAGGGCCATGGCAAATTTGTCGCCCGAGAGCCGAACGGTGCCGTGAACCGCGCGCTGAGCCAGTGGAAAGAGCTGACCGCCCCACGCCCCGTCAAACGGTCCGGTATTCCGGCCAGCGGGGTTTAATCGTGACACGTCAATGCCGATCCCAGCACGAGGAAGCACTATGACGGATAAAGCAACCCCGGCGGTGATCACGGCAAAAGATGTGGAGCTGACGTTCCAGACCTCAGACGGGCCGGTCCATGCGTTGACGGGGGTGAACCTTACGATTGAAAAGGGTGATTTCGTCAGCTTCATCGGCCCGTCGGGCTGTGGCAAAACCACATTCCTGCGCTGTATCGCGGGCTTGGAAACCCCGACGGGGGGCGACCTTACCGTCAACGGGATGAGCGCGGATGAGGCACGCCGCGCCCGCGCTTATGGCTATGTGTTTCAGGCGGCGGGGCTTTACCCTTGGCGCACAATTGGCGGCAACATCCGCCTTCCGCTTGAGATCATGGGGTTTTCGCGCGCCGATCAGGCCGCGCGGGTGGAACGTGTTCTGGAACTTGTGGACCTCAAGGGGTTTGGCAAGAAATTCCCTTGGCAGCTTTCGGGCGGGATGCAGCAACGGGCCAGCATCGCGCGCGCGCTGGCCTTTGATGCGGAAATCCTGCTGATGGATGAACCCTTTGGCGCGCTTGATGAAATCGTGCGTGACCACCTGAATGAAGAGCTGCTCAAGCTTTGGGCGCGGACCGAAAAGACCATCGCCTTTGTCACCCACTCCATCCCCGAGGCGGTCTATCTGAGCACGAAGATTGTGGTGATGAGCCCGCGACCGGGCCGGATCGCCGATGTGATCGAAAGCCCGCTGCCGCGTATCCGCCCCTTGGATATACGCGACAGCGCTGATTTCATCGAGGTGGCGCACCGTGTGCGCGACGGTTTGCGTGCGGGGCATTCGGATGATGTTTGAACCATCACATCCAAGCGCTCTATGCCATGCGCAAAAACACGGAGGCCAAAGATGAAATCCGTAGGTCCGGTTCTGGTGGTTTTGGGCTGCATCCTTGCGATTTGGTATGCGGCGGCGGTTTTGTTGAATGCGCAATGGGAACGGGATCAGGCCGCGCGAGCCGATACCACAATCAGCTGGGTCGAAATCGTGCCGCGCAGCATGGCGCAAGATCGGCCTGTGCTGCCGGTCCCGCATCAGGTCGCCGCAGAGCTGTGGAAGCTGACCTGGGGCGAGGAAGTGCACGGGCGCAAGGGGCTGCTACGCTCCGGTAGCCTGTCGAAACGTGGGCTGTTGCTACATGCTTGGGTTACATTTTCTGCGACGGTTCTGGGCTTTGCCATCGGGTCGGGATTTGGGATTTTGCTGGCCGTGGGCATCGTCCACAACAAGGCGATGGACGCCTCGGTGATGCCGTGGGCGATTGCCAGCCAGACCATTCCGATTGTCGCCATTGCCCCGATGATCGTGGTGGTTTTGAACGCGGTGGGCGTTTCGGGCTTGCTGCCAAAGGCGCTTATCGCAGCTTACTTGAGCTTTTTCCCTGTTGTGGTTGGCATGGTCAAAGGGTTGCGCTCTCCTGATGCGATGCAGCTGGACCTGCTGCGCACCTATAGTGCAAGTGCAGCACAGGGACTTTGGAAGCTGCGGTTTCCGGCCTCTATGCCCTATCTGTTTGCCAGCCTGAAGGTGGGGGTTGCGGCCTCTTTGGTGGGGACAATCGTGGCCGAGATGCCTTTGGGCGGTGCGGGGTTGGGCACGCGGCTGCTGGCCGGATCGTACTATGGGCAGACCATCCAAATCTGGGCCACACTGTTTATTGCCGCAAGTCTGGCGGCGGCATCGGTGGTTTTGATCGGGGTGGTACAGCGCGGAACCCTTAAACGGATGGGGTTCGGGCGATGATGGGCAAAGCGGTTTATCTACGCAGAGTTGCGGCGGTCTTGGCGTTGATCTGTGCCGGATTTGCAGGGATGGGGCATGATGCCTTGGGGGCGGTCGTGCTGCTTGGGGTGATGCTCTTTGCTGTGCTGGCAGGGCGGCCGGTGATGGCCTTTGCCTATCTGCTGATTGCGGTCTGGCTTGCAGCTGGACTGTTGGCTGAAAAGGATTTTACCGCGCCGACTTGGCTTTCGGTGATCTTGGTCTGGATCTTGGCATGGATCGCGGTGTCTTTATTGGTCGAGATGCGCGTCAGAAACCCGCTGGCGGCACGTGGGTTGCGGCTGTTGGCGCCCTTGGTGTTCGGGGCTGCGGTGCTGTGGCTGTGGGAAATTGCGGTGCTAGGGTTTGAGGTTTCCCCCGTATTCGTACCGGCACCGAGCGCGATCGCCGCGCGTTTTGCCAGCAGTCTTGACGTGCTCTGGGGTGATTTTGTGCAAACCTTCGTCAAAGGCGCGCTCAGCGGTTATGTTATGGGATGCAGTGCCGCCGTGCTGGCCGCTGTGGCGGTGGACCGGTCCCCGTTCTTGCAGCGCGGATTGCTGCCGGTGGCCAATTTCGTCGCGGCCCTGCCAATCGTGGGTATCGCGCCGATTTTGGTGATGTGGTTCGGTTTTGACTGGCACTCCAAGGCGGCGGTTGTTGTTGTCATGGTGTTTTTCCCGGTGCTGGTGAACACGGTCGAAGGCTTGCAGGCCAGCGACAAGATGCAACGCGACCTGATGGCCACCTATTCGGCAAGCTATTGGCAAGGGCTTTTCAAGCTGCGCCTGCCTGCGGCGATGCCATTTGTTTTCAACGGGCTAAAGATCGCAACGACATTGGCGATGATCGGCGCAATCGTGGCCGAATTCTTTGGCAGCCCGACCCAAGGTATGGGCTTTCGCATCAGCACCGAGGTTGGCCGGCTGGGGCTTGATATGGTCTGGTCGGAAATTGCCGTGGCGGCAATGGCGGGATCGGCGTTTTACGCCGTCGTTGCGATGATCGAAAAAGGGGTGACATTCTGGCACCCTTCACAGAGGGGCCGCTGAACGGCCCCATAGGGGAGAATGGAAATGAACAAGCTACTTACGTCCGTTGCGGTGATCTTGATGGCCGGAACCGCACAGGCAGCCGATGATGTTACCCTGCAGCTTAAATGGGTCACACAGGCGCAGTTTGGCGGATATTATGCCGCGCTTGAGAACGGGTTTTATGACGATGAGGGCCTGAATGTGACCATCAAGGCCGGCGGGCCGGATGTGGCTCCGGTGCAGGTTTTGATGGGCGGTGGTGCGGATGTGATGGTCGACTGGATGCCATCGGCGCTGGCGGCACGCGAGCAGGGCGCGCCGGTGGTCAATATCGCGCAGCCCTACAAAGCCTCGGGGATGATGCTGACCTGTCTGAAGGAAAACGGTGTCGCCTCTCCGGATGATTTCAAGGGTAAGACGCTTGGCGTTTGGTTCTTTGGCAATGAATACCCGTTTCTAAGCTGGATGAGCACGCTTGGCATCCCGACTGAGGGCGGGCCTGACGGGGTCGAGGTCCTCAAGCAGGGGTTCAACGTTGACCCATTGCTGCAAAAGCAAGCGGCCTGCATTTCGACCATGACCTATAATGAGTACTGGCAAGTCCTCGATGCGGGCATCGGTGAAGAGGATCTGATCAACTTCAAATATGAGGATGAGGGTGTCTCTACGCTTGAAGACGGGCTTTATGTGCTGGAGGAAAACCTGAGCGACCCTGCCTTTGAGGATAAGATGGTCCGCTTTGTGCGCGCGTCGATGAAGGGCTGGAAATGGGCCGAAGAGAACACCGATGAGGCCGCCATGATGGTCTTGGACAATGACGAGACCGGGGCGCAGACCGAACGCCATCAAAAACGGATGATGGCGGAAGTGGCCAAGCTGACGGCGGGCAGCAATGGCGCGCTGGATCTGGCGGATTATGAGCGTACCGTGGCGACTTTGCTGGGCGGCGGTTCCGATCCGGTGATCTCAAAAGAGCCGGAAGGCGCTTATACTTTGGCAATTACGGATAAGGCGTTTCCGTAAGCCCTAGTTGCCTGATGTGCGGCCAAGCCCCGATATTCAGGGCTTGGCCGTTTTTGTATGGAGTTACAGGCCCAACAAGGATTTGGCCTGTGCCGCCGCATTTTCAGCGGTGATGCCGAACTCTTCATAAAGACGATCTGCGGGGGCCGAGGCGCCAAAGCTGTCCATCCCGACAAAGGCCGCTTTTTGTTCGCGACCACCCTGACCCAAAAGCCATTTGTCCCAGCCGGTGCGCACGCCGGCCTCGATTGCGACGCGTACGGGGCCGGGGGGCAGGATCTTGCGGCGGTAAGCATCGTCTTGCTCGGCAAACAGCTCCATACAAGGCATGGACACCACGCGGGCACCAATGCCCTCGGCCTCCAACAGCGCGCGGGCCTTTACCGCGATCTCTACCTCAGAGCCGGTTGCGATCAAGATCACCTGACGTTTGGCCTCGGCCTCTTGCAGCACATAGGCGCCTTTGGCGACGAGGTTCTGGTTGACGTGCTTGGAGCGCACCGCGGGCAGCCCCTGACGCGACAAAGCCATGACCGAAGGGGTCTTGGTTTGCGACAGCGCCACTTCCCAAGCCTCGGCGGTTTCGACCTGATCGGCAGGGCGCAGCACAAGCGTGTTGGGGGTGGCGCGGCTGATCGCCAGATGTTCAACGGGCTGGTGGGTTGGGCCATCCTCGCCCAGACCGATGGAGTCGTGGGTCATCACATAGACCACAGGAACCCCCATCAGCGCCGAAAGCCGCATCGCAGGGCGCGCGTAATCGGTAAAGCACATGAAGGTGCCCGAATAGGGCCGCACACCGCCATGCAGCGCCATGCCGTTCATCGCCGCAGCCATGCCGTGTTCGCGGATGCCGTAATAGACGTAGCGCCCGGCGCGGTTTTCAGGCGAGAACATGCCCAGATCGCCGGTCTTGGTGTTGTTGGAACCGGTCAGATCGGCAGAGCCGCCCATGGTTTCCTTCATCACCGGATTGATAACCTCCAGCGCTTTTTCGGACGCCGCGCGGGTGGCGAGCTTCGGCATGGTTTCCACCGCCTGCTTTTTCAAAGCGCGTACGATGGCCGCAAGCTTGGCCGGGGCCTCGCCTTTGAAAATACGGGTGAACTCGGCCTTGCGGGTGTCGGACAGCGTCTCGAAACGGCCCTCCCATGCCTTGCGGGTATCGAGGCCGCGGGCGCCGATTGCCTCCCACGCTTGCTTGATGTCGGCGGGAATGTCGAAGGGACCGTGGGGCCAGCCGTAGACCTTGCGGGTCTCGGCGATCAGCTCGGGAGAGGTGAGCGCACCATGCCCCTTGGATGTGTCCTGTGCCGAGGACCCCAGCGCGATATGCGTCTTGCAAGAGATCATCGCAGGGCGTGGGCTTTTCTTGGCGGCGGTGATGGCGCGGTCGATATCTACCGGATCATGGCCGTCACATTCAAAGACATCCCAACCACTGGCGGCAAAGCGTGCCTTCTGGTCGGTGATGTCGGACAGCGAAACTTTGCCGTCGATGGTAATGCCGTTATTGTCCCACATCACGATCAAGCGCGACAGTTCGTGCTTGCCGGCAAGGCCGATCGCCTCTTGGCTGACGCCTTCCATCAAGCAACCGTCACCGGCGATGACATAGGTGAAGTGGTCGATGATCTTGGCACCCCAGCGCGCGCGCAGGTTTTCCTCGGCCATGGCAAAGCCTACCGCGTTGGAAATGCCCTGACCAAGCGGGCCGGTCGTGGTCTCAATACCTGTCGCATGGCCGTATTCGGGGTGACCTGCCGTGATCGCCCCCCATTGGCGGAAGTTCTTGATCTGCTCCAGCGTCATATCGGCATAGCCGGTCAGGTGCAGCAGCGAATAAAGCAGCATGGAGCCATGCCCCGCCGAAAGGATAAAGCGGTCCCGATCCGGCCATTTCGGTGCCAGCGGGTCAAACTTCAGGTGATTTTCAAAAAGCACCGTGGCCACATCCGCCATCCCCATCGGCATTCCCGAGTGGCCGGAGTTGGCAGCAGCAACCGCATCCAGGGTTAGGGTGCGAATGGCACAGGCCTTGTTCCAATGGTCGGGGTGCTGGGCGCGCAGTGTGGCAATATCCAAAGCTCTGATCCTTCGTCGATGAGGCAATCCGGGGTAGCACGTCATGTGCATTTTCCGGACAGGCGATGCGGTTGTCGGGTGGATGGGCCAATTAGCCCCTTGTTGAAGTGTTCCTTAGGTGAATAACAGCCTTGACGGCAAGATCAAGCACGTCCAGCAACTGCTTGATCCTAAAGGGGGGCGCATTTAACTGTATCTTTGGGATAAGATCGACAAAAGGATTGGGGCAGGCGATTCGGATGACGCGAGAGAGACGTGACATACAGCAGAATAATCCGCCACCAGGGCAGAATAGAATTCAAGGCGCCGGTTCAGTGTGCCAAAAGACCAAAAGGGCAAAGGGGCATTTGAATGAGTGACCAAAGCAACATAGCAGAGCTTGAACGCCGGATCACAGCGGCACTTGCCCGGATCGGTGCAGGGCTTGATAATCTGGCGGAAACGCCGACAGAGGTGGCGCCAAGCGTTGATGTCACCGCGCTGGAGGCGGAGGTGACCCGCTTGAAGGCTGCCCTTGTCGCAGAGCAAGCGACGGTGGCCGAGCTGACCGAAAAGCTGAACGTGGCAAGCAAAGCACCGCCCCAGCCCGCAGCGGACCCGAAAGTTGCCAAGATGGCGCAACAGCTTGATATTCAAGGGTTAGAGCTGCAACGTATGCGTAAATCAACCGTGCAGCTGCGTGAACATCTGCGCGTTTTGCATGAGGCGGCGGTCGAAAATATGGTCGACCCGCAGCTCATCAACAAAGCGATGCAGGCAGAGCTGGAATCCCTGCGCGCCACACGCCACACCGAAACCGCCGAAATGGACGAGATTCTGGCCGAGTTGAAACCGCTGATCGAGGAGGCCCGTGCCAATGGCTGAACTGGAAATCACAATCGGGGGCCGCAGCTTCATGGTGGCCTGCCAAGAAGGCGAGGAGCACTTCTTGCAAACTGCCGCCTCCATGCTCAACAGCGAGGCTGATCCTTTGGTGACGCAGATGGGCCGCTTGCCCGAATCGCGTATGCTATTGATGGCGGGGCTGATGCTTGCTGATCGAACCGCATCGGTGGAAGATCAGAATCGGGTGCTCAAAGCGCGGGTCGAGGAGCTGGAAAGCCAGCCTGCGCCGGAACCGCAGCAGGTTGAAATTGCCGTCATTCCGCCACAAATCCCCGAAACCATGGCCGAAATCGCCGCACGGGCAGAGGCTTTGGCCGATAAGGTTGAGGAAAAGGTGAAAGCTTAAGGCCTTCAGTTCACTCAGCTTACTAACGCATAAAGGCAGGCATATTGCCTGCCTTTTCAATACGCTTCACGCCGTTGCTTAGGCGTTTGCTTCACGGATTTTTTTGGCGGCTTCTTTGTTGAAGGGCACGCCTTGGGTTTCCAGCATCTGGTCCAGCTCACCGTTCAATGTCATCTCGGTGATGATGTCACAGCCGCCCACAAACTCACCCTTGACGTAAAGCTGGGGGATTGTCGGCCAGTCGGAAAAATCCTTGATGCCTTGACGGATATCAGCATTTTCCAGCACGTTCACATCGGAAAATTCTACGCCCATAAAGTTCAAGACACCGGCCACGCGGGAGGAAAAGCCGCATTGTGGCGCGTCTTTGGTGCCCTTCATGAACAGGACGACAGTATTCGTGTCGATAAGGCCTTGGATCGTTTCTTTTGCGTTTGTCATAGTCTGATTTCCTGTTCTTGCGGCGGAAAAGTTGTTTAATCCGGCGCTTTGGTGGTGAGGGCCAATGCGTGCAATTCACCATTCGCGCCGTCCATCTTGCCCTTGAGGCTGGCATAGACCGCGCGCTGCTGTTGCACGCGGTTCATGCCCTTGAAGCTTGCGTCAATCACCTCTGCGGCCCAGTGGTTTCCGTCACCGGCAAGGTCGGTAATGGTGATCTGCGCATCCGGGAAACTGTCCCGGATCAGATTTTCGATGTCCTGCGCTTGCATTGGCATAAGAATTCTCCTGTCTTCACGTTCAATCTAGGCGGGGGGGCGCAATGCTTCAAGGCGCATGTCCACCAGCATTGCCCCCTGCCAAAGAATTACCCGTCAATTGCGCGCTCAAAAGCCGTCCGGTAAAGGGTTGAAAGCTCTGCAAGGTTTGTGGAAACCGATCCGAAACAAACACTCTCCCCGCCAAACTGCCCGACTTGTTTAACCGGCACGCCGGCCTTTTCGCCCGCAGCAATCAGCGCAGCCGCATCAGCCACATCACAGGCAACCAAATAGCGCGCCTGATCTTCGGCAAAGAGCGTGGTCACGGATTCGCTTTCCAACCACAAGCCAAGCTTGGCAGCCTCGGCCATCTCAAAGGCGGCCAAACCAAGCCCGCCATCGCTTAGATCGGTGGCAGCATGGAGCAAGGCTTTGTTTTCGCGCAGAAACTCACCATGTTTACGCTCTGCCACAAGGTCTACTGGTGGGGCGTCGCCACCCTCAATTCCAAAGGCCTCAACCAGCAAGGCAGACTGGCCCATATGGCCCCGGGTTTCCCCGATGACCAGCGCCATATCACCGTTTTGGGGCAGGCCAGAGATCATATCTTCGGCGCAGGCCAAAAGCCCAACTGCGCCGATCGTCGGCGTGGGCAGAATACCGGTGCCATCGGTTTCATTATAAAGCGAGACGTTGCCCGATACGATCGGCATATCGAGGGCTGCAACCGCCTCACCGATACCTTTGATCGCGCCAACAAGCTGGCCCATAATCTCGGGCTTCTCAGGATTGCCGAAGTTAAGGTTATCCGTCGACGCCAAGGGCGTGGCCCCCAGCGCACAAAGGTTGCGGTAGGCCTCGGCCACGGCTTGCTTGCCGCCCTCAAAGGGGTTGGCCATGACATAGCGCGGTGTCACATCGCTGGTAAAGGCCAGTAGTTTTTGCGTGTCATGCACCCGCACCACACCGGCCCCAAGGCCCGGTGCGCGCACGGTATCAGCCATAACCATGCTGTCATATTGTTCATAGACCCATGCTTTATGTGCATAGTTCGGGCTGCCGATCAGGGCGCGCAGTGCATCCATCGGGCTGATTTTCGGGATATTTCCCAATGGCTTGGCGGCAGGCGTTTCCACCCACGGCCGGTCATACTCCGGCGCGGATGATGCCAGCTTTGACAGCGGCAGATCCGCCACCACGTCGTTGCCGTGCAAGATCAGGAAGCGATCCTCGGGGATGGTTTCCCCGACAATGGCAAAATCCAGATCCCATTTCACAAATACGGCCCGGGCCTCTGCCTCTAGCTCGGGATTGAGGACCATGAGCATGCGTTCTTGTGATTCCGAGAGCATCATCTCATAGGCCGTCATATTGGCTTCGCGCTGCGGCACGTCATTAAGCTGCAGCTTGATGCCCAGCTTGCCTTTGTCGCCCATTTCCACCGCCGAGCAGGTCAGGCCAGCGGCCCCCATATCTTGGATGGAGATCACGGCACCGGTTGCCATCAGCTCCAAGCAGGCCTCCAGCAGGCGTTTTTCGGTGAAGGGGTCGCCAACTTGCACGGTGGGGCGTTTTTCCTCGATCGTGTCGTCGAATTCGGCCGATGCCATCGTGGCACCGCCAACGCCGTCACGCCCGGTTTTTGCACCCAGATAAACAACAGGCATGCCCACGCCCGAGGCGACGGAGTAAAAGATCTTATCCGCATCCGCCAAACCTGCGGCAAAGGCATTCACAAGGCAGTTGCCGTTATAGCTGCTGTGGAAACGGACCTCACCGCCGATGGTCGGCACGCCAAAAGCGTTGCCATAGCTGCCGACGCCTTCGACCACACCCTTGACCAAATGCGCGGTCTTGGGGTGGGAGGGCAGGCCAAAGCTCAGCGCGTTCATCGCGGCAATCGGGCGGGCACCCATGGTGAACACATCGCGCAAAATGCCGCCGACACCTGTCGCGGCACCCTCGTGGGGTTCAATATAAGAGGGGTGGTTGTGGCTTTCCATCTTGAAGATCACAGCCTGACCATCGCCGATATCTACAACGCCCGCGTTCTCTCCGGGGCCGCAAATCACCTGAGGGCCGGTGGTGGGCAGGGTGCGCAGCCATTTCTTGGAGGATTTGTAAGAGCAATGCTCATTCCACATGGCAGAAAAGATGCCAAGTTCGGTGAAGCTCGGCTCTCTTCCGATAATCTCCAGAAGGCGATCATATTCATCGGGCTTGAGGCCGTGTGCGGCGATCAGTTCTGGCGTGATTGCGGGTTCGGTCATGGCAATTCCCCATCGGCTCATTGTTGCCGCGTCCATATGGCAAACTGCGGTCAAGGGGAAGTGCAAAGGACGGCCGCAACGTCGGATATGCGCTATTTGCCGAAGGAAAAGCCGGTTTGTGCGGCGGCGGGCAAAAAAAAGGGCCGAGCTAACGCTCGGCCAAGTCCAACAGGGAGGTATGAAAGTGACAAGAGCTAGTCATTGCCGCTTCCATGAGGTTCAGATAGGCCCGCAACCTTGGCCGTGCAAGGGGTTTGGCTGCCTGTGTGTTGAATGGCCGCTATGTGTTTATTGCATAGCTGGGTCGGGCTCGGGGAAATGCGCAGCAACTGCGGATCAGGCCTTCACCTCTTCCAGTTCACGCTGCTGTTTGCGGTAGGCGAAAATTTCTTCGGTTACGAAATCCCGAAAAGCCGCGACACGCTTGGAGGTGCGCAGCTCTTCCGGATAGGCAAGGAATACCGGAACCTCACCTGATTCTATCTCGGGCAGAACGCGCACGAGGTTGGGGAAATCCTCGGTCAGGTAATCCGGCAGTACGCCGATGCCCAGATGCGACAAGACCCCCTGCAGAACCCCGAAGTAATTGTTCACGGTCAGCAAGGACGGGATGTCATAGGCCAGAATTTTCTGGGTCAGTGAGGCACCTGCCGCAACCTGTGCGGCGGCGGTATTCTGGCAAATCAGGCGATGTTGGGAGAAGTCCTCAATCACGTCTATCGGGCCCGCCTGCGCAAGATATTCCGGGGTTGCATAAAGCCGCATCCGGATGTTCATCAGACGCCGCCGGATCAGATCGGCCTGATTGGGTTCTTTCATGCGAATGGCCACATCAGCCTCTCGCATCGGTAGATCAAGCACGCGTTCCTCAAGCATCAGGTGGATTTTCAGCCCGGGGTATTTGGCGTAAAGCTTGGGCAAGCGCGGGGCGAGCCAGAGGGTGCCGAAGCCCGTAGCTGTGGTGACGCGCAATTCGCCGAACACGCCATCCTCACTGTCGCGGATCCGTGCGGCCGTCGTTTCTAGTCGTTTGACCATGGATTTTGTCGCATCAAACAAGAGCTCGCCTTGCTCTGTCAGGATGAGACCACGGGCATGGCGGTGGAAAAGCGTGACGTTCAGGCTTTCTTCAAGCGAGCGCACCTGCCGCGATACGGCGGATTGCGACAGGTGTAGTACATCACCAGCATGGGTCAGGCTGCCAGCATCGGCAACCGCGTGAAATATTCTTAATTTATCCCAATCCATCCCGGTACTCTTCCTTATTTCGCGTAGAATACCACGACCCACACCAACTATCGACTGTGATTGGTGAATAAAGGGTTAATCTGGGTAAATAATTCCGCTTGGTAGGTCATATGTTTTGACCTATATTGGGGGTCTATAAGCATTTGCGGGGAGGTGTGCCATGACCAAGCATGAGGTTTCATTGAATGACCGGCTGGATTTAACCAAATCGCCGGTGCTTATGAACGGGACGCAGGCGCTGGTGCGGCTGATGCTGATGCAAAAGGCGCGCGATACGGCGGCGGGGCTTAACACGGCGGGCTTGGTGACGGGGTATCGCGGGTCGCCGCTGGGTGCGGTGGACCAGCAGATGATGCGCGCGGAAAAAACACTGCAGGCCGCCGATATCACCTTTCAGCCGGGCTTGAATGAGGATCTGGCCGCGACCGCGATCTGGGGCTCGCAGCAGGCAGAGCTGCGCGGGCAAGGGCGTTTTGACGGTGTGTTCGGCCTTTGGTACGGCAAGGGGCCGGGGGTGGATCGCTCGGGTGATGTGATGCGCCACGCCAACCTTGCGGGCACCTCGCGTCATGGCGGTGTGATTATGGCCTTGGGTGATGACCATACGGGCGAAAGCTCCACCACTTGCCATCAGTCGGAATGGGCAGCGGTGGACGCCTCAATTCCGGTTATCTCGCCGGCAGGGGTGCAGGAGATTCTTGACTACGGGCTGTACGCCTATGCTTTGTCACGGTTTTCCGGCCTTTGGACTGGCTTGAAATTGATGAAAGACACGGTCGAGGCGACAAGCGTGGTGGATGCGCGGCTTGATCGGATGCAGTTTGTGGTCCCCGATTTCGCGATGCCGCCGGGGGGGCTTAACATTCGCCTTGCCGACCATTGGGTGCCGCAGGAAGAGCGTTTGGTGAATCACAAACGCTTTGCTGCCGAGGCGTTTTCACGCGCCAATGGTATGGATCGCCGGGTTTGGGGCAAGCCGGGGGCGAAGATCGGGCTGGTTGCTGCGGGCAAGAACTGGCTGGATCTGGTTCATGCGCTGTCGCTGCTGGGGATTGATGAGGCCGAGGCCGAGCGGCTTGGCATCACCACCTATAAGGTCGGGCAGCCTTGGCCTTTGGATATGCACAGCTTTCACGACTGGGCCGACGGGTTGGACCTGATCATCGTGGTCGAGGAGAAGCGCAAGCTGATCGAGGTGCAGATCAAGGAATCGATTTTCGATGACCGGCGCGGGCGACGTGTTTGGGGCGGGCGCAAGGGTTCGCCTGAGGCGGAGGTGCTGTTTCCGGTGCCGATGTCGCTGGATCCGGTGATGATCGCGCGTAAGCTGGGCGGGATATTTGTTGACGAAGGACGCGGCACAGACAGGTTGAAGGACGCCTTGCAACGTCTTGATCAGGTAACGAAATCCGACAATGCCGAGGATATCGCTGCGCGTTTGCCTTATTTTTGTTCGGGCTGTCCGCATAACACCTCCACGCTCTTGCCTGAGGGTGCGCGTGCGGGGGGCGGCATCGGCTGTCATACCATGGCGCTCTGGATGGATCGCGGGACGTCAGGGCTGACGCAGATGGGCGGCGAGGGCATGTCTTGGGTCGGCGAAGCGCCGTTTTCCAAGACCGAACATGTGTTCCAGAACCTTGGCGACGGCACCTATAACCACTCGGGCATTCTTGCCATTCGTGGGGCCTTGGCCGCGGGAACCAATATCACCTATAAAATCCTGTATAATGATGCCGTTGCCATGACCGGCGGTCAGGATAATGAGGGCGATCTGGATGCTTACCGTATCGTCGCAGAGGTGCAGGCCATGGGCGTGCAAAATATCGCGGTGGTCTATGATCCGAAACAGGCGGTGAACCTGTCGCTCTTTCCTTCGTCGGTGCAAAAATACACCCGTGATGCGATTATTGAGGTGCAAGAGAAGTTTAGCAAGATCAAAGGTGTATCCGTCATTGTTTACATCCAGACCTGTGCGGCCGAAAAGCGGCGTCGTCGCAAGCGCGGGTTGTTTCCTGATCCGGACAAGCGAGTGTTTATCAATACCGATATTTGCGAAGGCTGTGGGGATTGCGGGGTGCAGTCGAACTGTGTGTCGATTGTTCCAGTGGAAACCGAATTGGGTCGCAAACGGGCAATTGATCAATCATCCTGCAACAAGGATTATTCATGTGTTTCAGGGTTTTGCCCGTCATTCCTAACGTTAGAGGGTGCAAGGATTAAAAGGGCCGCGACTGCGCAGATTGATCTACCCGATTTGCCGGATCCGGTTTTGCCGTTGATAAACGGGACCTATAACGTGGTGATTACAGGCGTTGGCGGAACGGGCGTTGTGACGGTCGGCGCGATCTTGGCGATGGCGGCGCATGTTGATGGCAAGGGCGCGGGGATGATGGAAATGGCGGGGCTGGCCCAAAAGGGCGGTGCGGTGCATATCCATTGCCGCCTTGCCGAAAGCCCCGCTGATATTTCCGCCATCCGCGTGGCTGTGGGCGAGGCCGATGCCGTGATTGGCGGTGATCTGGTGGTGAGCGCGGGGGCAAAGACGCTTGGGCTGATGACAACGGGCCGCACAGGCGCTGTGGTCAACAGCCATGAGATTATCACCGGAGAGTTCACGCAAAATACAGAATTTAGGATACCTTCCGATAGGTTGCAGCTTTCTCTTGAGGCACGACTAAATTCACGGGTGGCGTTTTTCGATGCGACCGAATTGGCGCGGGCGACGCTGGGCGATAGCATCTACTCCAACATGTTGGTCTTTGGGGCCGCGTGGCAACAGGGCCTTATTCCTTTGTCGCTGGAGGCTATTTCTGCGGCGATCACATTGAATGGTGCGGGCCCGGAACGGAACTTGCGGGCGTTTTCCTTGGGGCGTTGGGCCGTTTCTTATCCCGATGCGGTGGCGAAAATCCTTGCGCCTGAGGTGGCTGATGCCGCCGATCCCATCGCGTTCCGCCTTGCGCATCTGCGTGATTACGGCGATGCCGAGCGTGTCGCCAAGTTTGAGAAACTGGTTGAGGAAGCGCCAGAGACCTTAAAATTAAGCGTGGCAAAAGGCTATCATAAGCTACTGGCAATCAAGGATGAATATGAGGTGGCGCGCCTTCATCTCGACAGCGTAGAGAAAGCGAGGAATGAGTTTGACGGAGAGTTGAAGCCGACCTTCCATCTGGCGCCTCCTTTCCTGCCGGGGCGCGATGCCTTGGGGCGGCCGAAAAAGCGCGCTTTCGGGCCGTGGATTGTGCCTTTGTTCCGGATGCTGGTTCGCATGCGTGCCCTGCGGGGTAAATGGTATGACCCCTTTGGCCAATCGGTAGAGCGGCGGATGGAACATGCGCTGATCGCGGAGTATGAGGCCGATATGCATGAGGTGTTTAATAGCTTTAATCCGGAGAAATCACATATTGCCAAGGCATTGGCAGAACTCCCTCTGACAATACGGGGCTTTGGGCCGGTCAAACATGCAAATGCGCTGAAGGCTGCCGAGACACGGGCGCAATTGCTTGCAGATTGGCGCAAGGGCTTGGATGGTCCGTTGCAGGCAGCGGAATAATCGGGGTCTTTCACACCGGCGCGCGCAGGCGTATGGTCGCCCAAATGGAGCAACTCCAGACACGAGGGCGATTATATGGCGGTTGGGGTTTTCGACAGCGGGCTTGGCGGATTGACGGTGCTGGATGCGCTGATGAAACATATGCCGGATCAGGCGTTTATCTATTTGGGCGATAACGCGAATGCGCCTTATGGTACCCGCACATCCGACGATATTTTCGACCTGACCTGTGCCGCGACCGAACGGCTGTGGGAAGAGGGCTGCGATCTGGTAGTCTTGGCTTGCAACACGGCCTCGGCGGCGGCGCTCAAGCGAATGCAGGAAACTTGGTTGCCCAGTGACAAGCGGGTTTTGGGTGTTTTCGTGCCGATGATCGAGGCGGTGACCGAGCGCCAATGGGGCGATAACTCGCCGCCGCGAGAGGTCGACGTAAAGCATATCGCGCTTTTCGCAACGCCCGCCACAGTGGCCAGCCGCGCCTTCCAGCGCGAACTGGCTTACCGCGCCATCGGTGTCGATGTGGAGGCGCAGCCCTGTGGTGGGCTTGTCGATGCGCTGGAGCAGGGCGACGAAATGCTGGCCGAGGCTTTGGTGCGATCGCATGTTGAGGCCCTTATGCGGCGGATGCCTGCACCGGATGCGGCAGTTCTTGGGTGTACGCATTTCCCCTTGGTGGAAAAAGCCTTTGCCGAAGCTTTGGGGCCAAGCGTAAAAGTGTTTTCACAACCCAATTTGGTTGCCGCCGCCTTGTCGGATTATCTGGAACGTCATCCGGAGATGCGTGGCGCGGGCAAAGAAACACGGTTTTTGACCACTGGCGATCCGGTGCGGGTTGGCAATAAGGCCACCCAGTTCCTGCGCCGCAAAATAGGTTTTGAAGCAGCCTAAAGCCTGCTACGATACGCCCCATGCCCTCATGCGCCAAATGTGGTAAGCTTGGGCGTGAACGCATGCACAGTGGTGGTAACAAGATGAAAAGCCTAAAAAAGAAACGCCGGATTCAAGTTATTCTGTTGGCTTTTATAGCGCTCGGCCTTTCTACGGGACTTATCGGCTATGCGATGCGGGATGGAATCAATTTCTTTCGCGCCCCTGCGCAGGTGATGGCAGACCCGCCGGCCGCCACTGAAACCTTCCGTCTGGGCGGATTGGTGGAGGAAAACTCTTTGGTGCGCGGGCAGGGTGAAACCATTACCTTTCGCGTGACGGATGGGGCCGCGACCGTGCCCGTTGCCTTTACCGGTATCCTGCCCGATCTTTTCGCTGAAAATCAGGGTATGATCGGCACTGGAAAGCTGGTTGACGGTGTCTTCATTGCCAGCGAAATCCTTGCCAAGCATGACGAAACCTATATGCCCAAAGAGGTGATGGACGCGCTGAAGGATCAAGGTGTTTACCAAGCACCGAGCGGTTGATTTTCGCGCTGTTAAGCGGTGCTGACACAATCTGACGCCCAAGCCGGGGAATATACTCCGGTACGGAGGCCGGATTATGCAGACATTTCCCACAATTTACCTTTCTGCCCTTACCCTTTCGGGCATGCCCGTTGAGGACACCGGGGAGGTGGCATCATGGCGCTGATGCCCAATCTGTTTAGCGGAGCCGCTGCGGCTTCAATTTTGGGCCAGGCCGCAAGGGGGGTGTCGGAGATGCTTAACTCTTCCGGCAGGCAATCAGGCGGGCCGCAGATGGCCTATGCTGATCCCGGCTTTGGCTGGTTTGATCGGATGGTCAACGGGTTAAACCGCCTCCCACGCCCGTTTTTGGCCTTTGGTACCTTGGGGCTGTTTGTCTATGCCATGGTAGAGCCGGAAAGTTTTGGCAAGCGGATGGTGGGACTCAACCTTGTGCCGGACCCGCTTTGGTGGCTTTTGGGGGCGGTGGTCGGTTTTTATTTCGGCGCCCGTGAGGCCTATTACTTTCGCCGTGCAAGGCCTGTTGGTGCGCCGCCTCAAGATATGGCCGCGCCACCGCAGGATTTTCAGGACAAAGGGTGATCCGCGCTTTTGCTGGATGAAAAACATGCTCTGCCCTGCCATGAGGTGCGGCAGGGCATTGACCAAGGGCCTCCCCTCTGGCATCCCATCAGGGATCCAAAGGACGGAACCGATGAACCTTTTTTCTGATATTCGCACGCTGGTCATTAGCGAAATTGAAGCAATGATGGCGGCGGGCGATCTGCCTGCCGGGCTGGAGCTGGGCGCCGTTGCGGTAGAGCCGCCGCGTGATGCAACCCACGGCGATATGGCCACCAATGCCGCGATGGTTCTGGCCAAGCCTGCCAAGCTGTCGCCGCGCGTGATTGCCGAGAAACTTGCCGCGCGTTTGGCGGCCGACGAGCGGATTGCTGATGTGCAAGTCGCGGGGCCGGGGTTCTTGAACCTGACACTGGTGCCTTCGGTTTGGGCGGGGCTGCTGACCTCGGCGCTGAAATCCGGGGATGCCTTTGGGCGTGCCGCGATCGGTGCGGGGATTAAGGTCAATGTGGAATTCGTCTCGGCCAACCCGACCGGCCCGATGCATGTGGGCCATGTGCGCGGCGCTGTCTTTGGTGATGCGCTGGCGCGGCTTTTGGCCTTTGCGGGCTATGATGTGACCCGCGAATATTACATCAATGACGGTGGCGCGCAGGTTGATGTGCTGGCACGTTCGGCCTTTGAACGCTACCGCGAAGCACTGGGGCAAGAACCCGAAATTCGCGAAGGTCTTTACCCCGGCGATTATCTTATTCCGGTCGGGGAGGCGATGAAGGCCAAATGGGGCGACAGCCTTTTGGGCGAACCCGAAGAGGTCTGGCTGCAAGACGTGCGGCTGTTCGCGACCGAGATGATGATGCAGATGATCCGCGATGATCTGGCGCTTTTGGGCGTGGAGATGGACGTCTATTCATCAGAAAAAGCGCTATACGGCACCGGCCAGATCGAGGCCGCGATCAACACCCTGCGCGAGATGGGCTTGATTTATGAAGGCACGCTGGAGCCGCCAAAAGGCAAGCTGCCCGAAGATTGGGAAGCGCGTGAGCAGACCTTGTTCCGCTCCACCGCGCATGGCGATGATGTCGACCGGCCGGTGATGAAATCGGATGGGGCATGGACCTATTTCGCGCCCGATATTGCCTATCATTACAATAAGGTACAGCGCGGCTTTGACCAGCTTATCGACATTTTCGGCGCCGATCACGGTGGCTATGTCAAGCGGATGAAGGCGGCTGTTTCGGCGCTTTCGGGCGGGCGTGTGCTGCTGGATGTCAAACTGATCCAATTGGTGAAGCTGTGGAAAGACGGCGAGCCCTTCAAGATGTCCAAACGTGCGGGTACCTTTGTTACCCTGCGCGACGTGGTGGAACAGGTGGGTGCGGATGTCACCCGTTTCGTGATGCTGACCCGCAAGAACGATGCCCCGCTTGATTTCGATTTCGCCAAGGTGATGGAGCAATCCAAGGACAATCCGGTTTTCTACGTGCAATACGCCAATGCTCGGATCAACTCGGTGATGCGCAAGGCGCAGGCTGCTGGGATTGATGTGTCGGATGCCACATTGGCGGGTCTGGATTTGGGCGGCTTGTCCAATCCGGCGGAAATTGCCTTGGCCAAGAAGATTGCCGAATGGCCGCGCTTGGTAGAAATTGCCGCCCGCGGAAATGAGCCGCACCGAGTTGCATTTTACCTTTATGATCTGGCTGCAGATCTGCACGGATTGTGGAACCGCGCCAAGGATGAGCCGGAATTACGCTTCATTCAGGACGATCCTGCAACAACTCAGTCTAAAATTGCACTGGCACGGGCTACGGGCGTTGTGATTTCTGCGGGCCTCGCTATCTTGGGCGTCACTCCGGTTGAGGAAATGCGCTGATAAAAGCGTCCCTGCCGGTGTGAAAAACAGGCAAGACAGCGGGGTATTCAAAAGCCCCCGCAGTGAGGCAGAGCATGGCAGACGTAGAATTCGACGGGTTCGATGGTGATTTTGGCACCCCTATTGGCATGGGCGCGCGGACGGCGCGGCTTATTGGCATGGCGGGGGCGGCAACCTCTATCGCATTGGTTTTGGGACTTGGCTATTGGGGCTACCGCCTTGCGGTGCGTGACATGACCGGCATTCCGGTGGTGCGCGCAATGGAAGGCCCGATGCGAGTCGCGCCCGAGGATCCGGGCGGTGTCATCGCCAGCAATCAAGGGCTTTCGGTGAATGCCGTGGCTGAAGATGGCGGCATCTCTGCCCCCGCGGATCGCCTGATTTTGGCGCCCGAGCCCGTTGGCCTGACCGAGGATGATACAACTGTGGCTGCCGCAACCGGCACAGATCTGCCTGCGAACGGTGGGATGACCTTGGACGCTGATACGGACATCAACGCTTTGGCTGATATGCTTGCGGAGGGGTCAGTGGCCTTATCTGCCGATATCGGCACCCCCGCAGAGGCCGCGCCAGAACCTGCCTTCAACCTTCCCAAAGGCGCGCTTGCCCAATCGCCGCGCCCGCGTGCACGGCCTTCGGGCGTTGTAACGTTGGCCCGCGCACCTGTTGCGACCGAGATTACCGGTGAAAACCTTGCCTCGGGAACACGGTTGGTGCAGCTTGGCGCTTTTGACAGCGCCGAGATCGCACGTAAGGAATGGGACCGGCTTGCTGGGAAATTCGGCGATTTGTTGGTCGGCAAAACCCGCATCGTCCAATCTGCGAAAAGCGGAGGGCGCACATTCTACCGTCTACGCGCCGCCGGTTTTGATGATGAAGCAGATTCGCGCCGCTTTTGTTCCGCCTTGGTGGCAGAGCGCGCCGCCTGCATCCCTGTAGCCGTGCGATGACAACCCGCGCGGCCGTCCTTGGCTGTTCCGGCACCACTCTTTTGCCAGAGGAAGCGGCCTTTTTTCGCGCGGTGAACCCGTGGGGTTTCATTCTGTTTGCCCGCAATGTCGCGGATCCGGCACAGTTGCGCCGCCTGACGGCAGAACTGCGCGAATGCGTGGGCCGTGATGCGCCTGTCTTGGTCGATCAGGAGGGCGGGCGGGTGCAGCGTTTGCGCGCGCCGCATTGGTCGGAATGGCTGGCACCGCTGGAAATGGTGAAATTGGCGATGGCAACGGCCAAGCCGGGGCAGGGCCACCAAACCGCCTGCCGCGCGATGGAGCTGCGCTACCGTTTGATCGCCTCTGAATTGCACGGCGTGGGTATTGATGTGAACTGCGCCCCTTGCCTCGATGTGGCCTCGGCTGTGACGCATCCGTTTTTGCGCAACCGCTGCTTTTCCGAAGACCCCTCCTTGGTTGCAGATTTGGGCCGCGCTGCCGCAAAGGGCCATTTGGCGGGCGGCGTTTTGCCGATTGTAAAGCATATGCCGGGCCATGGTCGCGCCAGTCTTGATAGCCACAAGGCATTACCCCATGTTTCTGCCCCGCGAGAGGTCCTGGAGGCGCATGATTTCGCCCCTTTCCGCGCGCTGAATGACCTGCCGATCGCGATGACGGCGCATATCATTTATGATGCGATTGATGCTGAAAATCCGGCGACGACCTCATCCACAATGGTGCAGTTGATGCGGCGGGATATCGGCTTTGAGGGGCTTTTGGTCTCGGATGATCTGTCGATGAATGCGCTGGCGGGCAGCTTGGGAGAACGGGCTGCGGCGACGATTGCGGCGGGTGTTGATATTGCGCTGCATTGCAGTGGCGATATGGCCGAGATGATGCAGGTGGTGGAGGCGGCGGGCCCAATGAGCACACAGGCGCATGCCCGCTCCGAGGCGGCCTTGGCACAGCGTTGCCCCCCGCAAACGGTTGACATTGCCGCCCTGCGTGCCGATCTTTCGGGCCTTGTGAACGGATAGGACATGGCGCAGCACGGGGCAGAACAACAGCAAAGCGTTGCCAATCGCTTGGCGGCAGAGGCCTTGATCGTCGATGTCGACGGTTTTGAAGGCCCGCTTGATTTGCTGCTAAGCCTGTCACGCACCCAAAAGGTTGATCTGCGCCGGGTTTCGGTTTTGCAACTGGCAGAGCAGTACTTGATATTTTTCAACAAAGCCAGTGCCTTGCGGATCGAACTTGCTGCGGATTATCTGGTTATGGCGGCCTGGCTTGCCTACCTTAAATCCCGCCTTTTGCTGCCCCCTGATCCCAGTGACGATGGCCCCAGCGCCGAAGATCTGGCCGCCCATCTGGCGTTTCAGCTGGAACGTCTGCAAGCGATGCGCGAGGCGGCGGCACAGCTTATGGCGCGCGATCAAAAGGGGCGGGACTTCTTTGTGCGTGGCTTGCCCGAAGATGTGACCCGCCGTAAAAAGATCAACTATTCCGCCAGCTTGATGGACCTGATGCAGGCCTATTCGCGCATTCGTACCCGCGATGACTTTCGTCCCTTTGTCATGGACCGCAACAATGTGTTCACGATGGAAGAGGCGCTGGAGCGGTTGCGCGGCCTGCTTGGCTATGCGGGCGACTGGACCGATCTGACAAACTGGCTGCCCGCAGGATGGGAGACGAGCGCCACGCGCCGTCGTTCTGCCACTGCCGCGCATTTTGCGGCTATTCTGGAACTGGCAAAGGGTGGCCAGCTTGAAATCCGGCAGGGCGAAACCTTTGCGCCGATCCAAGTCCGCAAACGTGATGGGGGGCAGCCATGACCGAGAACGACAGCCTTTTCGCAACCCCGCCGCTGGCCGAGCAAGAGCGCATGGTCGAGGCGATCTTATTCGCCAGCGCCGAGCCCTTGACCTTGGCCGAGGTGTCCGCGCGCTTGCCGCATGGCACGGATGGTGCCGAGGCCTTGGCCAGCCTGCGCCGTCGCTATGACGGGCGCGGTGTCCATCTGGTGAAGGTCGGGGATGCCTATGCGTTTCGCACCGCCCCCGATCTTGCGCATCTGATGTATCAAGAACGGGTAGAGACCCGCAAACTATCCCGTGCCGCGATCGAAACCCTTGCGATTATCGCCTATCATCAGCCCGCAACCCGTGCCGAGATCGAAGAGATCCGCGGCGTGGCGGTGTCTCGCGGCACTGTGGATCAGTTAATCGAACTGGAATGGGTGCGCTTTGGCCGCAGACGGATGACGCCGGGCCGCCCGGTTACCTTCGTGGTGACAGAACAGTTTCTGGATCACTTCGGCCTCGAAACCGCCCGCGATCTGCCGGGGCTCAAAGAGCTGCGCGCCGCAGGATTGCTCGACAATCGCCCCGGTTTCGTCACATCCCCGACGCAAGATGAGGATGATGAGTCCTCCGAAGGACAAAGCGAACTATTCGAGGATTAAGCCGATGCAGCAGATCATCAATATTGTCATCAACCAGATCATCCGACGCTTTGTGAAGGTCGGGATCAACAAAGCCGTGAACCATTTTGCCAGCACGGGCAGCACCTCCAAGCCGGTGCAGGGCGATCTGGCCAAGCGTGCGCGTCAATCGGCCAAGATCACCCGCCGCTTGGGTCGCTAGGGCGCGATTAGGTCGGCATCTGAAAATGCTTTGACAGCTTCAGCCCCTGACCCTGATAGTTGGAGGCAATGCCGCTGCCATAGAGCGCTTGTGGCCGTGCCGCCATCCGCTCATAGACCAAACGCCCGACCACCTGACCATGCTCCAGCACGAAGGGCGCCTCATGGCAGCGTACTTCCAACACGCCGCGTGAACCAGCACCGCCTGCCTCGGCCCAGCCGAAACCGGGATCAAAGAAGCCTGCGTAATGCACGCGAAACTCCCCCACCATTGCAAGATAGGGGGCCATCTCGGCGGCGTAATCGGGCGGGATTGTCACTGCCTCACGGCTGACGAGGATATAGAACGCGCCGGGATCAAGAATGATGCGCCCATCGCGGCTGCGCACATCCTCCCAGAAATCACGGGCGGGGTAATGGCCGATCCGGTCCAGATCGATCACGCCGGTATGCGGCTTGGCGCGAAAGCCCACCAGATCATCCTTGCCCGCGAGCAAATCGACCGAAAAGCCAAGTCCTTCAGAGATCACCGCAGGCCCTGTTACCAAGGGAGAGGATTCGTGCAGGGCGGTCAGCTCGGCATCATCCAGAACGGCTTGCCCCGCGCGGAACCGGATCTGGTTCAGTCGCATTCCCGGGCGGACCAGCACTGAAAAACTGCGCGGGCATACTTCGGCGTAAAGCGGGCCGTTATAGCCGGGCGCGATGCGGTCAAATTCGACCCCACCGTCCGTAATGGTGCGCGTCAAAAGATCCAGCCGTCCGGTCGAGGATTTGGCATTGGCCACTGCCGTCAGCCCTTCGGGCAGGGCAAGATGTTCCATCAGCGGGATGACATAGACGCAGCCCTTCTCCAGCACCGCGCCGTCAGAAAGATCAACGCGGTGCATCTCAAATTCGGCGATGCGTTCGGCAACGGTACGGCCCCGCCCCGCCAGAAAAGAGGCCCGTACCCGATAAGCGACGGTTCCCAAACGCAAATCAAGGCTGGCGGGTTGAATCTGATCCATACGCAGATCGGGCTGGGCAGAGATTGCACCGGCTTCAATCAAGCCGCGCAGGGATTGGGAGGGTAAAACACCGGTCATCATCAACTCCTTTGCGCGCGTGCCTCTGCCGGATATGAAACCGCCCGCGCCTGTCTGAAACAGGGCGGGCGGTATTCAAAATGGTCGGGCTAGCGAGATTCGAACTCACGACCTTCCGTCCCCCAGACGGACGCGCTACCATGCTGCGCCATAGCCCGATACAGACGCTGTAATAGTGATATTTAGGGCGGGGGCAAGCAAGAAAATACGATTTCGCAGAAATTAGCGCCGCGGCACACGGCCAAGGTCGCCAACGCGGTTGCGCAGGGCCTTCAATCGCTGAAAAACAGCGACTGTTTCCGCGGCTTTCCCGACGAAGGCATCTTTGCGCAGGCCGCGAAGGTCTGTGGCAAGCCAATGAGTGTGAATTTCTGCCATGTCCGGAAAGGCGGGGGGCAATGGTTTGGGAGCGGCGGCTTGCGGCTCTGGGGCCTCTTCTTCCTTTGCCGGTACGTCTGCGGGGGCTTCCGCTGCAGGTGCAGCCTCAGCCGGTTCTTGGGCGGGCGCGGCATCTGGCGCAACGGCCTGTTGGCTGGTGGGTTCCGCGAGGGGAGCGTTGGTTTCGGTGTCCACGAGCGGGGCAATAGACTCTGATTCCGCGACAGGGGTCTTGGCGCCACGTGTAAGCGGCTCGGGGAAGGGGAGCTCGGGCGACTCGGACGCCTCCGGTGCTGGTTGCTCTGCCTCGGATGCGGCTTCTGTCGTTTGTGGGAACAAGGGAATCGGCGCAGAAGATTTTACCGGCGTTGCATCAATAACATCGGCAAGGAAATCAGCCTCCTCGTCCTCTGCGATGCCGGAAACATAGCGTACGCCGTGCTCTCTCAGGACTTTTTGGACACCGCGAATCGTGAGACCTTCATCGTGGAGCAGCCGACGGATGCCGGACAGAAGCGCCAAATCCTCAGGGCGGTAATAGCGCCGACCACCGGCACGTTTGACCGGTTTAATCTGTGGAAAGCGGCTTTCCCAAAAACGCAAAACATGCGCGGGGGTTTCCAATATTTCGGCCACTTCGCTAATTGTGCGAAAGGCATCCGGCGATTTCGTCATTGGTGTTCCTTAGAGTTCAGGATTTGCCACCCGCAGCCACGCGATCTTTCATCAGATGCGAGGGGCGGAAGGTCAAAACGCGGCGCGGGCTGATTGGAACCTCATCCCCTGTTTTGGGGTTGCGGCCAATGCGGGCCGTCTTGTCACGGATCGAAAACGTCCCGAAAGAAGAGATTTTCACGGTTTCACCCGCCGCCAGTGCATCCGAGATATGCAGCAGCACGCTTTCAACCAAGCTTGCAGATTCGTTGCGCGACAGGCCGACTTCACGAAACACAGCTTCGCTTAGGTCCATACGCGTTAAAGTTTTTTCAGTCATGACACATCCCCCGATTTTCGAAAAAGGATGCGTGTTTTAAAAAGCCAAGTCAATATCAAAGGCTTGTGTGGCGCAGTTGCAGGGGAAATTCGCAAAAAAATGCGCCCTACCAGCGCAGCACAGCAGCTCCCCAAGCCAGACCGCCACCGATTGCCTCAACCACCAGCAAGTCCCCGGTTTTGATTTGTCCGCGCTGATGCCCGACCGAAAGCGCCAGCGGGATAGAGGCGGCAGAGGTATTGCCGTGGTCTTGCAAGGTTACCACAACGCGTTCCATCGGCACATCCACGCGCGCAGCGGTTGCGGCTATGATACGCAGATTGGCTTGATGCGGCACGATCCAATCCACATCCTGACCGGTAAGGCCAATTTTTGCCAGCGCGGTTTCGGCTGTTGAGGCAAGCTTTTCAACCGCTTGGCGGAAAAGCTGGTTGCCCTGCATCCGCAGCTTGCCGGAATCACCTGTGGTGGAAACTCCGCCATCGACATAAAGCATCTCGCGGTAGCGACCATCGGAATTCAGGTCGCATGACAACACGCCACGGTCGGAAACCGCACCGGTCCCTTCCTCTGCCGCAAGCACCAAGGCACCGGCGCCATCGCCAAACAGCACACAGGTCGAACGATCGGTCCAATCCATGATCCGGCTAAAGGTCTCGGCGCCAATCACCAAAATCCGCCGCGCCTGACCTGACAGAATCATCGCATTGGCCGTGCTCAGCGCAAAGACAAAACCCGCACAGACCGCTTGGACATCAAAGGCAAATCCGTGGGTCATGCCTAGTTTGCCCTGCACCATCGTGGCGACCGATGGGAAGGTCAGGTCGGGGGTGGAGGTGGCAAGGATGATGGCATCGATATCCTCCACCGACAGCCCTGCATTATCCAGCGCGTTAACTGCGGCAAGATGCGCCATGTCAGAGGTGGTCTCGCCCTCGGCGGCAAAATGGCGGCGCTCGATCCCCGAACGGGTTCTTATCCATTCGTCGGATGTTGCCAGCGTTGCCTCAAATTCGGAGTTGGGGACAACGCGCTCTGGTAGATAATGCCCTACGCCCTTTACAACTGCACGAATCGTCATATGACCCCACTCTTATCAATATCTTGGGCTTCATCCTGCCTTGCCTGCCCTGCGGATGCAACGCGCGCGGCAAGTCTTTCATTGAAACCGGATTTGGCAAGATCGAAGGCCAGCTTGATTGCAGCCGAAACGCCGGTCGCATCTGCTGAGCCGTGGGATTTTACGACAGTCCCGTTTAGGCCAAGGAAAACGCCACCGTTCACGCGGCGCGGGTCCATCCGTTTTTGCAAGCGTCGCAGCGCGCCAATTGCAAATATCGCAGCGATTTTGGTTAAGAAGCTGCCGCTAAAGGCCTCTCGCATGAAGTCAGCAAGGAGCTTGGCCGTGCCTTCACCGGTCTTCAGTGCGACATTGCCGCTGAACCCGTCGGTAACGATAACATCCACGCGGTCGCCCGGAATATCACCGCCTTCAACAAAGCCGACGAAATCGAAATCACCTACCGCAGATACGGCGGGCATCATTTCATAGGCTTGCTTTAGCTCTGGCCGCCCCTTGTTTTCCTCGGTCCCTACATTGAGCAGGCCAACGCGCGGACGCTTCAGGTTCAACCCGTTGCGGGCATAGGAGGCGCCCATCGTGGCGAATTGGACGAGGTCTTCGGCGTCGGCCTTAACATCCGCACCGACATCCAGCATCACGTTGAAGCCGCCTGCGCTGCGTGAGGGCCAAAGGCAAGCGATCGCCGGGCGGTTGACGCCGGGGAGTTTGCGCAGTCGGATCATCGAGATGGCCATAAGCGCGCCAGTATTGCCGCAAGAAACGGCCACCGTCGCCTCGCCCTGTTTCACGCTTTCGATACAAGACCACATCGACGTGCCTTGCCCGTTGCGCATTACTTGGCTGGGCTTGTCTTCCATTGAAACGGTGCGCGCAGCATGGCGCAACGTACAACGCCCCGACAGCTCGGGGTGTTTGGCAACCAATGGTGCCAAGACCGCCTCATCCCCATGGAGGATAAAGGCGATACGTGGGTTTTTATGCGCCGAAAGCACCAACCCCGCGACAACAGAAGCAGGGCCCCGGTCGCCGCCCATGGCGTCAACCGATATAACAACTTGCCCTGCAGCCTGCCCGTCAAGGCCCTGTTTGGTCTCTGCCGGGGTGTCGGGGCTAATCGTCATGCGTCAGAACGATGACAGACGGCTTACGCCGCGTCCTCGTCCAGATCGACTTCTTCGGCGGTGGCAACGACTTCGCGTGCGTCGTAATGGCCACATGCACCACAAACGTGGTGTGGGCGCTTCAGCTCGCCACAGTTTGCGCATTCGGCAGGGTTAGCTGCGACCAATGCATCGTGGGAACGGCGCTGATTGCGACGGGATTTCGTAACTTTGTTCTGCTGGACAGCCATGCCACAACCTCGGTCTTTTGAGGGCCAACGCCCTGATTTTCTTTGGGGATCTGGCTACAACCCAAAGTCCTGGGCAAGTCTGATCCACTCTCAATATCTCGAAGCGCGAAACATACTGCGATTCTGGTCGCGCGCAAGTCCTTTCTTGTCATGCCATGCGGGCAGGCTCAAGCTCCGTTTTCGCTGTTGTCGTCATTATCTGGGTCATTGCCTTGTTCCAGCTTGGCTTTCAGGCCCGCGAGGCCAGCAAATGGTTTCAAATCGCCGTCGCGCAGGGGCGCTGTGCCGGGGGCCGCGAATTGCGCTTCGTCAAGCACGGCGCCGGGTGCACGCGGAAACGCAGGCAGTGCCAGCGACAGCGCCTCGACCGTGACGTGGCCCAGATCGATTGCCTCGCCCAAAGGTTCCATGCTGTCGTCTTCGGTCATCTGCATATCGTCGCGGTCGGTGTCTTTCCAATCGGCCACAAACACGCGTAGCACGTCCTCTTTGATCTCGGAGATCACAGGGGCAAGGGTGATGGAGCAGGGCTGTTCAACGCTGGCCTCCAGCACGGCCTGCAGGGTGAAGTCATGCCGCCCCCTTGGCCGGATCTCACCGGTTAGCCGCAGTTTGGAGGCGGAGGTAATCTCGAGGTATTTCGCGATTTCCACCCGCATCGCACGATCTGGTGCCAGATCGAAACGGGTCGGCTTGCGGCTGGACAGATCCGCCACACGCCGCGCATCGGTAAAGGGGATTGGTGCTATCCGGTAATCCGGGCTCTTGTCATTGCTTTGTGTCATCATGTCTCTTTCGGTTTACCATGCTAACGGACCAAAGCCGCCGGCAAGTTGCGTTCCTTTCTTGAACAAAAGCCCATCCTTCTGTAAGCTAAGGGGAACGCCGGAATTCCGGATCGGGATACGGGGCTTCGCCCCTATAGGCAAGAGGGTGCGATGGAAGTGCAGGCAAGCAAGGTAAAGGCGCGGCTAACCTGGTTGGTCATGGCGGGATCGATTGTCCTGCTTTCCGCCTGTTCCGCGATTTACCGTGATCATGGCTATGTGCCGATGGATGCCGATCTGGAAATGGTCCAGGTGGGCACATCAAGCCGCGAAGATGTGGCCGAGATGGTTGGCCGCCCCTCTGCTGCGGGGCTGTTGAATGATGGTGGTTGGTACTATGTTCAAAGCAAGTTCAAGCACATTGGCCCCATGAAACCCGAGGAGATTGACCGGCAGGTTGTTGCCATCAGCTTCAACCAGGGTGGCATCGTTGAAAACGTGGAACGCTTTGGTCTGGCCGAAGGGCGGGTGGTGCCTTTGTCGCGCCGCGTGACCGAGACCAACATCAAAGGCATCAGCTTCTTGCGTCAGCTCTTTAGCAACGTGGGCCGTGTTCAGGCCGGCGATTTTCTAGGCGAGTAAAACCAACGTTTGCCTCGCGAATCAACGTTTGACCCCGGCTGGCGTTTGGGGTGCGGTGTGATTTTGACAAAGGAAAATGCGGTGGGGCAGCTGCGCAAAGGGCGCTATTTGGTCCGCGAGGCGGTGGGGGTTCATGATCTGGCCCGTGCCCATGCGTTACGCGCGCTGTGTTTTCAGGCCCCTGACCAAGACGCTTTTGATGCCCGCTGCACCCATATTCTGGTTGAGGATACGCATTCTGATACCTTGGTGTGTTGTTTCAGGGTGCTGTCGATGGCTGCCCGCGATATATCGCACAGCTATTCCGCGCAGTTTTATGACCTGACACGGTTGAGCAGCTATCAAGGTCAGGTGTTGGAGCTGGGCCGGTTTTGCATTCATCCCGACCATACGGATCCAGATATTTTACGCATGGCGTGGGCTTGGCTGACGGGGCGGGTGGATGCCGAGGGGATCACGCTTTTGTTCGGCTGCGCCTCTTTTGCGGGGGCCGTGGCCGATGTGCATCTGGACGCCTTTGCATATCTGCACAGCAGGCATCGGGCCCCCGCTGCATGGCGCCCCGGGGTCAAGGCTGGCCAAGTGTTTGAGTTTGGTTCAGGGCTGGACGGGCACGGGGGGGATGTGTTGCGCGCCAAGGCCGGCCTGCCGCCCTTGTTGCGCAGTTATTTGGGGATGGGGGGCTGGGTCAGCGATCACGCGGTCTTTGACCGGGATCTGGGCACGATGCATGTGTTCACTGCGGTCGAGATTGCTTTGATCCCGCCCATGCGCGCGACTTTGCTGCGGGCATGGGCCAAGGATAAAGGCGCGCTCTAACAGCTTGTCGGCGCAGCGCTCCAAGTTTGGCCTTAGATTGAAGCCCAATCACGAAAGATGACTTGCTTGGGCGGCTGCTGGTTCGTGCTGGGGCTTGGTTGCGGGGCGGGCTTGCCGCTTGTTTGTGTCGTGGTTGAAGAGGTCGCCATATCATCATTCCATCTGTGACGGTTGCCTTGCTACAACCAGATCTCTAAAATTTGTCCTATAATTGCTGCACTGAATGGGCGGCAATGTGGCAAGTTTCGGGCGATCTAATGAGGTGATGTCGGCGCGGCAAGAGGAATGCACAGTCATTAAGCAAATCTGGCCGTTATGCCACTAAAACCGGCTAATATCAGCCGGTGGTGATGCAGCAAGTGTAACAATCCGCGATCATGCCACGGCAAGCAAACGTCTGAGGCCGCTATTCCCGTTTACCATGTCGGCAAGGGTCAGGCTGTCTAGTGACGCATAGAACGCCTCCAGCGCAGTGCTGAAGGCAGATTTAAGACGGCAGACGTCGACAAGCGGGCAGTTGGGGGCCGCATCGGGATTGTTGTCCATACATTCGGTGAATGGCACCGAGGCCTCAAAGCTGCGCACAACCTCGCCCACGCGGATCGAGTCTGGCGTGCGATTAAGCTTCAACCCGCCGCTGCGCCCGCGAACCGTGGTGATGAAGCCTGCCTGTGCCAGTTTATGTATCACCTGCGCCAAATGGTTTTCCGAGGCATCGCAGCTTTTGGCCACCTCCTGCTTGCGCACAACATGGCCTTCATTCACGGCGCAATACATCAGCGTCCGCATGGCAAGATTGGTCCGTACTGTCAGTCTCATGCGATCCGCCCCTCGTTGGTTTATCCGACGTTAGGGATGTCTGGTTTGTGCGGCTATGATCTAGATCAGATAGGCATTACAACCACACCGTGAACTGTTCGGGGCAGGCTTGCAGGGCCGGATATTATGCGCGTAAACAGGACGAAGCAGGGGCAGATGCTGCTTAACGCTGTCCCACAGTATAATTCACGGACAGGAGCCGCTGATGATCCGCACCATCCCCGTCACCCCTTTTGACGGCCAGAAGCCCGGCACCTCTGGTTTGCGCAAGAAAACCCGTGTTTTCATGCAGCCACACTATCTGGAATGTTTTGTGCAGGCGATTTTCGCCTCGATCGGCGGGGTTGCAGGCAAAACGCTTGTGATCGGCGGCGACGGGCGGTTTTACAATGACCGCGCGGTGCAGATCATCCTGGCGATGGCTGCGGGCCAAGGGGCCGCGCGCGCGATCGTGGGGCAGGGCGGGCTTTTGTCAACGCCTGCCGCCAGCCATTTGATCCGGCTTAATAAGACCGATGGCGGTATCATCCTTTCGGCCAGCCATAATCCGGGCGGCGAGGATGAGGATTTCGGCATCAAGTTCAATATGTCCAACGGCGGTCCGGCCCCCGAATCCGTGACCGAGGCGATGTATGCTGCCACCCGCAGCCTAAGCGAATACACCCTGTTCGAGGCGCCTGATCTGGATCTGGGCCGCATCAGCACCGTTACTTTGGGCGATATGCAGGTCGACATCGTGGACCCCGTTGCCGATTACGCCGATTTGATGGAAACCCTGTTTGATTTCCCCGCGATCCGTGCCCGCTTTGCGGCTGGGTTTACCATGCGTTTTGATGCGATGTGCGCGATTACGGGCCCCTATGCTGTAGAGGTGCTGGAAAACCGGCTGGGTGCGGCAAAAGGCACCGTGACCCATGCCACCCCCTTGCCCGATTTCGGCGGGATGCACCCTGACCCGAACCCGACCTGGGCGCATGAGCTGATGGCCGAGATGATGGGCAAGGACGGCCCTGATTTCGGCGCGGCATCCGATGGCGACGGGGATCGCAATATGGTGCTGGGGCGCGGGGCCTATGTCTCTCCCTCCGACAGCCTTGCGGTGCTGGCGGCCAATGCCCATCTGGCCCCGGGATATGCAGGCGGAATTGCAGGGATTGCGCGCTCCATGCCGACCTCTGGCGCCGCTGACCGCGTGGCCGAGGCGATGGGCCTGCCGTGTTTCGAGACACCGACGGGCTGGAAGTTCTTTGGCAATCTGCTTGATGCAGGGCGCGTTACGCTGTGCGGTGAGGAAAGCTTTGGCACAGGCTCCGACCATGTGCGCGAAAAGGACGGGCTTTGGGCGGTTCTGCTTTGGTTGAATATTCTGGCCGTGCGCGGGCAATCGGTGGCAGAGATTCTGGCGGAGCATTGGGCGCGCTTTGGCCGCAACTACTATAGCCGCCATGACTTTGAGGCGATTGAGGCCGATAAGGCTGATGCCATGATTGCCGCCCTGCGTGCGCGCTTGTCTGGCCTTGCGGGCCAAAAGGTCCAAGGCATGACCATCCGCACCGCTGATGATTTCGCCTATACAGATCCGGTGGATGGGTCGGTCAGCAAGCAGCAAGGCATCCGTATCTTGTTTGAGGATGGAAGCCGCGTTGTCTACCGTTTGTCGGGGACGGGTACCGAAGGGGCGACCCTGCGTGTCTATCTGGATCGCTATACGCCCGGTACCGGGGATTTGCAGCTTGATCCGCAAGTCGCATTGGCCCCGCTGATCAAGGCCGCGCACGGGCTGGCAGGGATTGCCGAATATACTGGCCGCAGTAGCCCTGATGTTATCACCTGAAATAAGGGGTCTACATCTGCAGGTCTTGGTTTAAATAAATGGCGCAACCCTTTAGGGCTGCGTCATTATCTGTGTTAAGTGTTACGGAAAATTTTTGCATAAGCGGGCCAAAGCGACCCTTGTCGGCAAAGGCGGTTTCAAACCCCATGCCAGCCAAGTGTGGGCCAAGTGCCCGTGCCACCCCGCCACAAAGATAGATCCCACCAAAGGGCAGATGCGTCAGGGCCAAATCCCCCGTCTGCGCCCCCAATAGCCGTACAAAAAGGCACGCCGCCTCTGTCGCCAATGTATTGCCGACATCAGGCGCCAGTCCGGCCGTGATCTGCGCCGCTGAGCTTCGCGCACCATCACCGGCCTCATGCGATACAAAGGCGAACAACCGTTCAAGACCGCGCCCCGACAAGACATCCTCTACCGCTGCAAAGCCAAGCTTGGCCTCAAGGTATTGTGCCAGCTTTATATCTTTCGGCAGCCGCAGCGCCAAACCTGCGTGACCGCATTCCGAGGGA
Organism: Pseudorhodobacter turbinis; assembly: GCF_005234135.1. Taxonomy (NCBI): domain Bacteria; kingdom Pseudomonadati; phylum Pseudomonadota; class Alphaproteobacteria; order Rhodobacterales; family Paracoccaceae; genus Pseudorhodobacter; species Pseudorhodobacter turbinis. The sequence continues at coordinate 255,914 of NZ_CP039965.1, forward strand.
GGCACAAGCCGGCCCGTAGGCGTTTCATGCACCGCCACCGCATTGAATCCAGTGCCCACCCCGATCACCAGTTTCACCGCCTCGGGCAGCTCTGGGCCTGTGATCACGGGCTGCAATCTTTCGGGCGCAATCTGTCCCAATGCGTGGCCCTGCGCTTGAAGATCGTTCAGGACCGCAACCTTTGTCGCCCCCGTCGCGCGTTCCAGCATTGCCTCATCAATTGTCCAGTCGAGGTTGGTCAATGTGGCCGCGCCATCTTTCACCGGGCCTGCAACAGCCACACAAGCCCCGTCCAAGGCCCCCGCGCCGGACAGGTAGCTGTGTAAAAGTGGCTCCAACCCTGGGAAATCGGCATTGCGGAAATGTCGGATGGTATCCGACAGCAGGTCTTGCCCCTTTGCAAGCGCCACGCGTGTATTGGTCCCGCCGATATCGGCAACAAGGGAAAGAGGAAAGGGCATGGCAGATCCTTAGCTTGGTACGACAGGGCCGCTTCGGGATGGGTTGATGTGGGCTTTGGGTGCGTGCTGCAAGAAGGCCAAATTCGGTATGTGATGGGGCGATGTGCCACCCTAAGTTGAACCTCTTATTCTTGTTGTTCAAGTTGTATCGCTAAAGGGGCCGGTTCTATAACAAACCAGCCCACTTCGGGCTGCATGAATGCAACCCATGATTGACTACGATAGGGTAATGGCGGACTGTGGCAATCCGAAGTTATTTTTGTGGCGCAGGTGCGTAATTACCGGAAGGACAGGGATGAAACCGAGCTATCTTATGGGGGCGGCCGCGATTGCGCTTTTGTCCGGTGCTGCGCAAGCAGAGGATCTGAAATTCACACCGGGCGAGGATGCGCGCTTTCACTGGGATAACTTTGAGGCGATGAAGGCCACCGATCTGCGCGGTCAACGGCTAACGATCGACGGAACATGGGCGGGGGTTGATAAGGCGCTTTTTGAAAGCGTGATCGCCTATTTTGAGGCCGCGACCGGCGCAGAGGTGGAATACTACGGTGGCGACGGGCTGGAGCAGCGCGTGATGGTTGATGTGGAGGCAGGCTCTCCGCCCGGGATTGCCATTATCCCGCAACCGGGTTTGGCCGCTGATCTGGCAAAACGTGGCAAGTTAACACCCTTACCAACGGATACCGCAGATTGGCTGCGCGATAATTATGCGGCGGGGCAATCCTGGGTCGATTTGGCGACGTTTGCGGGGCCGGATGGTGCGTCGGATCTGTTTGGCTTTTTCTATAAGGTCGAGGTTAAATCCCTTGTCTGGTATGTCCCTGAAAACCTTGAGGATGCCGGTTATGCGGTGCCCACCACGATGGAGGGGTTGAAGGCCCTGACCGATCAGATTGTGGCAGATGGCGGCACACCTTGGTGCATCGGTCTTGGCTCGGGTCCGGCGACGGGGTGGCCTGCGACCGACTGGGTTGAGGATATGATGCTGCGCAACAACCCGCCGCAAGACTATGATGCATGGGTTGCCAACGAGATGCCGTTTGACGACCCCAAAGTGATCGCCGCGATTGAGGATTTCGGAAGCTTCGCGCGCAATGATGCCTATGTGGCGGGTGGTGCGGGGGCCGTTGGCATCACGGACTTCCGCGATAGCGCCAAAGGTTTGTTCACCTCTCCTCCGGCGTGCTATTTGCACCATCAGGCAAGCTTTATCCCGTCGTTCTTTCCCGAAGACACGATTGTAGGACAAGACGCTGATTTCTTTTACTTTCCGGCCTATGAAAGCAAGGCGCTTGGCAATCCGGTGCTTGGCTCAGGCACCTTGTTTGTTATCACCGAAGATAGCCCTGCAGCACAGGCTTTCATGCGCTTTCTGCAAAGCCCTATCGCCCATGAGGTGTGGATGGCGCAATCCGGCTTTTTGACGCCACATAAAGGGGTTAACCCGGACACTTACAGTGATATGACAGCACGAAAGATGGGGGATGTCTTGCTGGGGGCGGATACGTTCCGGTTTGACGGGTCGGATTTGATGCCGGGTGCGATCGGGGCGGGTGTGTTCTGGACTGGGATGGTGGATTATACCGCAGGCAAAGAGGCCCGCGCTGTGGCGGCTGATATCCAGCGAACATGGGACAGCCTCAAGTAAGGCGCGTCTTGGCCTTGCGATAAGGGGCTGAACAGGGAGGGGGCATGGAGCAGGTCTGGATCACGGTTGTGACGGTGTTGATCGGTGCCTTTGGCTGTACGGGTTATTTCTTTTTGTCCAACATTGTGCTTGATTGGATCTATCCCGCTGCGGGGCCACGCGCGGGGGCCAATTTAAACCGTGCTGCGCAAATCCGGCCATGGCTTTTCATCTTGCCGGCCTTGGTGCTGATGGCGGTTTACTTGCTCTATCCGGTTTTGGTGTCGATTTATCTGTCTTTGGTGGATGCCGAGGGGGATACATTCATCGGTGCGGCGAATTACATCTGGCTGATGCAGGATGCAAAATTCCGCGAAAGCCTGTTTAACAACCTGATGTGGCTTGTGTTTGTGCCTGCCGCTTCAACCATTTTGGGGTTGGTGGCGGCCGGTGTCACTGACCGTATCCGTTGGGGGGGCTTTGCCAAGGCGGTGATATTCATGCCGATGGCGATCTCGTTTGTCGGGGCGGCTGTGATTTGGAAGTTGGTCTATGAATACCGCCCTGACGGGCAAGAGCAGATCGGGCTGCTCAATGCCGTCTGGACGGCGATGGGGGGGGAGGCGCAGGTCTGGCTTACTTCTCCGGTGCTCAACTCGTTCTTGCTGATGGTTGTGCTGGTCTGGATTCAGACCGGCTTTGCGATGGTCATTTTGGCCGCGGCCTTGCGCGGCATCGCGCAGGACGTGGTTGAGGCGGCTATTCTGGATGGCGCCTCGCCCTTGCAGATCTTTATCAAGATCAAGATCCCGCAGATTTGGGGCACGATCTTGGTGGTCTGGACGACGGTCACCATCACCGTCCTGAAGGTATTTGATATCGTGCTGACCATGACCAATGGCCAATGGGGGACGCAGGTGCTTGCCAATCTAATGTTTGATTGGATGTTTCGCGGCAATGATACGGGGCGGGCCTCGACGGTGGCGATCGTTATTATGTTGATGGTCACGCCGGTCATGATCTGGAACATTCGCAACACTCTGCGGGAGGGGCACTGATGCCCGGCACAAGATCGCGGTTGGCTGTCACGACCCATCTTTGTGCTTTTGCGCTGGTGGTGCTGTGGAGCATCCCGACCTTTGGCCTTTTGGTTTCCAGCTTTCGGGACCGTGATCAGATCAGCGCGTCGGGCTGGTGGCGAGCGATGTTTCCGGCAGAGAATTCTATCCAGTACCGTGCCGCCCAACCCGAAATTGCAAGGATTAAGTACGGTCGGTATATCATTGAAGACAATATATTTAATGGTATAGGTGGGGAGGTATTAGCCTTTGGAACCTCCATCCGATCCCCCGACGAATATGCGGTTGGCAGCCACGTGATTGCGCAAGGCGGTGAGGCCGTGACCGTGGCAGCCAATGGCGATTTTGCCATCACATCCGCGATCCCGATGGAAGGCCCCCGAGGCATGCGGATTTTTGCAACCGCCGTTACCCCCGCTAAGTTCACCTTTGGAAACTATGGCCGGGTCATCGGGGCCGAAGGCTTGGGGCGCGCTTTTTTCAATACGCTAACGGTCTCTATTCCCGCCACGGTGATCCCGATTTTGATCGCGGCCTTTGCGGCCTATGCTTTGGCGTGGATGGCGTTTCCGGGCCGCGCCCTAATTGTGGCGGCTGTGGTGGGATTAATGGTGGTGCCCTTGCAGATGGCGTTCATCCCGCTTTTGACATTTCACAACCAGATCGGCATCGGCAAAAGCTATCTCGGGGTCTGGCTTGCGCATACCGGCTTTGGCCTGCCGCTGGCGATATATTTGCTGCGCAATTACATGGTGACCCTACCAAAAGAGATTATCGAGAATGCGCGGATAGACGGGGCCACAGATTTCCAGATTTTCCTGCGGATCGTTTTGCCGCTGACCTTGCCTGCCCTTGCCGGTTTTGCGATTTTCCAGTTTTTATGGACATGGAATGATTTGTTGGTGGCCTTGGTCTTTTTGGGGAGTTCCGCGGACCAGCTGGTTTTGACGGGCAAGTTGAAAAGCATGATGGGCTCGCACGGAGGCGAGTGGGAAATACTGGCAGCCTCGGCCTTTGTCACCATGGCGGTGCCATTGCTGGTGTTCTTTGCTATGCAGAAATATCTGGTCCGGGGCCTGTTGGCCGGATCCTTAAAATAGGTCGGCGTTGAAAAGGAAGAAACATGGCCGATCTCAAACTGGTAAATATCTCGAAATCCTACGGCAATGTGAAGGTTCTGACGGGCATCGACCTTGATATCAAGCGCGGGGAGCTGATCGTGTTTGTCGGCCCGTCGGGCTGTGATAAATCCACCCTGCTGCGGATGATCGCGGGGTTGGAGCGGATTGACAGCGGCGAATTGCAGATTGACGGCCAGTTGATGAACAACATGCCGCCTGCACAGCGCGGTGTGGCGATGGTGTTTCAATCCTACGCGCTTTATCCGCATATGACGGCGCGCGAAAATATGGCCTTCGCATTGAAGATCGCCAAGAAAACCAAGGCCGAGGTTGCCGCAGCCGTTGGCAAGGCAGCAGAGATTTTGCAGTTGACCCCCTATCTTGACCGGTTGCCCAAGGCACTTTCGGGCGGGCAGCGTCAGCGCGTGGCAATCGGGCGGGCCATTGTGCGCGACCCGAAGGTGTTCTTGTTTGATGAGCCGCTGTCCAATCTTGATGCGGCCTTGCGCGTGGCGACCCGCATAGAGATCGCCCAGATCAAAGAGCAGATGCCCGACAGCACGATGATCTATGTCACCCATGATCAGGTTGAGGCGATGACCCTTGCCACGCGGATTGTCGTGCTGGCCGATGGCCAGATTGCGCAGGTCGGCAGCCCGCTGGACCTATACTCACGCCCCAAGACCGAGTTCGTCGCAGGGTTTATCGGTTCGCCGGCAATGAACTTTTTGGCGGGGGAGGTGGTGGAGACGGGGGCGCAAACCGTGGTCAAGCTGGACGGTGGCGGAATGGCGCGCTCGGCGGTGCCGAGCTTGGCGGGGGACCTTGGGGCAGGTGTGACTATCGGCGTGCGGCCGGAGGATTTGACGCCTACCGAAGGCCCGCCGCTTTACAGTGGCGCGGTAGAGATTATTGAGGCTTTGGGGGAGGTGACGTTACTCTATCTCAAGGGGCAGGTCTTGTGCAAGCTACCGGGGATCCATGCGGGCCTGCGCCACGCAACCGTGCATCTGACAGCCGCGCCGGAAAAGGTGCATCTGTTTCAAAACGGGGTTTCACTTCTGTACCGTTAAAAGACCCCGAGCAGGGCCAAGAACACCGCGCTTATCACGATTGCGGCGAGGGCAGGGACCCAAAGTGTAAAACGCGGGGCGGGGATCGGGGGCATCTTCTCTCTCACTGGTTTGGGTTTTAATAGGATGTTTAGGTTTCTCATGTCTTAACATATCCATGAAAATCTTATGGGATAGCGTTGATGAGGCTGGCTGGCAGGCGCGTGTGGCCGGGATGGCGTATGGGCTGCGCCAGTCTTGGGGTTACGGGCAGGCGATGACGGCTATGGGCGGCAAGGTTGGCCGCGCGCTGATCGTTGAAAACGGGGCAGAGCTTGCGATGGTGCAGGTGATGCAACGACGGGGATTGCGTGTCATCGGGCAGGGGCCGATCTGGCTTGGGGAGTTGTCGCATGTGCAAAAGCGGCGCGTTCTGCGGCGGCTTGCGCGCTTTGCGGGGATGACGGTTGCAACACCGGATGAGGCGCTGACGGGGCTGGGGATGATCCCGCTGATCACGCCGCAAAGCCATGCGATCTGGAAGGTTGGCATGTCCGACATCCCGTTGCGGGCGCAATTGCAGGGCAAGTGGCGCAATCGTTTGCTGAAGGCCGAGGCGGAGGTGCAGCCGCGTATCCTTGGTAATGACAAGGCTTTGCAGAAGCTGGTTTTCGAGGAGGCGCGGCAACGGCGCGCCCGGGGCTATCGTAATCTGCCGGGGGAAATGGCATTGCATTGGCCGGGGAAAAAGCTGGTCTTGGGGTGGCATTCGGGCGGGGCGCTGCAGGCTGGGATGGTGTTTTTGATCCATGGGCAGGTGGCGAGCTATTTTCTGGGGTGGAACAGTCCGAAGGGGCGCGGGGCTTTTGCGCATGGTCCGCTGTTGTGGCGCGCGGGGCAGATGTTGCGCGATCGAGGGGTTGCAAGCGTGAACCTTGGCACGATTGATACCGAGGGCGGCGCGACGCTTGCGCGGTTCAAGCTGGGGACCGGAGCTTTGGTGCAGGTTGCGGGGGCGACGCGTTTGGTGTTGCCGTGAGGGGGCGGGCGCTTTGTGGGGCATCGAGCCCCACAAAGCGCCATTGCCATGGAGAGGGTGACAACGGGTCGCGATGCCTGTGAGACTGGGGTAGGGTAAAGCTATCGTGAACTTTTGAGGATGTCAGATGAAACGCGCGCCGATTTTCCCGCCCCCACAATTCCCGCCTGTAAAGCTGCGGGCCTTTCAACGCATGCCGCCGGCGGTCTTTCCGGCCATAATGGGGTTGTTTGGCCTTGGGCTTGTGCTTCGACGTGGGGCGGAGGTGATTGGCTATCCATCTGCATTTGCCGAGATGGTGCTGGGGGCTGTCAGCATATTGTGGTTTTTTGCCACGCTGGGATATTTGTTGAAGCTGCGCCAAAGGCCTGCTGTGATTATGGAAGATCTGGCGATTTTGCCGGGGCGTGCGGGACTGGCGGCGATGTCGTTAGGGGTGCTTTTGCTGGCGGCGACGCTGTTCCCATATTCGCTTGCCGCAGCGCAGGGTTTGATGTTTGCGGGACTGGCTGTTCATGCGGTGCTGGCGGGATTGATCGCGATGGCGCTTGCCAGAGGGCCGGCAGAGGGGCGGCACGTGACGCCGGTTTGGCATTTGAATTTTGTGGGGTTTATCATTGCAGGGCTTGTAGCGGGCCCCTTGGGTTTTGTCGGGCTGGGCAAGGGAATATTGATCGGTACGGGGGCGGTGGCCGCCGGTGTTTGGGCGATTAGCCTTGTGCAATTGATCAAACGGGTGCCGCCGGCGCCTTTGCGGCCCTTGCTTGCGATCCATTTGGCCCCGGCTTCTCTTTTGGGCACGGTTGCATATTTGTTGGGAATGCAGGGGCTTGCAACCGGCTTTGCGCTGTTGGGTGGAGTAATTTTGGCGGGGTTGGTGGGATCGGCGCGCTGGATTACGGCCTCTGGTTTCTCGGCGCTTTGGGCGGCTTTTACCTTTCCGCTGGCCGCATATGCCGGTCTTTTGCTTGTTCTTGCGACGACGGACGATCGCTGGGCCTGGCCTGGCCTGGCCTGTTTGATCGCATCCATCGGCATCGTTCCTTTGATCGCGGCGAAAGTGCTTCAGGCCTGGAGCAAAGGGGCGCTTGCGGCGAAAACCAACGCGGCCACGGCGTGAAGTCAGCCCCTCTATCCCGCGCTTGTTGCGTGAAATTCGGGATAGGGGGGTTGCCATTATGGCCCATGCGTGAAACAGCAAACCGCCAAACGACCGCTCCCACGGAGGTATCTCATGGAGATTCGCGAGGCTCTTACATTTGACGATGTTCTGCTTGTCCCAGCTGCAAGTTCGGTTCTTCCATCGGATGCCGACACGTCAACCTATGTTACAAAATCCATCCGGATGAACATCCCGTTGCTGTCTTCGGCGATGGATACGGTTACCGAAGCGCGCATGGCAATTGCGATGGCGCAGGGCGGTGGCATCGGCGTGGTGCACCGCAACCTGACCATAGAGCAGCAGGCGCAAGAGGTGGGCCGTGTGAAGCGGTTTGAATCGGGGATTGTTTACAGCCCGATCACCCTGACACCGGATCAGACATTGGCCGATGCCAAGGCGTTGCAGGAACGCTATCACGTAACCGGCTTTCCCGTGGTGGACGAAACGGGGCGGGTCGTCGGCATTGTCACCAACCGCGACATGCGCTTTGCCTCGGATGATAGAACGCCGGTCAAGGCGATGATGTCCTCGGATAATCTGGCCGTATTGGTGGAACCTGCAGACCGGCAGGCGGCGATCTCACTGATGAAGGCGCGGCGGATCGAGAAGCTGTTGGTGACCGACGGCAAGGGTAAGCTGACAGGTTTGCTTACGCTTAAGGATACCGAGAAATCCGTGCTCAACCCCAATGCCTGCAAGGATGATCTGGGGCGGTTGCGGGTTGCGGCGGCCTCTACCATCGGGGATGCCGGGTTTGAACGTTCGATGGCGCTGATCGAGGCAGGTGTGGATATGGTGGTGATCGACACCGCGCATGGCCACTCCGAAGGTGTGTTGCGCGCGGTTGAACGGATCAAGGCGCAGTCAGGCAGTGTGCAGGTGGTTGCCGGAAACGTGGCCACCGCCGAGGCAACGCGAGCCCTGATCGGGGCGGGGGCAGATGCGGTAAAGGTCGGCATCGGGCCGGGATCGATTTGCACCACACGGATTGTGGCGGGCGTCGGCGTGCCGCAGATGACGGCCATTATGGATGCGGCCGGTGCGGCCGGTGATATACCGATCATCGCGGATGGCGGCATCAAATTTTCAGGCGATTTCGCCAAGGCGATTGCGGCGGGGGCATCTTGTGCCATGGTTGGTTCTGCGATTGCGGGCACGGATGAGGCGCCGGGCGAGATGATCCTTTATCAGGGTCGTTCCTATAAGTCGTATCGTGGAATGGGGTCCTTGGGCGCAATGGCGCGGGGCTCTGCCGATCGGTATTTCCAGAAGGATGCGGCCAGTGACAAGCTGGTTCCCGAAGGGATCGAGGGGCAGGTGCCTTATAAGGGGTCTGCCGGGGCCGTAGTGCATCAACTCGTTGGCGGTTTGCGGGCGGCCATGGGCTATACCGGAAATGGCACGGTGGCAGAGATGCGCAAGAACTGTACCTTCGTTCGGATCACCGGCGCCGGGTTGAAGGAAAGCCATGTGCATGACGTGCAGATCACCCGCGAGTCTCCGAACTATCGCATAGGATAAGCGATGACCCCCGCCGCACGATATGCCGCCGCCATAGAGATCCTCGACAAGGTTGTTGGCGGGGAAGTGGCAGAGAAAGCCCTGACGAACTGGGCGCGGGGCAACCGCTTTGCCGGCTCTGGTGATCGCCACGCGCTGCGCGATATCGTATTCGATGTGCTGCGTTGCAAGCGTTCCTTTGCCGTGCTTGGCGGCGAAGAAAGCGGCCGCGGTCTGGTTTTGGGGGCGCTGAGGGCGGCGGGCATTGCGCCTGATACTGTGTTTACAGAGGAAGGCTATGCCCCTGCGGTTCTGACGCCCTCAGAACGCGCATGCGGTACGGCACCTGATGGGTTGGCGGCGTTGGATTGCCCGGATTGGCTGGCCCCTGAATTGCGCGCTTCGCTTGGTGAGGATTTCGTACCTGTAATGCAGGCCTTGCAGTCGCGCGCACCGGTTTTCTTGCGGGTGAACCTGCGCAAAGGTGATCTGGTCTCGGCAGGGGCGGCATTGAGGGCCGAGGGGATAGAAACGCAGCCCGCCTCCTTGGCAAAAACCTCACTTGAGGTTTTAAGTAATCCGCGCAGAATTCAGAATTCTAATGCTTTTAAAGATGGCTTGGTGGAGCTTCAAGACGCCGCCTCTCAAGCTATAACTGAGATGCTTCCGCTGGATGGTGTGGCCCGGGTGCTTGATTTCTGTGCGGGCGGTGGTGGTAAATCCTTGGCGATGGCTGCTCGCTCAAACGCGCAAATTTATGCGCATGATATCGCCCCGACCCGGATGAAGGACTTGCCGGTTAGGGCCAAGCGTGCAGGCGTGCGGATTGAAGTTTTGGCGCCGCCTGCGCTGAAAAAGGCCGCGCCCTTTGATTTGGTTTTGGCTGATGCACCGTGTTCCGGCTCTGGCAGCTGGCGTCGCGCGCCAGAGGCCAAATGGGCGTTGACCCCTGAGCGCCTCTCTGCATTGCACGACGTGCAGGCGCAGATCATGGATGAGGCCAGTCGGCTTGTGCTGCCCGGCGGTATTTTTGCCTATGCGACCTGCTCTTTGTTGCGGTCCGAGAATCAGGCGCAAGTTGCGGCCTTTCTTGGGCGTAATCCGGGCTGGTCGTTGACGTCAGAGCGTGTGTTGACACCACTCGACGGGGGGGATGGTTTTTTTGTCGCGTGGTTTCGGCGCAATCTGTAAAATCTTTTACAACCTGCAATTGTTTTGGATATGATTAAGGACTGGTTAAGTCTTTGTCCGCTAGGATCATAATTCACTGATAGTTGGAGGAACGGGTGGCAAGAGCCTTGGAATTTCGGCGCAGCGTCGCGCAAACAGCGCGGGAGCTGGGGGCAAAGCTATGGCTGCTTCTGGCGCCAGCGGTTGCATGTTTGGTCGTAAGCTATTTTTCCAGCGATATCGGTATCCGCCAGAATGCTGCAGTGGCCGGCATTACCTTCGCTGCCCTTGTTGTGCTGATCCGTGCCTTGGTATTTTGGGCTGATCGCGGTGATCGTAAACGTGCCCGCAATCTGCAAGACCTTGTCGGCAATGATGCAACACCTTGTTTTTCAACGGATGAATTGGGTGTTGTGCTGTTTTTGAACGCGGCGGCCAAGGAGCGCTTCTCGGCGGAGGAGGGCAGTACACTTGCCTCGCGTCTGAATGATCATTTTGCAAGCCCGTCTTCGGTTTTGTTCCGGCTGCAAAACCGCGCGCGCAACCATGGTGCCGCTCGTGAAGATGTTGTGACACGGCGCGGGCACACGCGGTTGTCGGTGCATGCCTTGGCACCGGATCGCTTTTTGTGGCGGCTGGAAGAGTTTGTCGAACGCCCCCAGGCGGGGCGCGGGGCTGAAATGCTTAGTCTGCCCATGCTGGTGGCCAATAAATCCGGGGTCGTTCTCTTTGCTAATGATGCGTCGCGACGTTTGCTCGGGGCACGACCAAAACGTTTGGACCGCGTTTTTAACTCTCCGGTTTTACGGTCGGGCGAAGAGGTTGAGGTGGCATCGGCTGATGGGCCGGTCCGCGCGATTCTTGCGGAGGTGACTGGTGCAGGGGACCGGCGAGAGATTTATTTGCTTCCGGTTCGTGAACGGCCAGACGGCACCGAAATGGTTGCCGACTTCGAGAACCTTCCAATCGCACTTATTAAGTTTCGGGCAGACGGCTCTATGCGCTCTGCCAATGCTTTTGCACGTGACTTGACCAAATTGGGGAGCGACGATCTGCCGGTTATTCACGATCTGTTTGAGGGGCTCGGGCGCTCTGTGGCGGACTGGATGGATGATGTACTTGCGGAGCGTGTAGAGAGCGCGGCAGAGGTGATGCGTCTGCACCGTGAGGGAAGCGATGTCTTTGTACAGGTCGCGCTACGCCGGATTGTAGATAATGGCCGTCCGGGCGTGCTGGCGATCCTACAGGATGCGACGGCCCTGAAAACGCTTGAGGCTCAATTCGCCCAAAGCCAAAAAATGCAAGCAATTGGGCAGCTTGCAGGGGGTATTGCTCATGATTTCAATAACCTGTTAACCGCAATTTCCGGGCATTGCGATTTGCTCTTGCTGCGTCACAATCAAAATGATCCGGAATATGCGGACTTGGTTCAGATCCACCAAAACGTAAATCGGGCGGCCAGTTTGGTCGGGCAGCTGCTTGCCTTTTCGCGCAAGCAAACATTGAAGCCCGAGCATATCGACCTGCAAGATGTGCTATCCGATATGACCCATCTTTTGAACCGTTTGGTGGGGGAGCGAGTGAAGCTGTCCTTGAACCACGGGACCGATCTGGGAATGATTCGGGCCGACAAACGCCAGTTGGAACAGGTCTTAATGAACCTGGTTGTCAATGCACGTGACGCGATGACAGAAGGCGGAGTCATCCGGGTTGAGACGGAAGCGCTGACGCTTGCTAAGGACATGCCTCGGGAGCGCGTGACACTTCCTGCAGGTGCATATTCCATCATTCGGGTTATTGATGAGGGGTGCGGCATTAAAACGGATTTATTGCAAAAGATATTTGAACCGTTTGTCACGACCAAAGGGGTTGGTAAGGGAACAGGGCTGGGGCTTTCGACGGTTTACGGGATCGTCAAGCAATCTGGTGGTTTCGTTTTCGTGGAAAGTGAACTGGGCAAGGGTTCGACCTTCACGTTGTATTTTCCGGTGAATGAGCCGAGCGCCGATGCCACTTTGGTCAGCAAAAAGTCGGCAGCCGTTCAGTTGAATAAGCCGGGGGAAGGGATTGTCCTTCTGGTCGAGGATGAGGCACCTGTACGGGCCTTTGCTTCACGCGCGCTGCGCCTGCGGGGGTACACTGTGCTAGAGGCTGAAAACGCCGAGGTTGCGCTGAAGATGCTGGAAGACAGGTCTCTGGAAGTGGACGTTTTCGTTACGGATGTCGTGATGCCCGGGATGGACGGCCCGGCTTGGGTGCGCGAAGCATTGCGCGAGCGTCCCGATGTGCGTGTCGTGTTTGTATCGGGCTATGCAGAAGATTGCTTGTCAGAAAACCAAGCACGCATACCGAATTCTGTTTTTCTTCCAAAGCCGTTTTCTTTGAATGACTTAGCGACAGTTGTTCAGGGGCAAATGGTGCATTGATCTCTTACGTTTCGCGGGCAATGCTATTGTAGAGGGCAAAGTCTTCTGATGCGTAGCTATTCAACAGCGCTTCAGTCGAGGCTGACAAGTCCAATGTGCCAGGGGGAGAGACATTAAGGCGCGGCAGTATGATCTCGCAGCCGAGGCGATCCTCGAGAAACGCTATGAAGCTGCTTATATCTTCATAGCGAAAAAGGTGGTCAACACCGCGGCCTTTACGGGAACGCAGAAAGCGCGCTTGAGAACCGACCCCTGCAAATGCGGGAGGGGTGTCTTGACAATAAGCGCTCACAAATTCATCGAAGGTTTTGCCGATGGTGCTCTTGTTTGGGTCTGCAATGTCGTCGCGCTGGCGATAGCGATACCAGCTTCCCAGCCAGTCGCGGGGTTCTCGCATCAAGGCCGCGACGGTAAAAGGATGGCCTGAGGCCACCTCGAAATATGGGCCAAGGAAGCGGTGATACCTTTGCACGGAGGTGTGTTTCAGAACCGGTGGGCGCTGGACAACGAGTGCCGAAAGGGATTCGAGCGCGGATTCAATTGCAGTTGACCCGGTTTTTGGGGTCGCCAGAAAAGCAAGTCTTTGGTCCCAGAAAACCAGCATGTCGTCCCCTTACAACTTTCTTTGTGTTGTAAACTAACCTTTAACTATTTTGCGTAAAAGCTGGAAAGATCGCAATTTTAAATAAATGCACTTGTTTTCCACTGAATGGCGTGAGAACAAGAAGAGAACAAAACCGTGATTGCCGCGCCTTCGCGGCTGTGGAATAAAGGGGCGTGAAATGGCTACGGCAAATCTTCTGGACCTGAACGGAAAACGCGAAATGGATAAGGCAAAAGCGCTGGAAAGCGCATTGGCGCAGATTGAACGTCAATTCGGCAAAGGCTCTATTATGAGGCTGGGCGCCGAAAATGCGGTAATGGATGTGGCGGCGACCTCTACCGGGTCGTTGGGGCTGGACATCGCTTTGGGGATCGGTGGCTTGCCCGAGGGCCGGATTATCGAGATTTATGGGCCGGAAAGCTCTGGTAAAACCACTTTGACGCTGCATGTTGTGGCTGAGATGCAGAAAAAAGGCGGGGTTTGCGCTTTCGTGGATGCCGAACATGCGCTCGATCCGCAATACGCCAAAAAATTGGGCGTCAATCTGGATGATTTGCTGATCAGCCAACCCGATACGGGTGAGCAAGCGCTGGAAATCGTTGATACGCTGGTGCGGTCTGGTGCGGTGAATATCATCGTGGTTGATTCGGTGGCGGCCTTGGTTCCAAAGTCAGAAATCGAGGGCGATATGGGGGACATGCAAATGGGCTCCCAAGCGCGTTTGATGAGTCAGGCGATGCGCAAGCTGACAGCGTCGATCGGGCGCAGTAATTGTATGGTTATTTTCATCAACCAGATCCGGATGAAAATTGGCGTGATGTTTGGCAGCCCGGAAACGACGACGGGGGGTAATGCGCTCAAATTCTATGCTTCGGTTCGTTTGGACATTCGCCGGACGGGGGCAATCAAGGATCGTGATGAGGTCGTTGGAAACTCCACCCGCGTTAAGGTTGTGAAAAACAAGGTGGCACCGCCCTTCAAGCAGGTGGAATTCGACATCATGTATGGCGAGGGTATCTCCAAGAACGGGGAGCTGATTGATCTTGGCGTGAAGGCCGGGGTCGTCGAGAAATCCGGTTCTTGGTATTCCTACGGGGATGAACGGATTGGCCAAGGGCGTGAGAACGCGAAGCAATTCATGAAATTGAACCCGACAGTGGCCAAGGAAATTGAAGATAAGATCCGCGCCTCGCATGGTTTGGATTTCCATATCGACGAATCCGCAGCTAGCGATCCGCTGCTGGAAGATTAAGCCCCTTCAAATGACGGATTTTCAAGGAGCCGGGGGTGGCGCATCCCCGGCTCTTCGCATTGGCCTAGTGGACAGTGCTGCTTTGCGTCGTTAAACGTTGGCAAAACCTGCAAATTGCCGGACAAGGGGCCGCCTCATGCCATCGCTAAACGATATCCGCTCTACCTTTCTGAATTATTTCGACCGCAATGGTCACCGGATCGTGGAAAGCAGCCCTTTGGTGCCGCGAAATGACCCGACCTTGATGTTTGCTAACTCTGGCATGGTTCAGTTTAAGAACTGTTTCACGGGGGTAGAGCAGCGTGATTATGTGCGCGCAACTTCGGCACAAAAATGCGTGCGGGCGGGCGGCAAGCACAACGATCTGGACAATGTCGGCTATACGGCACGCCACCACACCTTTTTTGAAATGCTGGGGAATTTCAGTTTTGGGGATTACTTCAAGTCCGAGGCAATCCCCTTTGCTTGGGAATTGCTGACACGTGAGTTTGGGATCCCGAAAGAAAATCTCTTGGTTACGGTGTATCACACCGATGATGAAGCTGCAGATATGTGGAAGAAGGTTGCGGGCCTGACTGATGACCGCATCATTCGTATTGCAACCGATGATAACTTTTGGCGGATGGGGCCGACCGGCCCTTGCGGCCCTTGCACCGAGATTTTCTTTGACCACGGTGACAAGATCTGGGGCGGCCCTCCGGGATCGGCAGATGAAGATGGCGACCGATTTATCGAGATCTGGAACCTCGTTTTCATGCAGAACGAGCAGCATGCCGATGGCTCTCTGACGCCGCTTCCCAAGCAAAGCATTGATACCGGCATGGGGTTGGAGCGGATTGGCGCCCTGCTTCAGGGCAAGCACGACAACTATGATACCGACCTGATGCGCAGCCTGATCGAGGCCTCCGCCCATGCCACGAGCACCGATCCCGATGGGCCCGGCAAAATGCACCACCGCGTGATTGCCGACCACCTGCGGTCGACGTCGTTCTTGATTGCCGATGGTGTGATGCCATCCAACGAAGGTCGCGGCTATGTTTTGCGCCGGATTATGCGGCGTGCGATGCGCCATGCAAATCAGTTGGGCACGCAAGATCCGGTTATGCACCGTTTGGTCCCGGCTTTGGTGCGCCAGATGGGGGCGGCTTACCCTGAGCTTTCCCGCGCCCAAGCGTTGGTTGAGGAAACCTTGCGACTGGAGGAAACGCGCTTTCGCCAAACCCTCGATCGTGGGTTAAAGCTGCTGGATGATGAACTTTCCAAGATTCCCGAGGGCTCGGATTTGCCGGGTACTGCGGCGTTCAAGCTTTATGACACCTTTGGCTTTCCGCTGGATCTGACGCAGGATGCGCTGCGTGAAAAGGGCCGCGCGGTAGATACAGAAGGTTTTGACGCGGCGATGGCCGAGCAAAAAGCAAAGGCGCGGGCAAGCTGGTCCGGCTCTGGTGAGACCAAGGATGCGGCGATCTGGTTCGATCTGGCCGAGACCCACGGCGCGACTGAATTTCTGGGCTATGACACCGAAACCGCCGAGGGGCAGGTCTTGGCCGTGGTTGCCGAAGGCGCAGAGGTTGCAAAAGCGACGACAGGCCAATCGGTTCAGATCATCTTGAACCAGACACCATTTTACGCGGAATCGGGTGGTCAGGTCGGGGATGAGGGCGTTTTGCGCACGGCAACGGGCAATGCACGGATCACCGATACTAAAAAGAGCCAGGGCCTGTTTATCCATATGGCCGAAGTGACAGAGGGCGAGGTCGCCACCAGTCAGGGTGCCACTTTGACGGTCGATCATGCCCGCCGTGCGGCTATTCGCGCCAATCACTCAGCCACGCACCTTTTGCATGAGGCCTTGCGCCGTGCTTTGGGCGATCATGTGGCCCAGCGTGGCTCGTTGAATGCGCCGGACCGCTTGCGCTTTGACTTCAGCCACGGGCAAGCGGTCTCGGCCGCAGAGCTTGCGCAGGTAGAGGCCGAAGTGAACAGCTATATCCGCCAGAATACACCGGTGGATACACGGATCATGACGCCGGATGATGCCCGTGCCTTGGGGGCGCAGGCGCTCTTTGGCGAAAAATACGGCGATGAGGTGCGCGTGGTTTCCATGGGCGCGCTTGACGGATCTGGCAAGGGCGCAGATGGGCGGACCTATTCGTTGGAGCTTTGCGGTGGTACGCATGTTGGTCGGCTGGGTGAGATCGGGTTGTTTGTGTTGCTGGGCGATAGTGCTTCCTCGGCCGGGGTGCGCCGGATCGAGGCACTGACGGGGGAGGGGGCTTTGGCCTACCTCAAGGAGCAGATGGGTAATCTGGCTGAGGTCTCGGCGGTGTTGAAAGCGACACCAGCCGAGCTTGCGACCCGTGCCAAAGCCTTGCTGGACGATCGCCGCAAGCTGGAAAACGAAGTGGCGCAGCTGCGCCGTGAACTGGCGATGGGTGGCAGTGCTTCAGGGCCAGAAGCGAAAGAAATCAACGGGATAAAGCTGATTTCTCAGGTTTTGACGGGGGTTTCCGGTAAGGACCTTCCGGGGTTGATTGATGAGATGAAGGCGCGCCTTGGCTCTGGTGCGGTGGTGCTGATTGCCGATACCGGTGCCAAGCCTGCGGTTGCAGCCGGTGTGACCGCTGACTTGACGGATAGGCTCTCGGCGGTTGAGCTGGTCAAGGCTGCGGCGATTGCCCTTGGCGGCAAAGGCGGCGGCGGGCGCCCAGATATGGCGCAGGCAGGGGGCGTTGATATTGGCAGTGCGGATGCTGCGATTTCTGCGATTGAGTCTATTTTGGAGGGGAAATAAAATGCCGACAGCTTTGTGGATTGCCCATGTAGAGGTCACTGATCCGGAGGCTTATGGGAAATACGCAGCCCTTGCGGGGCCTGCGATTGCGGCCCATGGCGGCGTTTTTTTGGCGCGTGCCGGGCGGTATGTGCAGTTGGAAGGCAATGACCGGCCGCGCAACGTCGTTGCCCGCTTTCCAAGCCTTGAGGCGGGGGTCGAATGCTATCACTCGGCGGCGTATCAGGCAGCAATGGCACATGCCAAGGGAGCCAGTACTCGCGATTTGATGATTGTGGAGGAATCCGAGTAAAGCGCCTGTTTGCCCTCCTGTTTCAACGATTTCTTTGTTATATGCAGATAAAATAGAGGTGCGCCAACCAAGCGCGCCGGGCAATGGGGTTTTATTATGTGCCGTTGGGCAGCCTATATTGGCAAACCAATTTTTCTGGAGGAGGTGGTCAGCCGCCCCCGCCATTCGCTCATCCACCAAAGCCAATGCGCGACCGAGTGCAAATCGGCGATCAATGCCGACGGCTTTGGCCTTGCATGGTATGATGAGCGTGAGGAACCCGGGCAGTACCGTGATGTCTCGCCCGCGTGGTCCGATTGCAATTTGAAAAGCATCGTTCAGCAGGTGCGCTCCGGACTGTTTCTGGGCCACGTGCGTGCCTCAACAGGAACGGCGACCAGCCGCAACAACTGCCATCCGTTCACCTTCAAGCAATGGTCCTTCATGCACAACGGCCAGGTCGGAGGGTTTGAACATTTCCGCCGCTGTGGCGATATGATGATTCCTGATGAATATTACGCCGACCGGCGCGGCGCGACCGATAGTGAGGCACTGTTCTTAGTTGCACTTTCCGAAGGGCTTGATGCCGATCCCTGTGCGGCGCTGGAACGCGCAACCGCGCGGTTTGAGGCATTGAGCAGGGCGCGTGGCACTGCTCCGCATATTCGGATGACGGTGGCCTTTTCCGACGGTCAAAAGCTATATGCCGTCCGCTACGCAACCGATGACAAGGCCCCGACACTCTATCACCGCTGGTCTCAAACCCATCAAGGGCGCGCTGTGGTGTCGGAGCCACTTGAGACGGATGAAGAAGATTGGCTTTTGGTGCCGGCGGGCACGTTTTGCACCTTTGATGGTGAGCAGGTCTCGATGAAGCCTTTTGTACCGCAGCAGGAAGCCATCGCTGCCTAAATAGGCTTTTTGAGTACTTTATGTGCATGTTTCACAACCCCAAGGATGTCCGGACCTTGGGTGGTCTAGATAATACTATAGGCATTGTCACAGGGCTAAACCTCCGTTTCGTGCATCCGATAATACATCACCCTTAAGTTGTTCTCCTTACTGCAGAATTACCCTCCTTGTCGCGGTGGACGTCTTGATGACTGCTGCCATGATGCTTCGTGAGAGGGTGGTCCGCTACAGTAGGAAACGTAGGGAAACACCGGTTTTTGGCGAAAAACGAGCGGATCGACAGCCATTTGTCACCCGGAAGGGCCTCGCCGACGAGAACGATTCGGTTAAGACCTCGAGGTCACTGGGGTAGTTTTGCAGCACCAAATTCAACGTGAAAGATTCGCGGGGCAAACTCAAGAGGGAATCCCTTAACGATTAATTTCATTGCGCCCCGATCAAAAATTTGGCGGAATTGCGGGTTTGCTTTTGCTCATACAAGCGAAATCCCGCCCGCATTCGGGTCAATGAAACCGCCTAGGTTGCGGCATCTTGAGTATTCGATCAAACATAGTACAGCGTATAACGATATTTGCTTTACGTAACGGAACCCTAGAAATCCTCACTGGCGCTTGGCCAATAAAAACGGGTGAGACATTAACCTATGTTACCGACCGAAGTAACGAAATATTCACACAAATGCCTATACGATAAGAGATTACCTAACCAAAACTGCTCCCCTCTACAGCGATCAGCTTTACCTGAAATGAGAAAATGGAGTTTGATATGTCAGCTTTGAACCCGGCACGTGCTTCGTTATTGAAGATGTTTGCGCTTGATGCAAAGATTGTCAGCGGCTCGGGATTCACTCTTGTGGATGAGGATGGGCGATCGTATCTCGATTTTCTCTCGCAATATGGTGCGTTGCCATTTGGCCATAATCCGCCAGCCTTGTGGGATGCGCTGGATGCAGCGCGGGCTGAGCAAATGCCCTCATTGGTGCAGCCTCTGCGGCCGGTCGAGGCGGAACGTCTGGCAGAGCGGTTGGCCGAAATAACGCCAGGGGATCTGGCGATTACTACCCTTGCAAATAGCGGTGCTGAAACCGTCGAGGCGGCCATAAAGCTGGCACGACTGCGGTCTGGTCGTCAGGGAATTCTATCAACTCACAATGGTTTTCATGGCAAGACGCTTGGGGCGCTTTCGGCAACAGGTAAGCCTCTGTACCAAGAAGGTTTCTCGGCACCTGCTCCGGGGTTTGATTATGTTCCCTTTGGCGACCTTGATGCATTGAGGGAACGTTTGGAAACTGCGGGCGACAATATTGCAGCGTTTATTGTCGAACCGATTCAAGGGGAAGGCGGCGTTATTTGCCCGCCGCACGGTTACATTGACGCTGCGATCACTATTTGCCGCAGTCACGGTGTGCTTTTCATCCTCGACGAAATCCAAACCGGATTGGGTCGGACCGGTGCGCTCTTTGCGTGTTCCGACGGTGACGAAGTGCCCGATATGTTGCTGCTGGCCAAGGCTCTTGGTGGTGGGATGATGTCGATCGGTGCTTGTATTGTACGCCCATCTGCTTGGGATGACAGGTTTGGACAGCGCCACAGTTCCACTTTTGCCAACAATAACCTTGCATGTCGGGTCGCAAACGCGACGCTTGATATGCTGCTGGAGGATGATCAGGCACTTATCCGTCAGGTCGCGACGAATGGAACCTATCTGCGCGGACGGTTGGAAGCGTTACAGGAGCGATATCCCGGGGTCATCAGGGAAGTGCGTGGACGTGGCTACATGTTGGGGCTGGAATTCCACCGTTTCGATGAGCGGACCGATTCAGCGACGATGGCTTTTTCAAGTATCAACGGTGGCGTGATTCCCCTGATCAGCTCTTACCTGTTTAATGTTCAGGGGCTTTTAACCGCGCCGTTGTTTAACGAAACCCACGTGATGCGCTTGCAGCCAACCCTGATTCTGGGACAACTAGAGATTGACCGTGCAATTGACGCGCTAGACGCGGTTTGCGGGATCCTTGCCTCGCAAGACTACTACTCTCTTGTTCGCCATCTCGTCGCAACGCCGATTGCCGAAAAAATAGCCTCCGGCAGTGTGGCGGAGGATGCGGCACACTGCCTGCCATCAAATTTGCCACAGACTGGGAGCTTCGGTTTTTTGGTTCATTACACCGAAGAGGAAGATGTGTACCGCTCTGACGCATCCTTTCGACAATTTAGCGATGCAGAATTCGCGAATTGGTGTGCTTGGGTGAAGCAATTGGGCCCTGGATTCGCCCGCCGCATGCCCAAAGTCACTTCGAAGACGGGGGCGACAGCGGAAGGTTGGATCATGTCGGTTCCGATGCTGCCTTCTGATATGCGCGGCTCAGGTCGTCATGAGGCAACGCGCATGATTAAAAGCGCCGTTGATCTTGCTGTCCATGAGGGGCTTACCCGTGTTGGGCTCGGGGCTTTTACGTCCATCGTTACCCGGGGTGGTGAAACGGCAACTGGCCGGGGGGGGCGGATTACCAGTGGGAATACTCTGACCACTATCTCTGCGGTTAAGGGGATTGAGAACGTGGCCTCCCGTGCGGGTCTACCGCTTGAAGACGCCCACGTTGTCGTAATTGGAGCCGCCGGTGCGATTGGTCGTTTGGCATCTATGATGCTTGCCCGTCGCGTGGGGCGCGTGACCCTTGTCGGCAATGAGGCAAACCCTTTCACCCCTAAGCTTATGTCGAATGTGGCAGACGAGACCTATGAATTGCTAATGGATCTGCCGGTTGATTCGGGACTGGAAACAGGCGAGGCGGTTTCCAGAGTAAAGAATATCGCAAGTCGGCTGGGCCTTGGAAAAGATCGCAAAGGTATCGCAAATCGGTTCTCTGCGGCGTTTAAAGCGTTGGGGCAGCAACCACCTATTGAATTTACGGCTTCTCTTCAAACAGCGCTGTTGGATGCCGATATTGTTCTGGTTGCCACCAGTTCCGAGAAGTCTTTAATCGATCCATTGACACTACCCCGCGGTACATTGGTTTGCGATATCGCGCGCCCACCGAACGTTTCTGATGCTATAATGCCTGACCAGACAGCGCTTGTTTTTGACGGTGGCCTTATTCAACCACCTTTCGATGTTGATCTTGGCGCATTTCAAACCTTGCCAAAAAATCTGTGTTGGGGGTGTTTGGGGGAAACCATGCTTCTAGCATTGGCACGGGAAGATCGTGACTACAGTATCGGCTCGCGCCTCTCGATTGCAGATGCAGACCGGCTATCCCTTTTGGCTGATTTGCACGGTTTTGCCCCCGCACCTACACAATGGTACGGGCGTCACGTCAGCGCCGAGGACATTGAAAACTTCGCGCGTCATGTCGCTGCTAAACGCGCCGAGAGTGTTTCCCATGGACTATCGGAGCTGGGGGCTTGAAACTCCCAGTTTCGGGAAACGCGTAAGCAAACAATTAAATCCATCAGCACAAATGCGAATGGCCCGGACGCGATAAAAGCGTCCGGGCCATTCGTTTTTAGGTCGTTCAAGTCCTACAACGAAAGACTTGAGCAAAGCTGCCGATTAGGCTGCTTTACGAGCCTTACGGCGACGCATAGCAGCAGCACCACCAAGAGCACCAAACAGCAACAGGCCGGAAGCGGGCAATGGAACTGGGCTCAATTCGATCGAAGTGATCGAACCATCAACCCGCTCAACTGCGCCAAAACCGTCTACAGCGCTCGAGTCGATTTCGAACGAAAGCGTTGCGATGTTGTCGAAATCAGCCGAACCAGCGAAAGCAGAGAGGAACAGTTTCGGATCAACGCCCGACACCAGAACTTCGAAGTATGTGCTCACGTTACCCAGCGTGTCGATTGCTGTCGCTGTAAAGTTGGCGGCATGGTCGAAACCGAGTGTACCAAGACGGAACAACATATAAGGGTTCGAACCGTTCGAGATATCACCGACCGATGTATAGGTCAGCGTGCCCGTACCAGTTGCCCGATCGTTATTCGAAAACGACAGCTCGCCACTTTGAATTTCGAGAGTTGTTGCCGCAGTAGCGTTGCCGTTGTTGGAAACGTTATTAACGGTCAGGGTACGTGTTCCTGCACCAAAAGCAACTGTGCTCGAATCGGTTGCACCAGGATAAGCCTGAGACACCACGGTCTGATTTCCGCTGAAGTCGTCAAACATAATAGTTGCAGCGAGGGCCGGCACGGCGGTCATAAGCATTGCAGCAGTGACCGATGCTCCTAAAAACTTAACATTCATAAAATTTGTCTCCTATAAAGACGCCAACAATTGGCACTCGATCATGCTCAACATGAACACGATTTGAACTAAATTAACACAACCGTAGGCGTTTGGGAAGGGACGATTGCTACACTATTAGAAATTCACAGTAGCGATTTGAACGGTGATTGTTGAGGCAACGAGTTCGCTGGAGGCTCAATCGAGACATTGGATCTTTCTCGCTTTCATGCCGCCCCTGGTGCTTTTTAGGCTCCAGCCTTCGGTAACGGGGACGTCTCAGTCAAGTGCTTTTTGACATACGCATCCGACCGCATAGTTGCGGATTTGATGACAGTTGCTTTCTGAGCCATTCTGCTTTCGCCGCGGCCTTCGTCGGAGATCATCCCGGGTGCATGCTTCGGTCCGTGGGCAGCGCTTGGCTGCCAACATGATGCTGGTTCAAATGCAATTCCGATGTGCCTATCTCATAGGCGTGCTCAATGTTGGTCGGCAACAGTCCTGACCACGGCATTATCGGAACCACGCCCCTGAGCGTGTGAGTCGTCCGCCGATTGCATCTTAGCGGCGTAATCCGAGGTGAGCAGAGTAACCACTCCATTGCTGCCGAAGGTGCATCAGTGGGCGCTGTGGCACGGCAGTATGACATGCGGGCCAATCATTTATCGGAATGCCGGCGAATGGCGCGCGTGGGCGATGGACAAGATGGCCACATAAGGTCAGATATTTAACCCAAGGGCTCCGCGCAAAGCTGGAGGAGACTTGGGGATCAAGTCCTCTCCCTTGTTGCAATAAAGGCTATCAAAGGAGCCGCATCACATCGCGACAGGTCAACCTTGCATCGCCGTCTATGCATCCATCATGTGCAACAAGCTGGCGTCTAAATCCAACTGAATGAGAGCATCCGGGCCAACATCCATAGCTACGTCCAGAATGCCATTAGATTCAGCGAACCCGAAGGCTTGAAAATACAGGGAATCTCCGCCCAAGATATCGAGATCTACAATCAAATCCTCGCCCGGGCCATCCGCAAATACGAATTCATCAGCGTCAACCACACCGCTTAGAATATCACTGTCGGCCATCCCAATGAGTATGTCCGCCCCGCTTGATCCGTGCAGAAAGTCCTCGGCTACGGCACCTGCGATGGCATCATTGCCCGCCTGTGCGTCGGGTGTACCCGTCTGCACTAAGTCGCCGTGGTACCTCATGGTATCGATATCAGTATTCCAAGTCACATCACCAAGGATGCCCCCGCCTGAAAGGGCTGAAAAATCCACCAACATGGTCGTATAGAGATCCCCTTCCGCAGGACTTCCAACCAGATTGACAATACCCGAGTATGTGACGGTGACGGCACCGCCCATAACCGCATCGACGCGATCGGCGATGATCTGAAAACCGAGGAGCAGTTGCCCGAGGCGGCAGAGGACGCAATCGAGGATCTGACCAAGCTTGTGCGCAAGCTGACCTCAGCCAATTTCTCCAACATCCTGATAACAGCGGACCACGGGTTCCTGTATCAGCACCGCGTGCTTGATGAGAGCGATTTCGCGATTGCCGATCCGCAGGGGGCTGAGATCCTCTTTCGGAATCGCCGCTTCGTCATCGGTCGCGGGCTCAGCGCGACCGCTGGAATGAAGCACTTCACAGCCAAAGGGCTTGGTCTGTCCGGCGATCTGGAGGTTTTGATCCCGAACTCGATCAACCGAATGCGGGTGAAAGGCGCTGGCAGCCGCTTTGTTCATGGCGGGGCTGCGCTCCAGGAAGTTGTCATTCCCGTCATCCGGGTCGGCAAGCAGCGCGAGGCCGATGTTGGCCATGTCGAGGTACAGATTTTCGTGACGGGTCGCAGCCTGATCTCTTCAGGCCAGACAGCGGTGACGCTCTATCAGGTTCAGCCGGTATCCGAGAAGATGCGGCCTCGTGAATTGCTGGCCGGCATTTATGCGACCGACGGCACACTGATTTCGGATGAGTACACGCTTCTCTTCGATTTTCGGTCGGAGAACGCCCGCGAACGCGAGATGCCGCGCAAGTTTCTGCTGTCGCGGGATGCCGACCGTTTCAACGATCAGGATGTCATCCTGAAACTGCGCGAACGCGTCGGAAAGACCAGCCATTATCAGGACTATGCCAGTCACCGCTTTCAGCTGCGGCGTGGCATCACCACTGACTTTGATTTCTAAGGAGCCTGCGGATGAGTGATCTCGACGCCAAAATCAATGAACATTTTGCGGGCTTCGTGGTCCGGAAAGACCTCGTGAAAGCGGTCAAAGGCAATGCGATCGTGCCCACCTACGTGCTGGAATATCTTCTGGGCCAATACTGTGCGACCGATGATGAGGCGTCGATCCAGACTGGCATTGAGACGGTGAAGGAAATTTTGCGCAAGCATTATGTCCACCGCAGCGAAGCTGGGCTGATCCAGTCGACCATCAAGGAAAAGGGCCGTTACAAGGTTATCGATCAGGTCAGCGTCTCGCTGAACGAGAAGACCGACAGCTATGAGGCTGTGTTTGACAATCTGGGTATCAAGAAGGTTGCCGTCGACAGTGGCACGGTGAAGGCGCACCCCAAATTGCTCGTGACCGGGGTTTGGTGCATTGCAGACGTGCAATATGAGTTTTCGGAGGATGCCAGGACCTCACCGTGGATCCTCGAGTCGATCAAGCCGATCCAGATTGCGAAGGTGGATTATGACCATTACCGCGAGGTCAGGAGCGCCTTCACCACGGAGGAGTGGATTGACATTCTGATGCAAAGCATCGGCTTCAGGCCGGAAGCATTCGGTCGCCGCAGCAAGCTGCTGCAACTCCTGCGGCTTATCCCCTTCGTCGAGCGAAACTACAACCTGATTGAGCTGGGGCCCAAGGGGACGGGCAAGTCCCACATCTATTCAGAGTTCTCGCCCCATGGGCAGCTGATCTCGGGCGGGGAGGTCAGCATCCCGAAGCTTTTCGTGAATAACTCGAACGGGCGTATCGGCCTAGTAGGCTATTGGGACGTCGTGGCCTTTGACGAATTTGCCGGACGCGAGAAGACCGCGAACAAGGCGCTGGTCGACATCATGAAGAACTACATGGCCAACAAGTCCTTCTCGCGGGGTGTCAACCCGATGGGGGCAGAGGCCAGCTTCTCGTTTGTGGGCAATACCGACCACAATGTGCCCTTCATGCTGAAAAACAGCGACCTATTCGAGGCGCTACCAAGCCAGTTTCACGATTCAGCCTTCATCGACCGTCTGCACGCCTATTTGCCTGGTTGGGAGATCGACGTCATCCGCGGCGAGATGTTCACCAAGGGATTTGGCTTCATTGTGAACTATCTTGTCGAGATCCTGCGTCACCTACGGTCAGAAGATTTCTCGAACCGGCCGGACCAGTTTTTTCAGGTCAGCGAGAGGATTTCGACGCGAGACCGGGATGCGATTTACAAGACGATGTCGGGCATGCTGAAGCTGATCTTCCCTGATGGCAGTCAGGCCGAGGCTGAGGTCGAGGAACTGCTGCGCCTTGCCATGGAAAGCCGTAAACGGGTGAAGGATCAGCTCGCCCGGATCGACACTACTTACCCGGAAGTCGATTTTCATTACGTTGGCTCTGACGGTGCAAAGCGGCATGTTAGCACTGTCGAAGAAGATGAGTATCCGCAGTTCTATCACCTCAAGCCAGCTCTTGACCCAAAGGACCAAGGAAACGCCGCCGTTGCTCCGCCCAGCGCGCATCTGCCATCTGAAGACGACGAGCGCGCCATGGCACCAATTGCTTCGATTTCACCCAAACCTCAGCCTGCCCCAAAACTAGCTGAGGGCCACCATGTCTTTGCGGAAAACCGCAAGGGCGTCAGCTACGACAAGCTTTTTGGGCCCTACATTGATGGGGCCAGCCGCATCATCGTGACGGATCCGTATATTCGCCTGTTTTACCAGCACCGGAACATGATGGAATTCGTCGAGATGGTGATCCGCCGGAAACCCCCGGAGGATCAGGTCAAGGTTCACCTTGTGACGGGGCCGGACGAGGGCACCATCTCCCGCCAGCGCGAGTTGCTCGAGTCAATCACTACGGCCTGCACAGGCACCGGTGTAGAGTTCAGCTGGGCTTTCGATACGTCTGGCACAGCCCATGCCCGCGACATTGTCACCGATACTGGCTGGAAGATGGTGCTGGATCGGGGGCTCGATATTTTTCAACCACCTATCAAGACAGAGGGGTTTTCACTGGGCGATCGGTTGCAAGAGCACCGCATGCTCAAGAATTTCTATGTGACCTATGTGCGCTTAGACCCTGATGTGGGGGGCACATGAGTTTTTGCATATGTCGCTCCATTCCGGTAGCGCCGGAGATGACACCCAGCTTGTCTAAATCGGCTGATACGCTTTCCCTCAGCTGCCGCAGCGCGATAAATGCCGTTAGACCGCGCAGGGATCGTACGCGCCGTTTGATGCTGGCGGCCTGGGACCGGATTGAAGCGCGCCGTGAATTCATGACGTCGGGGATGTAGGGTATGCATCCCGCCGTCCGGCCCCTTTTGATTATTGTCTTCGTGGTCTTGGTGGTCATTCTGTTTCCGGAGCTCCTTATAATCGCACTTCTGCTGCTGTTGCTCTGGCTGATCATGAATCTGGCCACGCACGGGCCCGTCTGGATCTTTTGGCAACGGGATGCGGCGCTTTTGCGCATGGGCAAATTCTCGTGGTTCCGCAGATTGCCGGGTATCACAGCGACCCTGCGCGGGGTCGAACAGCGAGAAGCAGAACGCGACGCTAAACGCGAACGGCAGGCCGAGGAGAAAAGACGCAGAAAGGTTGAGGCCGAAGCCCGTGAGCGTGCCGAGCGCGACAGGGCCTAGAAAGAGCATGATACGCTGGTCGAGCGGCCCATTCCACCGGACATTAGACGTGACATACGGGCTTTTCTGGATGGCGCTTTTGTCGGCGAAGACCGCTCTCCGCTGACTTATGTAGGTTACAGAGTTGGCAAGACGCGAGGGCTTGTTGCTCGAGAAAGACAAAGACGGCTGGATGTGTGTTTTCGGATCGAAATCCCATCAGAGCTCGACCCAAAATATAAAGGTTGGGGCGCGCCCGCGACTCAGCAGCGGTACCGCTCTATTGAGAAACATCTGAAAATGCTTGTGGATATGCGAAGCGGCCGCAGTAATCTAAGGTTCGCCGTGGCAGATTGGGAGGCGGATAGGGATTGGTTCTTGCGCGAGCACAAAGCGTTCGCCGATCTGTTGCAACGCTATCCCCCGCGGCGACATCGGTGACCGAACATGGGTGATTTCGTTTCAATTAACAAGCTTGGCCGCATCTGCAAGACGAGCGTTTCCCCCCTCATGGGAGATTAAGTTGAAGACATTCTAACAGTCGGTGGACTTCCCAAGCCTCTTGGTACTTTAGCGGGTCTTTCGTTTTAAGCGACCATTCCACCGCAGACTTGCCCAACATCGCCCGCATTTGGGGTGAAGTGATACGACGCCTATACTTAGCGTTGCCCGTTTTCCCAATCTTGAGATGTGGCAATTCCATCGTGAACCTCATAGTCGCCACACCACTTTGTGTAGCGGTTGTGTAGCGGTTTTTGGGGTAATGCCTTGAAGATTCAACGATTTCAAGCGTAAATGGTGCCCCCACACGGACTCGAACCGCGGACCCTCTGATTACAAATCAGATGCTCTACCAGCTGAGCTATAGGGGCAACGTGGGTCTGATAACCTTTGTCGGTATGCTGTGCAAGAGCGGTAATGACACTATCGACAGAAAAATTCTGAATGCGGGCCTGCCTGTGGGATTTGACAGGGGTTGATTGCTTTTGCGGGCATGAACTATGGCTTGATTTGCGGATTATGTGCGCAAGCGGCAAGAAGGTAGCCACGTTTTCCTGAAGTGGTCGTGCTTTTCAGGACAGGTTTTCGGCTTGGCTAAGGTGCATTTGGTGTATGTTCATGCCGCTTTTTGTATCTCCGCTTGGGTGAATTATGCGATGTTCGGAGTGCGCTTATCAAGGGCCGTGTGAGGGCGCTCTGAGTTGTAGAACTCAATCCAGTTATCGATGATCCGTTTCGCTTGGAAACCGTCGGTGATTTCATGCAGATAGACGGCCTCCTGTTTCAGCGACCGCCACAGCCGTTCGATGAAGATGTTGTCCAAGTAGCGGCCCCGCCCATCTATTACCGTCAGGGTATTGCATCGCAATATCCCGAGAGGCATCGAGATTTTAATTTCAGCCTTGGTCAAAGTCGTGATCCAGCCCGTGCCTGTGTATTGGCTGCCCTGGCCCGTATTCATTATCTCTGGTTTGCCATATCGGGCGATTGCCTCCTCCAACGCCTCAACACAAAAGCTGGCATCGAGCGTATTGGAAAGCTGCCAGGTCAAAACCTTGCGGGTCGCCCAGTCCATAATCGCCACCAGATACAGAAAGCCGTTCTTGACCGGAATGTAGGTAATGTCGCCGCACCAAACTTGATTGGGCTGCGTGATAGCGAGCTTTCTCAACAGATAAGGATAGATCCGATGTTGAGGATGCTTTTTGCTGGCGTTCGGCCCCTTATAGATGGTCTGCAACCCCATGAGGTTCATCAGGCGACGAACAAGATGCCGCCCAGCAGAGAACCCCGACTGAGGAAAATAAGCCACGATTGGGCGGCTGCCCCCTCTCGGGCCATTGCTGCGCAATGCCCTGCCGGGCAACGAAAGAACGGGTATTTCGTGAACACACAATCAATCTCATGCATAAGTTTAAGCGTCTCAGCATTCATGCCAACTGGTGTGTAATAGATCGATGAGCGGCTGATCTTGAGCAACTTACACTGGCGCGTCAGGCTCAGTTTTGTGTTGTCTTTACGGATCATCTCGCGGCGTTTTGATGGGCTCATCCCCTCTCACGCATGTAAACATGCGTTGCCGGGCAACGGCTTCAGCCCTTGTGACAAGAAATCATTTTCCACCGCCAGTTGACCAATCTTGGCGTGCAGTTCTTTAATTTCGCCGTCCTTATTCTCAGCCTTCTTGACCTTATCTGAGAACACCCCTGCCATGCCTTCAATCGCCTGCCGTTTCCACGTGCTTACCTGCGTAGGGTGAAGTTGGCGTTTGGCTGCGATCTCCTGAACCGTCTTGTCACCGCGCAGCGCCTCAAGCGCCACAGCAGCCTTGAACTGATCTGAAAAATTCCGTCGCTTTGTCATTCTCGTATCCATTCGTTCGTATTGGATACACCTTAGCACGCTGTCCAATTTTGCCGGACCACTTCATTCCTTTGCCGCAGGAGGACTGGATCGTTTGGTGAGGGATCGCGGCAGAATCAGGTTCGTTTGCCGCGCTTCTCCTGCCAAAAGGGCAGGTGCCTCTTTGGTGGAAAAGGGATGATCCAGAAAAAGCGACGCGCCTCGGCCCGGTAATTTTTCAATCGCCCCTGTTTCTTTGATCCGGCATATTTTAAGGTCGTGTGACCAAGTCTAGGGGGGCATATGTCCGACGATTTTATGGAAATGGACAAAGATGTGCTGGATGCCCGCCGGGTAGAGGCTATTCAAGACGCGGTGGAGGCCAATGACGCCGCCCGACTCGACGGTTTGCTGGAGCCTCTCCACGCCGCTGACATCGCCGACCTTCTGGAGCAGATAAGCGCGAACGACCGTCGTGAATTGCTGCGGCTCTGGCCGAACGGCATTGACGGCGACATCCTGTCGGAGCTGGAGGAAGGCATCCGCGAACAGGTTATCGAAACGCTTTCGCCCTCGGTTCTGGCCGATGCGGTGCGCGAACTTGATACCGATGATGTGGTCGACATCCTTGAGGATATGGAGGAGGAGGATCAGGACCGGATCCTCGGGGCGCTGGAGGCCGCAGACCGGGTCGCGGTTGAACGCGCACTGTCATATCCTGATTATTCTGCCGGGCGTTTGATGCAGCGCGAAGTGGTGGCCGCGCCTGAACATTGGGATGTGGGGCAGGCCATTGATTTCATGCGGTCCAACGATTCCCTGCCCGATCAGTTCTACCATATCATTCTGGTGGACCCCCGGATGAAGCCGAGAGGCTATGTGACCCTTGGGCGCATGCTGTCGTCGCGGCGGGATGTGGCGCTGAAGGATATTGCCGAGGAGAGCTTTCGTAGTGTGAAGGCGACGGAGCCGGAGGCCGATGTCGCCTATATCTTCAACCAGTATCACCTGATTTCCTGCCCTGTGGTCGATGAGGATGGCCGGTTGGTCGGTGTCGTCACCATCGATGACGCGATGAACGTCTTGGATGAAGAGCATGAGGAAGACATGCTGCGGATGGCCGGTGTTGGCGATGAAGCCAGCCTGACCGATACCATTTATGAGGCGGCAAAGGGGCGGGCAGTTTGGTTGCTGGTCAACCTGCTGACGGCGATTTTAGCATCTATCGTGATTTCGGAATTCTCCGAATCGATTAACCAAATGGTGGCCTTGGCGGTGTTGATGCCGATTGTCGCCTCGATGGGGGGCAATGCTGGAACGCAGACCATGACGGTGGCGGTGCGTGCCTTGGCAACCCGCGATCTGACGGCCCAAAACGCCTTTCGCGTGATCCGGCGTGAGGCGGCGGTGGGCGCGATCAACGGGGTGATTTTCGGGCTGTTGATGGCGGCAATCTCAGGGTGGTGGTTTGGCCTGCCGATGCTGTCTTTGGTGATCGCGATTGCTATGGTGCTGACGTTGATTTCTGCCGCGGCAGGGGGGATCTTGATCCCGATGACGTTGCAACGCTTTGGTGTCGATCCGGCGTTGGCGTCAGGCCCGTTTGTAACGACGGTGACGGATGTGGTTGGCTTCTTTGCCTTCCTGAAACTCGCCTCTTGGATATTGCTATGAAATCGGGGGCGCGCAATCAGGCCTTTGCCGCCCGCAAAGCGGCCTTTGCTGCCGGTCAGGGGCAGGCGGCCGAGATATTGGCCGATTTTCTTGCCCCCCATTCCGGGCGCGCGTTGGCCGGTTACATGCCGATGCGCACAGAGATCGACCCGCTCCCTGCGATGGCGGCACATGTTGGCACGGTCGGGGTGCCGGTGATCATCGGTGAGGGGCAGCCCCTGCGGTTCCGTGAATGGAGCCCCGGCTGTGCTATGGTGCCCGGCGCCTTCGGGGCGTTGATCCCGCCTGAGGGGGCTTGGGTCACGCCCGAGGTTCTGATCGTGCCATTGGTCGGCTTTGACCGGCGAGGCTACAGGCTCGGCTATGGCGGGGGCTTTTATGACCGCACGCTGGAGGGGCTGCGCGCGCGTGGGCCGGTTCTGGCAGTCGGCTTTGCATTCTCGGCGCAAGAAATGCCCGAGGTGCCGATTGAGGCAACAGATCAGCCTTTGGATGTGATCGTGACCGAGCGCGGCGTTATAACCGTGTGACCAGTAGTGAAAAGGAACAGCCTATGCGAAACCTCGTCCGTCTAGGCCGTTCCTGAAAGATAAAGGCGTGGTCTAGGCCCCCAGTTGATTGTGCTTGCGCAGGACCAGCGCTTTGGCGGTTTCCACCGCAACGGCGGCATCGCGGCAATAGGCATCGGCACCGATGGCGCGGCCGAATTCCTCATTCAAAGGCGCGCCACCGACCAGCACGATATAATCATCGCGCATACCCTTTTCCTTAAGCGTATCAATCACGACTTTCATATAAGGCATCGTCGTTGTCAGCAGGGCGGACATGCCAAGGATATCGGGCTGCTCGGCTTCCAGCGCCTCCAGATAAGCCTCGACGGAGTTGTTGATCCCAAGATCGCGCACCTCAAAGCCGGCACCTTCCATCATCATGCCGACAAGGTTTTTGCCGATGTCATGGATGTCGCCCTTGACGGTACCAATCACCATTTTGCCCATGCGCGGCGCGCCCGTGGCGATCAAAAGCGGCTTGAGGATAAACATCCCGCCCTTCATCGCATTGGCGGCCAAAAGCACCTCTGGCACAAACAAAATCCCGTCGCGGAAGTCGGCGCCAACGATGGTCATGCCGGCGACAAGCGCCTTGGTCAGCGCATCATATGGGGCCCATCCTCGCGCGATAAGGATGTTCACGCCCTCTTCGATTTCCTCTTTCAGGCCATCATAGAGGTCGTCATGCATTTGCAAGACCAGCTCATCATCGGACAGTTCGGAAAGGATGATTTCATCTTCAGACATTGGATGCTCCTGCGCGGCTCTCTATTTCTGAATGCTCGCAAAGCGCGCGGGCCACTCCTCGATTTGCGACACAGGCTGCGTGAAAGCCGACAGTTTACCTTTTGACGATACGAATTCTTGCACCATGTTGCCGATTTGTTCTAGTGTGGCAGGATGACACAGAATGATGATGAAATCGGGACGGTGCCGCGGGATATGCGCTTGCGGGGGCGGGGGGTGGCCTCTAACGCCGTCGGGCGGTTTGAAGGGGCTGTGCGGGTGGCAGTGGATGACGGCTGGTCCGCGCCTGAGGATATGGTTTTGCGCACCGAGGTCCGGCTGGAGCAGGCGCGCTCTGCGATCAGCTATAACGCCTCGCCGGATTTGCCGTTTGACCGTTCGGTGAACCCTTACCGGGGCTGCGAACACGGCTGCGCCTATTGCTATGCGCGGCCCTCGCATGCCTATCTTAACCTGTCGCCGGGCCTGGATTTTGAGACCAAGCTGATCGCGCGCCCCGGCATTGGCGCTGTTTTGGCCAAAGAGCTGCGGGCGCGCGCCTACCGGCCTGCGGTGATCGCGATTGGTACGAATACCGACCCGTATCAGCCGATCGAGGCCACGCACCGCGTGATGCGCGAGGTGTTGGAGGTCTTGCGCGATTTCCAGCATCCGGTGGCGATCACCACCAAAGGCACGCTGATCGAACGTGATCTTGATATTTTGGGACCGATGGGGGCGGCAGGCTTGGCGCGGGTTGGGGTGTCGATGACGACGCTGGATGCCGGGCTTTCGCGTACGTTGGAGCCTCGCGCCCCAGCCCCTGCGCGGCGCTTGGCAATGATCCGGCGGCTGACGGATGCGGGGGTGCCGGTGCGAGTGATGGTCGCCCCCGTGATCCCTGGCCTGACCGACCCCGAGATGGAAGCGATACTGGAGGCCGCGCGCGATGCGGGTGCTGTGGCGGCAAGCTGGATCATGCTGCGCCTGCCGGGTGAGGTAGAGGGGCTGTTTCGTGACTGGCTGGCCCAACATGCGCCGGGGCGCGCCGAAAAGGTGTTGGCGCGTTTGGCCGATCTGCATAATGGCGCATCCTATGATGCCAGCTTCGGCGTGCGGATGCGGGGGCGTGGCATCTGGTCGGATCTGATCGCCAAACGCTTTGATCTGGCGCTTGGGCGCTTGGGGCTGTCCCTGCGCCAGCCGCCGATGCGCTGTGATCTCTTTGCCCCGCCCGCACAGGCGGGGGATCAGCTTCGCCTGTTTTAGCCGCGCCGCCCGCGCCGTTCGCGCTTGGGCGCGCCCGAATCGTCGCCGGTTCCGTCCGAAGCCGAGGAGAACCCCCCCAGCGCTTCCGAGATCGTCTCTAGCGTCGGGCGCGGGCCTTTGGGGCGGGTTTCAAGCGCCTCTCGCATGGCGCGCAGGTGTTCTGGCATGGTGCCACAGCAGCCGCCGATGATGCGCACACCGGCATCGCGGGCAAGCACGGCATATTCGGCCATCAGCGCGGGCGTGCCATCATAATGGATATGCCCGTCATGGAATTTCGGGATGCCCGCGTTGCCCTTGGCGATCAGCGGACGCTCGGTGCCTTGGGCGACAAACCCCAGCATCGTGCGCATCAAGTCCGACGCCCCGACACCGCAATTTGCCCCGAACGCCAGCGGCGGATAGTCCAGCTTTTCCACCAGTGCAACCATATCCGCCGACGTAGTGCCCATCATCGTGCGACCGGCGGTGTCAAAGCTCATGGTGCCACACCACGGCATGCCCGCCAGCTTGGCCGCCTCGGCGGCAGCTTTGTATTCTTGCGGTGCAGAGATGGTTTCCATCCAAAGCACATCGGCACCGCCGGCTTTCAGCCCCTCGGCCTGTTCGTGAAACATCTCCACCGCCGCAGAATGGGTCAGCGTGCCCATGGGTTCGAAAATCTCGCCGGTCGGCCCGACAGACCCCGCAACGACGATATCGCGGCCAGAGGCATCGGCCACTTCACGCGCGATTTCGGCACCAATGCGGTTCAGCTCATGCACGCGGGACTGTGCCTTGTGCAGCTTCAGACGGCTGGCATTGCCGCCAAACGTATTGGTCAGAAAGATATCTGATCCGGCATCAACCGCGCCCTGATAAAGCTTGCGAATGTTATCGGGCTTGTCGATATTCCAAAATTCAGGCGGCTCACCGGATTCCAACCCCATATTGAACAGGTTGGTTCCGGTCGCGCCATCTGCCAGCAACCACTCGCGGCTGCCAAGAAGCTTGGTCAATGCGTCTGTCATATCTGTTCCGCCTTATGGCTTATGGGGGCCGACCCTTATCGGGACGCCCTGATTTCGTCGCGTAGGATGCCGGTCGCGCTTAAAGCTCCTGCATCAACTGCGCTTTGGCAACCGGCAGCGTGGAGGCCAGTTTCGCGCGGATGACATCGGCCTCGACCTTGCCGTTCAAATCGGCAGCAAGCTTGCGGACCACGTCCTCATTCCCGGCCTCTTCAAAGTCGGCAGCGACGACGGTCATCGCGTAATCGGTGGCCTCCTGCCCGGTTTTTCCCAAAAGCTCGGCCGCCCATAGGCCCACCAACTTGTTGCAACGTGCCTCGGCACGGAATTGCATTTCGGCATCATGGGCAAATTTCGCCTCGAATGCGTTTTCGCGTTCATCGAATGTCGACATGGACAGACCCTTCACTTTGGTTTTCTAGTGTAGATATGCCCTTCAAAGCCGCCTGCTGCAAGAGTGGGATGCCCGATTTCCTACGCTGGCTTGCGGGCGCGCGCGCCATATACTATAGCCCGTGGATAAAGGGGCGTCGGCAAAAGGCTGGCAGCTTTGGTATTTACTCGGGGACCTCATGGCACGCCGCAAGAAAGTATACGAGGGCAAGGCCAAGATCCTGTATGAGGGTCCGGAGCCGGGCACGCTTATCCAATATTACAAGGACGACGGCCAGCTTGACGCGGTTCCGCCGCAGGCCGCAGTTGAAGGCAAGGGCGTGTTGAACAACCGCCTGTCGGAATTCTTTATGTCCGGCCTTAACGGCATTGGGGTGCCGACGCATTTCATCAAACGTCTGAACATGCGAGAGCAGGTCGTGCGTATGGCCGAAATCATGCCGCTGGAAATTGTGGTGCGCAACTATGCTGCGGGTGCCATGACCGAACGTTTGGGCCTGCCACTGGGCACACCCTTGCCGCGCCCGATTGTGGAGTATTACTTCAAGGACGAAAAGCTGGGCAATCCGATGGTATCGGAAGAACACATCGTCGCCTTCAACTGGGGCAACCAGCAAGATCTTGATGATATCATTGCACTTTCATTGCGGGTGAATGATTTCCTGTCCGGCGTCATGCTGGGTGTGGGCGTGCGTCTTGCCGATTTCCGTCTGGAAGTGGGCCGCGTCTGGGAAGGCGATTTCATGCGCCTGATCGTGGCCGATGAGATTAGCCCCGACAGCTGCCGTTTGTGGGATATCCGCGGCCTCGACCTGTCCGAGCGCGCGGCGCAAGGCCATGAGCCGATCCCGATGGCCAATGTCTATACCGAACTGGCGCGGCGTTTGGGGGTTTTGCCCACCAATGTCACGCATAACACCAAGCCGACCCTGATCAACTGAAAGGCGCCCAACGATGAAAGCTCGTGTTCATATCATGCTCAAAGACGGGGTTCTGGACCCGCAAGGCGAGGCCGTGCGCCACGCTCTCGGAACGCTGGGATTTGAAGGCGTAACCGGCGTGCGTCAAGGCAAGGTGATCGAATTGGATCTTGCAGGCGACGACCGCGCAGCCGCCGAGACGCAGGTCAAGGCGATGTGCGAGAAATTGCTCAGCAACACGGTGATCGAAAAATATACCGTCGAGTTTATCTAGAGTATTCGCCCTGCTGCCATAACGTTGGCAGCAGGGGACTTCCTAGATATCCGCCAGAAGACGCTTTGCCTCATCGCGTGCAGCAGTCAACGCGCTGCGATCCTCACCGGGAAAGAAGCGTGCGCGGGTCGCCGTGGGCATTGGCGCAGGTGTCACGATTTTGATATTCGGGCCATTCTTGGTGCTTTCAGCCGCCCACGCGCGGGCAAGTGCGATCTGTCCGGTCTTGGACGCAGCATAAGCGCCGAAAAACTTCTCGCCGGCGCGGGGATCCTCAAAGAACATCGCAGATGCATCGGGGCGCGCGCGTAGCAGCGGTTCCATCATCGGGATCAAGGTTCCGGTCGCACGCATATTGGTGGCGATGGATTTATCCCAGTCCTTGGTGTCGATATGTCCGGCCGGTGCCAGGGGGGCGGCATGAACCGCCGTATGCAGCCAAAGATCGATCCCGCCCCAACGGTCAAAGATTGACCGGCACAGATGCCGCATCGCATCATCATTGGTGATATCCATCGGCGCCAGCGTTAGCGCATCCACCGCTCCGGCGGCTTTGGCGCGATCATCCACTTCTTCCAGCCCGCCTGTGGTGCGGGCAACGGCAACCACATGCCAGCCCTTCTGGGCCAGCTCTTCGGCCATTGCCGCGCCAAGCCCACGCGAGGCACCGGTGACGAGGGCGATTTTCTGGCTCATGTCGTTTCCTTATAACGGGCCTGCCAAAGACAGCGTCAGGTCTTTGGCAGGGGATGTTCTTGACTGAATGAAAGACGTGTTATTCAGCCGCTTTCATCTCAAAGCCCTTTTCGATCATATCGGAGGGGGCAATGGGGTATTCCCCCGAGAAACAGGCATCGCAGTATTGCGGTGAATTATTGTCACGCCCGTTTGCCTCACCCGCAGCCCGGTAAAGCCCGTCGAGAGAGACAAATTTCAAACTGTCGACACCGATCCACGCGCACATTTCCTCTTCGGTCATGGTCGCGGCCAGAAGTTTGGAACGTTCCGGCGTATCCACCCCGTAAAAACAAGGCCAGGCCGTTGGCGGGGAAGCGATG
Source organism: Pseudorhodobacter turbinis (assembly GCF_005234135.1). Taxonomy (NCBI): domain Bacteria; kingdom Pseudomonadati; phylum Pseudomonadota; class Alphaproteobacteria; order Rhodobacterales; family Paracoccaceae; genus Pseudorhodobacter; species Pseudorhodobacter turbinis. Next base: position 293,659 of record NZ_CP039965.1, read on the forward strand.
CGGAAATGGACCTCGGCAGCACCCGCATCAAGGATCATGTCTTTGATCTTGCGCGAAGTGGTGCCGCGCACAACGCTGTCATCGACCAGAATAACCCGTTTTCCCTTGATCAGCGCGCGGTTCACATTCAGCTTCAGGCGCACACCCATATTGCGGATCTGCTCGGTCGGCTCGATGAACGTCCGGCCCATATACTGGTTGCGGATGATGCCCATCGCGTAAGGAATGCCGCTTTCTTGGCTATAACCGATGGCTGCGGGGGTGCCACTGTCGGGAACCGGGCATACAAGGTCTGCCTCTACGGGTGCTTCGCGCGCAAGCTCTACCCCGATCTGGCGGCGGGTTTCATAGATAGACCGACCGCCAAGGATCGAATCAGGACGCGAGAAATACACATGTTCAAAGATACAGCTGCGGGGTTTCATACGGCGGAAGGGGAAGTGGCTTTGAACGCCATGCTCGGACGAGATGACGACCATTTCGCCCGGCTCGATCTCACGGATAAACTCGGCGCCGATGATATCAAGCGCGCAGGTTTCGGAACTCAGCGCCCAGCCGTCCCCCAGCTTGCCTAGAACCAAAGGTCGCACGCCCAGCGGGTCACGCACGCCCATCAGCTTGGTACGGGTCATTGCGACAACGGAAAACGCACCCTCAACCTTGCGCAGCGCCTCTTCGAAGCGGTCGGGGATGGTGCGCCCCATGGACCGCGCCATCAGATGGATGATGCATTCACTGTCCGAAGAGGATTGAAAAATAGAGCCGCGCTCGATCAGCTCTTTGCGCAGGGATTCGGCATTTGTGATATTGCCGTTATGGGCAATCGCCGAGCCGCCCATCGAAAATTCACCAAAGAAGGGCTGCACATCGCGCATCGCGGTGGCCCCTTTGGAGCCGGATGTCGAATAGCGCACATGGCCGATACCGATTGTACCGGGCAAGGTGGCCATCACCGAGGCTTTGGTAAAGTTGTCACGGACATAGCCGAACCGGCGTTCGGAACAAAAGCCGACAGAAGGGTCATAGGTAACGATGCCGCCCGCCTCTTGTCCGCGGTGTTGCAACGCATGCAGGCCAAGGGCAACGAAGTTGGCTGCGTCCGCCATTCCGATGACACCGAAAACTCCGCATTCTTCGTGCAACTTGTCGTCGTCGAAGGGGTGGGCGAGGAAAGGACGCATTTCTGGGGCTCCGAATCCGAGGGGTTTTGATGCCCCCCGTGTAAGCCCTCGCGCGGGGCGTGTCACGCCTTGATCTTAATTTTCGACAGGTGGCGTGGTTGGGGTTACTGTCTCGACCGGTTCTGCGCAACCGCTGGTCAGCGCCTCATAGCGCGCCAAAATCCAGCCGGGCGCGTCTGTCGGGATGGAACCGTCAAGGTCGCCCTGGAAGGAGGCAAAGACTTTCGCAGAGCGCGAATTATCGACCATTTCTACGGTATTGGCCGCCACAGCACGATCGTAAACGATGAAGGCAACCGCCACCAAAAGCACACCGCGCGCCACCCCGAACAAGAACCCAAGCCCCTGATCCAGCCCGCCCAGAACCGAGCGCTGCACCAGCGACGACAGCAAGGGGGAAAACAGCGCGAAAACCACAAGGCCGATCGCAAAGACCACCGAGAAGGAGACGATGATCGAAAGCTCGCAGCTTTCAGCGATGCTTGGCCCGATTTTGGGGATTTCTGCGGCAAAGCCCTGAATTAGGGGTTGGGCCGCTGCGGCAAAGACATAAGCCAGAACGGCCGAGCCGACCCAGCCTGCAATCGCCAGTGTTTCGCGCACCAGCCCGCGAGAATAGGCCAGCACGGCTGACAACACTATGACAAGCGCCACCACGCCGTCGATCAAGGTAAAGCCATCCATCACTTATCTCCCTTGGGGCGCGCTATCCGGCCCCGAACATTTCGCCTACAAAGGCCGTCAAATCGGGCATCTGGCGCACGGCCATACCCTCCACCCCGGCCATTTTGGACCGGGAGGGCGCGATTGCCTGTGAGAAACCAAGTTTCATCGCCTCTTTCAACCGGTTTTCGGTCTGGGCGACGGGGCGCAGGGCACCTGACAGGCTGATTTCCCCGAAAAGCACCATATCTGGCGGAATTGCAACATCTTCCCGCGCGGAAAGCAGGGCCGCAGCCACCGCCAGATCGGCCGCGGGTTCCGATACACGCATCCCGCCGGCCACATTCAAATAGACATCAAGCCCCGCAAAGGGGATGCCACAACGGGCCTCCAGCACGGCCATGATCGTCGACAGCCGACCGGAATCGAGGCCGACAACCGTCCGGCGCGGCGTGCCCAGCGGGGAGGGCGCGATAAGCGCCTGAATTTCCGTCAGCACCGGCCGCGTGCCCTCGATCCCCGCAAACACAGCCGATCCGGGGGCGGGTTTATCGCGGTCCGACAGGAACAGCGCGGAAGGGTTGGTGACTTGGGCCAGCCCGTCGCCTGTCATCTCGAATACGCCGATTTCGGCGGCGGGGCCAAAACGGTTTTTCACGGCGCGCAAAATGCGGAAATGGTGGCCGCGCTCACCCTCGAAATAAAGCACGGTATCGACCATATGTTCGACCACACGCGGGCCTGCGATCTGGCCGTCCTTGGTGACATGGCCGACCAGAATAACCGCTACGCCGCGCTTTTTGGCAAATGTCACCAGCTCATGCGCGGCAGAGCGCACTTGGGACACCGAGCCGGGCGCGCTATCGACCGTATCCAGCCACATGGTCTGAATGGAATCGATGATTGCAAGGCCGGGGCGTTCGGCATCCAAGGTCGTCAAAATATCGCGCAGGTTGGTTTCGGCGCCAAGGATCACAGGCGCATCGGCAAGGCCAAGACGCTGTGCGCGCATCTGCACTTGGGCTGAGGCTTCCTCGCCCGAGATATACATGCATTTCACACCGTTGCGCGCAAAGGCAGCGGCGGCTTGCAGCAAAAGCGTGGATTTCCCGATGCCCGGATCGCCGCCAACCAATATCGCAGAGGCCTCGACCAGACCGCCACCCAGAACGCGGTCGAATTCATCCATCCCGCTGGTGGCGCGCTTTGGCGGGTCTGCTTGGGTGGCAAGATCGGTCAGCGAGATCATCCGGCCCTTGCGGCCCAAGGATTTTGGGCCCGCCGAGAGCGGTGCCTCCTCGATCACGCTGTTCCATGCGTTACAGCTTTCGCAACGGCCGGCCCATTTCTTATGGGCGGCGCCGCAGGCTGTACAAGTGAATGCTGGGGGTGCTTTTGCCATGCGTCTTGATGCAATGAAGCGGCCAAGGGTGCAAGTGGGAAGCGCTAATTTGCAGGCGCTTGCGCAGAATTCTTACGCCCCGCAATAATCGAAAGCGCAAGCGAGGCCAGAACGCAGCCGGTAAACATATAAAGCCCCCAAGCCGTTTCCACCCGCGCCAGACCGATACCTTTGACCAAAATGATATAAAGCGCGATCAAGAATATATCCGCCATTGCCAGCTTGCCCAAGATATGCAGCGCAGGGGCCACGCGCGGGCTGAGCAACCTAAACTGCAGCAAGGCAAGGCCGATGGTTTTCAGATAGGGCGCGAAGATGGCGAAAAACGTGACCAGCAGCGCCAAGCCGACATCCTTTTGCCACAGCGATTGCAGGCCCGATACGATCGAGATTTCGGAAAGATCGAAAAACGGCAGCAGGCCCGCACGCATCAATGGCGCGAACCATGACAGGGGGAATAGCACCAAAAGCGACAGGTTCGCCGCAATCAAAAGATAGCGCACAGGCCTGCCTTTCGCTGCGGGGTCAGCCTCTGCGGGGTTGCTCGACATATCTTCGGGTGTAGCGCGCGCCAAGATTGGTCAGGATTTCATAGCCGATCGTATCCGCCGCTGCGGCCAAATCATCGATGGTTTGATGCGGGCCCAGAATATCCAATGTGCGCGGTGCCTGATCCAGATGCGAGACGTCAACGGTGATCACATCCATCGAGACGCGCCCCACAAGCGGGCAGGGCACGTCCCCCGCCCAAAGCACGGCACGATTGCCAAGAGCGCGCAAAAGCCCATCAGCATAGCCACCCGAAACGGTGGCAATCTGGCTTGGGGCCTCGGCCACCCAAGCGCAGCCATAGCCCACAGATTGCCCGATTGCGATATCACGCAACTGGATCACGGGCAGGGAAAGGGCAACTGTCGGATTTGCGGTTTCAAACGGAAGGCCACCATAAAGACCGATGCCGGGGCGCGTCAGATCAAAGTGATATTCGGGCCCAAGCAATATCCCCCCCGTGGCCGCAAGAGAGCGCGGCACATCAATGCCATCGGTCATGGCGCGAAACTCTGTCAGTTGGGCGGCGTTCATCTGATGGCCGGGCTCATCCGCGCAGGCAAGGTGGCTCATCACCAGCTCGGGGCCTGCTTCCAGTATAAGGGCTGCGACGGCCTCCCACTCCACGGAGTCGAGGCCAAGACGGTTCATGCCGGTGTTCAACTGCACGCCGAAAGGGCGACCGGGAAGGGATTCCAGATGGCGTGTGATCTGGTCAATGGAATTGAGCATCGGCGTCAGATCAAGGTCGTTGATCGTGTCGGTATCGCCCGCCATATGACCCGAAAAGACCGAGATCTGAGGGCCCTGACCAAGGGCTTGGCGCACGGCTGCCCCCTCTTCGGCACAGGCGACAAAAAAGCGGCGGGCACCGGCATGCGCCAAGGCACGCGCCACACGGCCAGCGCCTAAACCATAGGCATCAGCTTTAATGACAGCCCCGGTCTGGGTGTCTGCGGCGGACATACGATTCAACTGGTGCCAATTGGCGGCGATTGCATCGAGGTCGATAGAGAGAGTTGCGGTGGCCATGTGTTTGTTTTGACTGCTTAAGGGGAGAGGTCAAGTGAAAAGCGCTTAAGGCGCAGGGGGAGAGCCGTGCTTGGGGCCATTGAGGCCCCTGCGCCCGACATTGCCATGACATGTTGTTGGTGACTTCTATACCTTTTAAAGCGTTTCTGACATATTGGCATCAAACGGATCCGCAATGCAGCTGTTAACTTGGAACACATAGGCTGTCAGATCATATGTAACCATGGCAATGCCGCCTTTAGGGGCTCGATGCCCCTGCAGGCGGCTCCACCCCGTTGATCAATAGCCCTGATCGCTGCCTTCTTGCCAAGCTTTGACCAAGTTGCCAAAGCGGGTAAAGCGGCCTTCGAACGACAGTTCAACCGAACCGATGGGACCGTGGCGTTGCTTGCCAATAATCACCTCGGCCTTGCCATGGACGCTTTCCATAACCGATTGCCATTGCGCCATTTTCTCCAGCTCATGATCACCCGGTTTCTCGCGTTCCTTATAATATTCATCGCGGTACACAAACATCACCACATCGGCGTCTTGCTCAATAGAGCCGGATTCGCGCAGATCCGACAGTTGCGGGCGCTTGTCTTCGCGGCTTTCGACCTGACGCGACAGCTGTGACAGGGCAATGACGGGAATGTTCAGCTCCTTCGCGATGGCCTTCAACCCTTGGGTAATCTCGGACACCTCTTGCACCCGGTTTTCCTTGGAGGAGCCTTTGAGCAGCTGCAAATAGTCGATGATCAGCACATCAAGCCCATGCGTCCGCTTCAACCGGCGCGCGCGGGCGGCGACCTGACTGATGGGCAGCGCGGGCGTATCGTCGATATAAAGCGGGCAGGCCTCAAGGCTTTTGGCGGCTTCGACAAAGCGGCGGAATTCCTGTTCCGACATATCGCCGCGCCGGATTTGCTCGGAGGGCACTTCGGAAGCTTCTGAAAGGATCCGTGCGGCCAATTGTTCCGCGCTCATCTCCAACGAGTAAAAGCCTACAACCCCGCCCTCCACAGCGCCTTCGGCGCCATCGTTCCGAAGGCCGCGTTTGTAGGCCTTGGCGATGTTAAAGGCGATATTCGTTGCCAACGAGGTTTTCCCCATCGACGGTCGGCCGGCAAGGATCAGCAAATCCGACGGGTGCAAACCGCCCAGCTTTTTGTCCAGATCAGCCAGACCGGTTGAAATGCCCGCCAAACCGCCATCGCGTTGATAGGCGGCATTGGCAACATTAACCGCTTCGGTTACCGCCTTGAGAAAGCTTTGAAATCCGCGCTCTGCGACGCCCTGTTCGCCAAGCTTGTAAAGCCGCTGTTCCGCCTCGACGATCTGCTCTTTGGGTTCCGATGCCACCTCGACCTTGGCCGCCTTGGCCGCAATATCACGCCCCAGCCCGATCAATTCGCGCCGCACCGCCAGATCATAAAGCATCTGCGCATAGTCGCGCGCCGCAAAGCTGGAAATCGCCGCCCCCGCCAGACGCACAAGATAGGCAGGCCCGCCAAGTTCCTTCAGCCCCGCGTCATCCTCTAGAAAGGCCTTGAGGGTCACGGGCGATGCCAGCGCGTTTTTCTGGATACGCGCGGCGGCGATCTCAAAGATGCGGCTATGGACCGGGTCATAAAAATGGGCAGGTTTGATCAACGAGGAGATACGATCATAGACATCGTTATTGGTCAGGATCGCACCCAAAAGCTGCTGCTCGGCCTCAATGTTATGGGGCAGGGCTGTGGTTTCTGTCTCCGCCGGAAGGGTTTGGCGGATGGGGGCGACTTCATTCATTTGTTCGGCCTCATATGTCGGATTTCGGGCGTGTCGCAGGTGTAGCACAACGCGCTGTGGAAGGGGCTGTGCAAATCTTGTGGATAACCGCTGTATAACTACGAAGGGCGATGAACCGCGCAAGCGCAGCCTACCTTATTTGGGGGCGCTTGTCACCGGGATCACCGTTTATAGTGTGCCGTGGCAGGCGTAGTGGCGCCCAAGGGGCAGGCCCTGTGCCGAATCAAGCGGGCTTGCGGGCCTCTTGCCACGCACGGGGCGCACGCAAAAAGCTTTCGACCTCGGTCAGGGTATTGGCATCAAAGGCACCGCTTTCGCGTGCCTCGGCCAAAACATCCCACCATGTGCAAAGATGGTGCAGCATGACCCCATGATCCGACAGTTTTTGCATCGTGTCGGGGAAAATCCCGTAATAGAAAATCACCGCCGTATGCGCACATTCCGCCCCCGTTTCGCGGATAGCATCCACGAAAGAAAGCTTGGAGCCACCGTCGGTTGTCAGATCCTCGACCAGAAGCACGCGCTGGCCTTCGGTCATCACGCCCTCAATCCGCGCGTTACGCCCGTAGCCTTTGGGCTTTTTGCGCACATAGGTCATCGGCAGGGCCATACGTTCAGCGACCAGCGCCGAGAAGGGGATGCCTGCGGTCTCACCGCCGGCGATATTGTCAAAGGCCTCAAAGCCCGCGTTGCGCATTACGGTGATGGTCAGAAAATCCATCAAGGTGCTGCGGATACGCGGATAGCTGATCAGCTTGCGACAATCGATATAGGTCGGGCTGGGCAGACCGGAGGCCAGTGTAAACGGCTCATCCGCGTTGAAATGCACGGCCTTGATTTCCAGCAGCATACGCGCGGTCAGGCGGGCGATTTCGGTCGCAGGGGGGAAGGAGGTCGGGATCATCTCTGGGTCCTTTGTATCAACGGGCTAGGCCGCGCCTTTGGTTTTTTGCTGTCCGGTCGCGGATCAATCCGCGACATGCCAATGCACCGGAAAGCCCGGATCAAATACGGTCACGGGGCCTGCCTCGGTCAGGATTTTGTCGGGCCATTCCGCGGGCGCGCCTTTGGTCAGGGTCATGGTCGCTTCATTCACAGGCAGCCGGTAAAATGCGGGCCCGTTGCGCGAGGTAAAGGCCTCCAGTTGGCCCAGCGCGCCGTCTTCCTCGAACACATGTGCCAGCAGCGGCATGGTGTTGGTCGCGGTAAAGCAGCCGGCACAGCCACAGGCCTGTTCTTTGGCCGCATCGACATGCGGGGCGCTATCGGTGCCAAGAAAGAACCGTGCATCACCAGAAGTTGCCGCAGCACGCAGAGCGAGGCGATGGGTTTCACGTTTCGCCACTGGCAGGCAGTAGTAATGCGGCTTGATGCCCCCCGACAGGATATGGTTGCGGTTGATGATCAGGTGATGCGTTGTGATCGTCGCCGCCAGATCATCGCCGCCGGCACGGGCATAATCCACGCCTTGCGATGTGGTGATATGTTCCATGACCACACGCAGGCCGGGGATCGCGCGGCGCAACGGGTCCAGCACGGTGTCGATAAACACGGCCTCACGGTCAAAGATATCGATGTTAGGGTCGGTCACCTCACCGTGCACGCAAAGGGGCAGGCCAATCTCGGCCATCTTTTCCAGCACGGGGCGCACCTTGTCAAAATCGCGTACGCCGGAATTGGAGTTGGTCGTTGCCCCCGCAGGGTAAAGCTTCACGGCCTTTACCAGACCGGATGCGGCGGCGGCGGCCACGTCTTCGGGGTCCGTGCCCTCGGTCAGATAGAGCACCATCAGCGGGTCAAACGACATGCCTTTTGGCAGGGCTGCCATGATCCGCGCATGATAGGCGCGCGCATCGGCATGGGTGACCACGGGGGGCACAAGGTTGGGCATGATGATTGCGCGGGCAAAATGGCGGGCTGTTTCGGGCAGCACACCTTGCATCATTGCGCCATCGCGCAAATGCAGGTGCCAGTCATCGGGGCGGCGGAGTGTGATGCTATCTGTCATAGCCTATCCGCTAGCCTATCCGCCTTGGATTTTCCAGATGCAAAAGCAACCCACAGGCTGTGAACCTGTGGATTGTTTTTGACGTTTCTGCTTAGGCTTTCTCTGGGTTTTCGCTCTTCTCAAGCTTTTCCAGATGCTTGCGAAACACCGGCGCGCGCAACCGCTGGGTCACGGAACGACAGATCATCGCCTCTCGTGCGGGGCGGTGCGCATAGGTGCAGGCGCGCAGGATACGCCGCAGGTAGGGGCCGTAATTGCGCCGCTCCCGCCAAAGCTGGTTGAAGTAATGGGGGGTTAGCTTGCCGTCGCAGGCCGATTTGATCAGCTTTGGCAGAATGCCCATCTCGGCAAGGTTAAGCGCGACATCATCCCCCAGAAACGGTGTTTTCAGGGCCGTGACCCAAGGTTTGCGGAATAGCGAGGCATGCATGGCATCCAAGCGGCTATAGGGATCATGGATGGTAAACACCCGCGTTGCCCCTTCTGTCATTTCGGGGGCATAGCCATAGCGGTCATTGAAATTCAGCCGCCGTGCCTTTCGGTCGCGCGTGTCCCATCCCGCCACTTGCGGATCCAGTGTGGCGCGCGGTTGTATCGACAACACGGTACAGCCCGGGGCCGTCACCGAGAAGGCCGCCGCTGCATAGGCCCCCATACCGGTGCCAACAAAAACCACGCGGTCAAATTCGTCAAAGAAGCAATCGTCCACCAATTGATCAAGATAGGCATAGACGTCTGGATCGCGGTACCAGGATTCGCCCTCGCTTATCAGGCTTAGGTGGGACCAGCCGTTCTGCGTGGCCTGCCCGAAAATGGTGGGCATTGTTCCCGGCTGCAGCGCCTGCATATCTTCCAGCCGGTCAAAACTGATCACAAGGGTCGGGCCGTCCTCATTATAGATGGCCCAATGCGCCCCGCCTATAGCGTCGAAGGACCCGAGATCCTCGCCCATATTCCGCAGGAGCAAAAGCACATCATCGCGGCCATGCGCCGAGGTCGCTTCCCCGATAGAAGGCTTCTTTTCGTCAATATGTGGCATAACATTACCCACCTAATCATTAATTTTCCCGCCGTAGCGTTTGCCCTACCGTTATGTCATCGCCGGATGGCGCAATCGGGCAGAGAAAGAGGCAGTACCGTGACATTTAGTAGAAACGTGGACGCAATGGGTGGAGCTGATTCAGCCGTTAACCCTTTGTTAACCTTTTTGGGCGGCGTGTGACCAGATCAGTCGTGCTTGTGCGGCCGTCAGACAGCGGGTGGGGTGGCACATTAGCAACCGTCCAAAAAGACTGCGCCACGCTTCTTGTTGCATCAGGGCGGTAAAACGGCTGTGACGCCAGGCGACAGCCGAATGGTGCAGGGATGAAAGGGTGGCATCAGCCCTCAGCGCTGCCAAAATCGGGGAGCTGCGGGGGGCTATGCCTTCGATGCTGCGATCTTCGGCATCACAAAAATTACGCTCCACCCAATAGCCCATATCAAAGGCAGAGGCATCTCGGTTAGCCCGCCCCCGATCACATTTAAGCATATAGCTTTCCATCGCCCCCAAGGCGTAATGGTTCATTTGCACGATCTGGTAATTGTCGCGGCCAAAGGGGGTAAAGATACGGTTGCGATGAAACTGGGGGGGCAACTCACGGCCCGATCCGTCGAACCAGCGTTGATGGATGATATCATCAGGGCTGCGCGGGCGGTGGACCCCCAGCTTGCGGTAGCTGCCATCATTGCGAAACAGGGTCTTGAACAGCGCGGCGCGCCACGGCCAATGCAACACGGCAGGGGCGGCACGGGTAAAGGTCTTGGTCACAGGGGTGTCATGGAACGCCACCACGCCCGCATTGCCGAACATGCGCCATGTCATCGGGATCGCCGTCGCATCGGGCAGGGCGGTCAAAAGCGCGCTCAGGCTGCGGTCCCCGACATGGATATTGACGAATTCATCAATATCACAAACCAAAATCCAATCGGCCGCTTTGACCAGCGGGTGCTTGTCCGCGGCCTTGAGGGCTGCCCATTGCGGGCCTTCCTCATGCGGGCCATCGTTGCGTATATGGGTCAGGACGCCCATCTCTTGCAGTCGGTCAAGCATAAGGTCGGTGCCATCGCTGCACTCATTAGAAAAGACCAGAAAATCGGTAAAGCCGCAGGCCTGATGATGGGCCAGCCATTCCAGCAAAAAGGCCCCCTCATTGCGAAGGGTCAGGACCGCGAGGAAACGCATCGCACCGCCTTTATGTCCTTGCCGTGTCTCAATGCTCTGCCTCACCCTTGTGATCGACGGTAAAGAAGAAATCAGCGGGCAGATCGCGCTGGTGCAGATCCTCGGGGATCACGGCGGGGCCTGCCGAAAACACCGCCGAGCCGAAATGCTGCTGCATCCTGCACAGGGCCTGCATACGCGGGCCGGTCAGCTCGGCATAGAAGTTCTGGTAGTTCTCGGTCTGCATCAGATCGGTGATTTTTGCGCGGTGACAGGCAACGCTGTGGTTATGCGCCGCGCGGATATCCGGATCGGCCAGCAGAATATCCATCTGCTCACGCAGCGCGGGGATCATGCGCTGGATGCTGTCGTCCTGGTCGATGTTGTGGTTCATCCTAAACCAGTAATTCAGCCCCTGATCGCGGTCAACATGGTTCACCCGGCCCCGATCGCGCTTGACCAGAAAGCTTTGGGCAGAGCGCACGGCATAGTGGTTCAGCTGCACCCAGTCATAGCCGTAGGTGTCCAGCGTTGACCGCCAGCCATTGCGAAACATGCTGCGGGGCAAGGGGCGGCCCGACCCGTTGAGCCATTTCACCTGATCCCAAAGATCGGGCACCAAACCCTTGGGCCGGTGGACGCCGAGCTTTTTATACATATCGATATTGCGGAAAAGCGTCTTGAACCCCCAGGCCTGATGCGGCTTACGGATCACCTCTGGCGCGCAGGCGGTGAATTGTTCCGTGATAAAACGGTCCTCGTAGTCATGCACATCATCATTGCCGAACAAGCGCCACGTAAGCGAGATCATATTCGCCTCCCCCATCGCCTTATAGAGGTCGGGCAGGGTGCCATTGCCGATCTTGATATTGATAAACTCATCCACATCCATGCAAATGCCCCAACCGCAGTTTTGCATGACAGGCTCGGATTCAGCGGCCTGAAGTGCCGCATGTTGTGGCTTAAGGTCGCCGCCGGGGGTAAAGGGGTTGATCCGGTGCTGCACGATGCCTTTGGCCTGCAACAGATCAAGCATGGTATCGGTACCATCGGTGCAATCATTGGTGTAGATCAGGAAATCATCCACCCCGATTGCACGGTGATAGGCCAGCCATTCCAGAATAAACGGCCCTTCGTTCTTCATAGTGGTGACAATCGCGGTCCGCCCGCCGCGTTCGGCCGCTTTGGGGGCGGGCTTTATCTTGGAGACGGGGGCGCGCACGGGCTTATGGTCAAACACCCCCTCAGCCATCGCGATCAGACTGGCTTGTTCCACCAGAGAGGTCTTTGGCGCAAGCTCGGATGCCGTGCGCCCCGGTATCTTGATCGCCATCGCACGGAAAAACGGCACGGCGCGGGTTGGGTCGGGGTTGGTATAGGCCACCCGCAACATGCGCCATGTATTCGAAAGACCGGCTTTTTGTGGTGCCACCCCCCAGCGGACCATTGGCTTGGTCACATCAAAGGCGGCGCAAATATGATCGGGAATACGGGGGGCGGTGTTATTGCGTACCCGCCACGGGTAAATCCGCGTACCGGCCAAAAAGATCGCCCCGCTCTTGGCGCTTGCACACAGATCAAACGCGCTGGGGGCGCCTGCGGGTTTCGGGGCCAGAAAGTCAGGGATATCCAACGTCAGCACGGCGCGCGCATCCTGCAAAAACCGCCATTTGACCACCTCATAGATCAGCGCCTCCCCCAAGGGCGCGCGCCACGGATTGGGGACGGGCGGCTCCATCCGATCTTTGCCGGGCGCATCGGGGGCAAGGTAGACGTGGTCCTCAGGGCCAAGATCGGGCTTGCCCAAGGGGACGGCGCAATCAAAAAACACCACACGCATATCCATATCCGCCAATGCGGCGGCCAGATCAGCGCGAAAACCATCATCGGGCAGGCGGTTGATGATAACGGCCCCTGTGGCGGCGTGATGGCGGGCGTGATAGGTCAACCATTCCACGGTCTGCGCGACGGTTTCCGTCATCCGAAAGCCAAGCAGACAGTTGCGACCGGCCAGAAACGCAGGCTCTGCCAAGGTTGGCTCCAGCGTCAGGATACTGCCATCCGCCCGCGCCAGATGCACGGCATCGGAGGCCTGCACGGTGACCAGTGCGGCGCCGGACACATCGCGCAAATCCAACGGCAAGGCACAACCGGAGCGAGCATCGGGCGCGAACCCCGCGACCTTTACCCCCGCGCCGAAAAACGCATGCACGCGGTCCGGCGACACCCGCACGCAATCCAGCAAAAGCCCGGTCCCGGCCAGCATTCGCGCGCCCAGTTGGCGCTCGATTATGGCGCAAGATGTCTCAGTGCTTTGATTGCCCACAGATTTCAAATTCCCCTAGCCTCGGCGGCCCGTCGCATGCGGTCGAACCCGCAGTTTCAACGGTTTTTAGCATATGGTTAGAAGTCGGTCCAAGTAAACTCGTGCAAGATTTTTCATACTCCATTGGCAAAACACCATAATTTCGCCAGAGTGATGCAGATGATGTTAAGATACTCGCCTATAGATTGCGGGGCGCAACGAGCAGGGCAGTAATAAATGGCACGAACACGCGAGGTCGGTACGCTTTGGATTGGCGGGGCACTAAGCTGGATGGAACAGCTTTGCCTGAAGAGCTTTGTGGACAAGGGCCAGAAGATTACGCTGTTCTCCTATGACAAGATCGCGAATGTCCCCGAGGGGGTTATCTGCCGTGATGGTCGCGAGATCCTCGATACCGATGATTTCATCAAATACGAGAAGAAAGACAGCTTTGCGCTTTTTGCCGATTATTTTCGCATCCATATGATTCAGCAAAATCCGGGCATGATCTGGGTGGATACCGATGTTTATTGCCATCGGGTGATGGATTATGACAGCGATTATGTGATGGGGTTCGAGCTGCCGGGGGGGCGGCGGGTTAATAACGCCGTGCTTGGCCTTCCGGCCGACAGCGCGATCTTGCAAGACATGCTGACCTTCATGGAGGATTGCTATTCCATCGCGCCTTTCCTCAAGGAAGCGCTGCAAAACGAATATCGTGCGGCCGCGGCGGCGGGCGCGCCGGTGCATGTATCACAGCAACCCTGGGGCGTGTGGGGCCCGCTTATGGTGACGCATTTCATCCACAAGCACGGGTTGGCGCATAAAGTGCAGCCCCTAGAGGCCTTCTATCCGATCCCCTTTCCCCAGCGTCTGAAATTCCTGCGCCGCAACGCAGAGGTACAAAAGCTATTGCGGCCTGAGACTACGGGGCTACATCTATGGGCCTCTAACAAGCGGGAGCTGATCTTGCGTCACGATGGCCTCCCACGCAAGGGCAGCTATTTTGCCCAACTATTGGATCACCATGACATTCAGCCTGAAAAGGCACCACTGACAGGTCGGGGGAAAAAGAAGTTTGACGCCGGCCTGCTGGATGATATTTCCCTGAAACAAGTGGCCCGTTTTGCCGATATAGGCGGGAACGCACAGGCGATGGCCTTGGCGGCTTGGGTCAAATGGGGATGCAGCATTGACCTGATCGACATTGGCCGCAACGGAAGCTGGCCGGAGGGCCCGTCGGACTGGGTGGCGCGGTACCGGCAATTTCTGACAGATCACGGTGTGCCGTTCGATCATATAAACCTGTGTGGCAAAGAGGATGATCTGGTGCCTGCGCAAGTGGTGACCAATTTGACCGGCTTTGGCGATCTGTACCGTATTCCGCCCTTGGGTGCGGTGCTTGACCGCGTGCTTGGCCCCGGTGGTTGCGTGATATCCGATATCCGAAAGGGTTCGGGCGGCTATCCGTTTTTTCGCCAACGCGGCACGCTAACGCAGTTGTCCAGCCGCAAAGATACGGGCGGTGAGGTTCACCGTGTTTTGGTGATCGCAGATAAGGCACCAACATCCGAGGCTGATCAAAGCTGGGCCGAGATCGCGCAGGGGTTGGCGGGCAAGGACGGCTTTTACCGTGAAAGCGACGCCCATGCGATGCTGTTCATCAAACGCTCTGACACGCTTGTTGTAACCTTTGACAACCTCGATATCGCGATGGAAAAGCGAGAGGACAAGCGGCCTTGGGGCTTTGCCTTTGTGGAGAAACAGGGCTGGTCGATGCTGGGGGTGACGGCCGAGGGCTGGACTTGGTTTCGGGATGCTTGGGTTGATGCCCAGTTTGACGAGCTGAAAAACACTGGATTTTTCCAGCAGTTCAAACGGGTGGTGTTTTACGGCGCATCAATGGGCGGCTATGGCGCCTGTGCCTTTGCGGCGGCCTGTCCGGGCGCGGATGTCGTGGCGATTTCACCGCAGTCCACGCTGGATAAAGCGCTGGCTCCGTTTGAGACACGCTATAAAACCGCATGGGATCGGGATTTTTCGGGGCCTTATGGCGATGCGGCCAAGGCTTCGGCCACGGCGGGGCGTGTGACCTTGATCTATGATCCCTATGAGCCGCTGGACAGCGGTCATGTCGCGCGGTTCACGGCGGAAAATGTGGTAAAGCTGCGCGCGCCGCTTTTGGGGCACCGGCTGGGATCAAGCTTGCATCAGATGGGGATATTATCGCCGATCGTGCTGGCCGCGCTGAACGGTACATTGACCGAGGCTGACTTCTACCAACGTCTGCGTGCGCGAAAACAGTTCGGACGCTATCAAAAAGAGCTGTTCAACCGTGCGCTGTCCAAGGGCCATCCCGAGCTTGCCCGTAAAATGGGGCGCTGGGTGCTGACGCATGGGGGAAACCGGCACATCCGCAAAGCGCTGGAAAAGATGTAGGCTGCGCGGCAAAAAACCGGCCGCAAGGGATGCGGCCGGTTTTTAACATAGATTATCTTAGAAAAACGCCTGCAAGCCGGTGATCGCACGGCCCAGGATCAGCGCGTGAACGTCATGCGTACCCTCATAGGTGTTGACCGTTTCAAGGTTCACCATATGGCGCATGATCTGGTAGTCTTCCTGAATACCGTTACCGCCGTGCATATCCCGCGAATGGCGGGCGATTTCCAAGGCCTTGCCGCAGTTGTTGCGCTTGACGATAGAGATCATCTCGGGGGCTGCATTGGCATTGTCCATCAGCCGCCCGACCTGCAAAGAGGCCTGCGTGCCAAGGGCGATATCCGTCATCATATTGGCCAGTTTAAGCTGGTAAATCTGGGTCTGCGCCAGTGGCTTGTTGAATTGCTTGCGGTCCAGCCCGTATTGGCGCGCGGCGTGCATGCAGAATTCGGCCGCGCCAAGAACGCCCCATGAAATCCCGTAACGCGCGCGGTTAAGGCAGCCAAATGGCCCCTTCAGCCCTTCGACATGCGGCAGCAGGGCATCGTCACCAACTTCGACATCCTTCATCACAATCTCACCGGTGATGGAGGCGCGCAGGCTCAATTTGCCGGCGATTTTAGGCGCGGACAGCCCCTTCATGCCTTTTTCAAGCACAAAGCCGCGGATCTTGCCGCCATGCTCTTCGGACTTGGCCCACACCACGAAAACATCCGCGATCGGAGAGTTGGAGATCCACATCTTGGCGCCGTTAAGCACATAGCCATTCGCGGTTTTCTTGGCGACGGTTTTCATGCCTGCCGGGTCGGAACCCGCGTCAGGCTCGGTCAGGCCAAAGCAGCCGATCCATTCGCCGCTTGCCAGTTTTGGCAGGTATTTCTTGCGTTGCTCTTCGGACCCGTAGGCATAGATCGGGTACATCACCAAAGACGATTGCACCGACATCATGGACCGATAGCCACTGTCGACACGCTCTACCTCACGCGCGACCAAGCCGTAGGCGACGTAAGAGGCACCGATGCCGCCGTATTCCTCGGGAACGGTCACGCCCAAAAGCCCCATCTCGCCCATCTCGCGGAAAATCTCGGGGTCGGTGGATTCGTCACGGTAGGCGGCGGTCACACGCGGTTGCAGCTTTTCTTGCGCATAGGCGCGGGCCGCATCGCGCAGCATCCGCTCTTCCTCGGTCAGCTGCGCATCGAGACGGAAGGGGTCTTCCCAATCAAAACGGTTGAGATCCGGGGCGTCTTTGGCTTTCAGTATCGGCTTGTCCATTGCGGTCTCCATTCCATCATTACATTCCAGTTAACGCCAATCCAGCGGGTTTTCAAATGAATTAGCTTTGCAAGTTCATAACAAATACGCATAAACTACAGTATGCGCCACGCCTATACCCCCAGCATGCCTGAGCTTCAGGCCTTTGTGCAAGCCGCCCGGACCGGCACGGCAACCCGTGCGGGGGCAGCGCTTGGGTTGACGCAAAGTGCAATCAGTCGGGCGCTCAACAGTCTTGAGGCGCGTTTGGGGGTGGCGCTGTTCCACCGCATTCGCCAACGTCTTGTTTTGTCGGATGCAGGCCGTGCGCTTTTGCCCGAGGCCGAGCGGATGCTGTCCGATCTGGACCGCGCGGCGCTGACGGTGATGTCCTTTGGTGGCCACCGTGATGTGCTGCGGCTGGCGGTACTGCCGACATTTGCCGCCCTCTGGCTGATCCCGCGCCTGTCGGGTTTTGCAACCCTCGCCCCCGAGGTGACGTTTGATATGACCGCAACCCTGACCCCGCTGGATTTTGAGCGTGACCCCCGCGATTTGGCGATCATTCGCGCGCAACCACCCTTGCGCGGGGCATCGGTCGATGTGCTGGCCGAGGAGCGGCTGGTCGTGGTCGCTGCGCCTGCGCTTTTGCCTTCGGGCGGCATGTTAGAGGATGCCGCCTTGGCGCGCCTGCCGCTGTTGCAACAGGCCACCCGCCCGAATCTCTGGCTCGACTGGTTCCTGAATGCGGGCCTTGATCCGATCACCATTCTGCGCGGCGCGCGGTTTGAGCAATTCGGTATGGTGTTGGCGGCAGCGCGGGCGGGCCTTGGGTTGGCGCTGGTGCCTGAAATGTTTGTCGGTGCCGATTTGACCTCGGGGGCGTTACGACTTGCCTCGGCGCGGTCGATGGCATCGGATACGCCCTATGTGCTAACCTATCCCGACCGCAGCATGGAAATAGCCGCCTTTCGCCGGTTTCGGGACTGGATGCTGGATGGCGCAAATATGGGAAGCGATGGACCGGATTAACGATATCCCCAAACGCGCGTTGGAATGGCATCTGGCGGGCAGGGGGGCCGTGCTGACCACTGTGGTTGAACTTGGGGCTCTGCGCCACGACCTGCGGGCAGCCAGCTTGCCGTTGCGGGGGCGGGGAAATGGCAGGGTCCCTTTCGGGCGGATGTGTTGAGGGAGCGGTTCGGTGTGGCGGATGCACCGGCCCTAAAGGCGGCACTTGCAACGCAGGCTTTTTATATCGGCAGCCTCGGGTCAATCCGCACGCACGCGAAACAGGTGGAGCGGCTGAGTCGATCATGGCGCAGATCACCCAGGAACTACAAATGAGAAAAGGGGCCAGTGACCTGACCCCTTTTGAATAGCGTACCGGACGGGCGGGTTATTTCGGCCCGATCATCATCACCATCTGACGACCTTCCAGCTTTGGAAAGTTCTCGACCTTACCGGCTTCTTGGGCAATCACATCATCCGCGACGCGGTTGAGCAATTCCATGCCAAGCTGCTGGTGTGCCATTTCCCGGCCCCGAAAGCGCAGCGTGACCTTAACCTTGTCACCCTCTTCCAGAAACTTCAGAACAGAGCGCATTTTGACATCATAGTCATGCTTGTCTGTACCGGGACGGAACTTAATTTCCTTGATTTCAATGATGTGCTGCTTTTTGCGGGCCTCAGCCTCACGCTTTTGCTGCTCATATTTGAATTTGCCGAAGTCCATAATTTTACAGACCGGCGGCTCCGCATTGGGCGAGATTTCGACGAGGTCCAGCCCGGCCTCCTCAGCCATGGCCATCGCGCGGGCGGGCGTAACAACGCCCACGTTTTCACCGTCAGCGCCAATCAGGCGAATCTCGGTGCTGCGGATGCGATCATTGACGCGGGGGCCCGTATCGCGTTGCGGCGGGGCGTTATGTGGTCTGCGAGCTATGGTTTGCTTCCTTCTTTTATTACATATGCACGGGAGCATTGCCCCCACGCGACATAAAATAGACCTCTGGCGCGGGTTGTTCAACTCCTTTCGGTGAAAACCTGCCAGATAGGCGCCGCATCGCGGCAAAGCCTTTTCAACTGTCCGGCTTTCTGCCATGAAAGCGCCGCAACCGCCGGTTTGGGCGGGTAACTGGAGATTTAAGATGAATAAGAGTGTAATTCTGGGCGCCGTCGTGATTGCTGCCGCTGGTTTGGGCTATTACCAATTCAGCTATGTGCCAGCACAACAAGCGGCCCAAGAAGCCACTATGCAGGCCGAAGCCGCTGCCAAAGCTGCGCAAGTAGCCGCCGCACTGGCCGCTGAGCAGGCCGCAGCCGAGGCGAAAGCCGCAGAAGAAGCCGCTGCCAAAGCCGCGGAAGAGGCTGCCGCATTGGCAGCTGAGGAAGCACAATCTACCGAAGACGCCGCCAATGAGGCCGTGGATGCCGCGACCGAAGCTGCTAGTGACGCCGTAGAAGATGCCGCTGCTGCCGCTGAAGCAGCCACGGACGCTGCGACAGGTGCTGTAGACGGTGCCGTCGAGGCAGTTGAAGCCGATGCGCAGGCCGCCGCTGATGCAGCCGCCGAAGCTGCAGCGAACGCCGAGGCCGACGCCGCCGCTGCTGTAGAGGCCGTTGAGGAAGCCGCTGATCCTTCCGGCCTGCTTGACGCCAAAAACTTTGACCGGACCGCTGTTGAAGGTTTGATCGACAACTCTTCGTTGGACGATGGTACCAAATCTTCGTTGAAGTCGCTGGTTGGTGGCGTTGCTGACAACCCGCTGCTGCTGCAAGGGGTTTTGGATCAGGTTAAATCCGCCCTCGGCATGTAATAATAGACAAAGCCGCGCAAAATCTTGCGCGGCTTTGTTAATTCGGAATGTGAGGTTTAGATACCGTCGCCTACAAAGGCCTTTTCAACCACATATTCCCGAGGCTCCGAGTTTGCCCCCTCGCGCAGACCAAAGGACTCCAGCACCGCTTTTACATCAATATTGAAATCCAGTGATCCGCAGACCATCGCGCGGTCCTCGCTCTGGTTCATCGGCGGGATACCCAGATCCTCAAAGACTTTGCCCGTGCTCAGGTTGTCGGTAATGCGGCCCATCCGCGCAGTCTCTTCGCGGGTGGTTGTCGGATAATAGAGCAGCTTACCCTCAACCATTTCCCCAATCAGCTCATCGTTTTGCAGGTCTTCGACCAGTTTGCGACCGTACTCCAGCTCATCCGCCGTGCGGCAGGTGTGCATCATGATAACCTGATCGTATTTCTCATAGGTCTCGGGGTCGCGCATCAGGCTGGCAAAGGGGGCAATGCCGGTGCCTGTCGCCAGAAACCAAACCCGTTTTCCGGGCAAAAGTGCGTCATGCACTAGGGTCCCGACCGGCTTGGGGCGCAGGATGATCTCGTCCCCGACGTTGATATGTTGCAGTTTGCTGGTCAAAGGGCCGTCCGGCACCTTGATGGAGTAAAACTCCAACTCCTCATCCCAATTGGGGGAGGCGATGGAATAGGCGCGTAGCAGGGGCTTTCCATTGTCGCCCATCAGCCCGATCATGACAAATTCACCCGAGCGGAACCGCAGGGATTGCGGGCGGGTCACGCGGAAGGAAAACAGCCGGTCGGTCCAATGCTGCACCGAGGTGACGGTTTGTGAGTCCGGCAAATGCGGCTTGGCGGGTTTCGCGGGGGCAATCGGGCTTTGGGTCAAGGTCTTACTCTCGCTCGTTTCATTTGTTCCGGCATAGGTCGGCGGCGGCATGTTGGCGTTGATCTATATCAGGCCAAAACCCTGCTGTCGTCGGTCGAGCGTTGCGGAATTTCACTCTATTCTAGGAAATTTTCCCGTTACACGGTCAAAAGACCTTGCCATGGAGAATAATTGTTTAAATACTTGGCTGCAACAGAAAATGAGTTTTCCACAGAAAGAAGCCCGCATATGGCCAGCCGCATAGATGAAACCGACCGCAAGATCCTGGCAGAGCTGCAAAATGACGCCGCGCAATCGCTGGATGAAATCGCGCGCAAGATCGGGTCCTCAAAAACGCCGGTGTGGAATCGCATCAAACGGATGAAGGAAGACGGCGTGATCACCCGCCAGACCGTGCTGCTTGATGCCGAGGCGCTGGGGCTTGAGGCGTGCTTTTTCGTGCTGATCCGCACGTCAGAGCATGAGGCCGATTGGCAGGAAAAGTTCCTGCATGCGCTGCAAGCCCGGCCAGAGGTGCTAGAGGCGCACCGCCTTGCGGGGGATATCGACTATATCCTCAAGGTCCGCGTGGCGAACGCGCGGGCCTATGACACCTTTTATCAGGCGTTGATTTCCGAGGTGCGGATTTTCAACGTGACCGCCTTGCTGTCGATGGAGGAAATTAAATCCACCACCATTCTTGCGGTTTAGCCGCGGCTGAGGGCGGCCACGATCGGGCCGAAATCATCGGCCTTCAGGCTAGCGCCGCCCACCAGCGCACCGTTCACCTCAGGCACCGCGAAGATCTCTGTCGCGTTTGCGGGTTTGACCGAACCGCCGTAAAGCAGGCGCATCTCGCGCGCGGCCGCGCCAAAACGGTCCAGCAATGTGGCGCGCATAAACCTGTGAACGGCGCCGACTTCTTCCAATGTAGGTGTGCGGCCGGTGCCGATGGCCCAGACCGGCTCATAGGCGATCACCAGATCATTGGGCGCGCAGTCCAGTTGCGCAAGCAAAGAGCCCGCAAGCTGTGCGCCGATCACATCCAGCGTTTGACCCGCATCGCGCTGCGCTTCGGTCTCACCCACGCAAACGATGGCCACCAAACCGGCAAAGAGAGCGGCTTGCGTCTTGGCCAGCACAATCGCGTCGCTTTCCCCGTGGTCCGCGCGGCGCTCGGAATGACCCAAGATAACAT
Source organism: Pseudorhodobacter turbinis (assembly GCF_005234135.1). Classification (NCBI taxonomy): domain Bacteria; kingdom Pseudomonadati; phylum Pseudomonadota; class Alphaproteobacteria; order Rhodobacterales; family Paracoccaceae; genus Pseudorhodobacter; species Pseudorhodobacter turbinis. The sequence goes on from NZ_CP039965.1 coordinate 315,339, forward strand.
GGCTGGCCCCGGCGTCTTTCAACATCTGCGCCGAAATATCGCCGGTATGCGCACCCGATGCGTTGGCATGGCAATCTTGCCCACCCAACATCACGGCAGAACCAGCGACCGCATCGGCCATGCGTGAAATCAACGTTGCAGGAGGGCAAAGCAGCACGTCACAATCGGGGGCAGGGTGCGCCTTTGCCAAAGCCTGAACCTGCGCCAGATCTGCGACAAGCCCGTTCATCTTCCAGTTGCCAGCGGCCAGATTACGCATTGCTATCCCTCCAAAACTCATTCTCGGACAGGGCTAAGGGATTTTAGCAGCTTTGGGAATGGCATATCCGCGCCTGTTTTCACCTTAGCTAAAATATCGCGGCTTCAGGCATCCTTGAACTTGATAGATTCGCCGCAGCCGCAGGACTCAGTGACATTGGGATTGCGGAACTTAAAGCCAGCCTCAAGCAAGCTGGTCTCATAATGGATTTCGGTGCCAATCAGGAACATTTGCGCCATAGGGGCAATCATTACCCGCGCGCCGTCCTGTTCGACGGTTTCATCCATCGGATTGACCTCTGAGACATAGTCCATCGTGTATTCCATGCCCGCACAGCCGCCTTTTTTGACACCTATTCGCAACCCGCTGGAATTTTGCTTTTCCATCAGGCGCGCAATCTGCTTGGCGGCGGTCGGGGTCATGGTAACGGCGGCTTTTCCGGGAATACCGAACATGGGGCGTATCCTTTTTCTCTCTGTAACAGATATAGGATTTTTACAGGCCGGCTCAAGGGGCGCGCCGACCCGAGGCTACATAAAGCCAAGCTCCAGCCGTGCTTCATCCGACATCATCTCCATCCCCCAAGGGGGCTCGAATGTCATGCCGACATCGACGGATTTCACACCGGCCAATGGTTCTACGGCATCGGCAACCCAGCCGGGCATCTCACCCGCAACGGGGCAGCCGGGCGCGGTAAGGGACATGATGATCTCCACGTCGTTTTCTGAAGAGATCTCAATGGTATAGATCAGACCAAGGTCATAGATATTGACCGGAATTTCCGGGTCAAACACGCTGCGGCATGCCTCGACCACTTGCTCATAGAGCGGATGATCGGTCGTGGATGGTTTGATCAGAGGGGTTCCCTCAATCTGGTCCTGCGGCTGGTTCATAATGGCCTCACGCGTTATTCTGACTGAATATATAGGGATTTACCGTGGCCGCGTCCAGAGGGTGCGGGCGACACTGCCGGATTTCTCGGGCGTAAGCGCTGATTGATCTTCGCACCCCCATTGCTTAGACCACCTCTGAGCCGCTGAGTTCAGGCATTGGGAAGAGGATCATATGGAAACGCTGTTGCTTGTTGTGGCGGGCCTCTTTGCCGGTGTGTTGAATGCGGTCGCGGGCGGCGGGACCTTCTTGGCATTTCCGGCGCTGGTCTATGCGGGTGTGCCTCCGGTCTCGGCCAATGCGACGGCGACCCTGGCGGCAATGCCGGGCTATATCGGAAGCGCTTGGGCATACCGTCACGACCTGCGCGCCGAGGGTCGTTTGGGGCTGCGCGCTATTTGTGTCGTGTCGGCCATTGGCGCATTCGCGGGTGCGGGTCTGTTGCTGGTGACCAGCGACGCGGTGTTCACAGGCGTGGTGCCGTGGTTGCTTTTGGCCGCAACGCTCATTTTCGCGGCGGGGCCAAGCGTTCTGGCATTCACGCGCAAACAAGGGCTGGCAGAGGCCGGTCCGCTGTTGTCGGCGATGGTCTTGTTGGCGGTCGCGACCTATGGCGGTTATTTCAACGGTGGTCTGGGGATCATGTTGTTGGCGGCCTTCGGATTAATCGGCTACACGGATTTGCACAACATGAACGGGCTGAAGAACGGGCTGTCGGCGCTCTTGTCGTTGATTGCCTCTGCTACATTTATTGCGGCAGGATTGATTGCGTGGCAGGCCGCCGTTCCAATGGCCATATCAACAGCTATCGGTGGCTTCATCGGGGCGCATTACAGCCGGAAAGTAAAGAACACCAAATATCTGCGGATGTTTATTGTCGCTGTCGGGGTGGTGATGAGCGGGTTGTTCTTCCTGCGCTAGGGATTGCCCCAATCCACTTACCCCATAATCATTGTTATGTAAAAAGCTTCACTGCCACGCTCGATAACAGCCCTCAAACTCCGCTGAAATTCAAACTTCTTGCGGCAAAGGCCTGTTGTTTTGAAACTTTAGAAAACAAAATGGACCGTCAGGGATACTTTATTGCAATTTTTCGGTGTTGACGCGCCTTTTTCATCAACATATGGTCCATTAAACTTAAAGGGGCTTAGGACATGAACGATCTTGTCGTCGTCATTATTAAAAGGCGTTCGGGCCGGTAGCGGAAACACATTTCCCTTCCCCCTTGCGCCCCCGTCTTAACCCCGGGGGTTTTTTGTTGCGATAAGGCCGCCGATTGGGCGGCAACAAAGGATAGATTTGATGGCACAGGCAATGACTGGCGCGGAAATGGTGGTTCAAGCCTTGAGGGATCAGGGCGTTGAGGTGGTCTTTGGCTACCCCGGCGGGGCAGTCTTGCCGATTTATGACGCTCTTTTCCAGCAAAACCACATTCGCCATATCCTTGTGCGGCATGAACAAGGGGCTGTGCATATGGCCGAAGGCTATGCCCGCTCTACGGGTAAGCCCGGCGTGGTGATTGTGACCTCTGGCCCCGGTGCGACAAATGCGGTGACGGGGCTGACCGATGCGCTGATGGACAGCATCCCGCTGGTGGTGCTGTCGGGGCAGGTTCCGACCTTTATGATCGGGACGGACGGGTTCCAGGAGGCCGATACAGTGGGCATCACCCGCCCCTGCACAAAGCATAATTGGCTGGTCAAAGACACGGCCAACCTGTCGGAAACCATCCATCAGGCATTTCATATTGCTACCAAGGGCCGTCCCGGCCCGGTGCTGATCGACATTCCCAAGGATGTTCAGTTTGCCACCGCTGATTATTCCGGCCCGCAAAAGGCCAAAGTGTCGCATTATCAGCCCAAGCTGAAGGGCGATCTGGAAGCGATCACCCGCATGGTTGAGATGATGGAAACCGCAGAACGGCCCGTATTTTATACCGGCGGCGGCGTTATCAACTCCAGCCCCGCCGCAAGCCAGTTGTTGCGTGAATTTGTAGAGGCAACCGGCTTTCCCATCACCTCTACGCTGATGGGGCTGGGGGCATATCCTGCCTCGGGCGACAAGTGGTTGGGGATGCTGGGCATGCACGGTACCTATGAAGCCAATCTGACGATGCACGGATGTGATTTGTTGCTCAATATTGGCGCGCGTTTTGATGACCGGATCACCGGGCGCATCCCCGATTTCAGCCCGAACAGCCGCAAGGTGCATGTCGATATCGACGCCTCCAGCCTGAACAAGGTGATCCGTGTTGACGTGCCGATCCTCGGCGATGTCGGCCATATTCTGGAAGATGCTCTGCGTCTTTGGAAGGCGCGCGGCCGCAAGGTGAACAAGCCCGCGCTGGCGACGTGGTGGAAGCAGATCGAGGAATGGCGCGCGGTGAAATGCCTGACCTACAAAACCTCGGACACGATCATCAAGCCCCAATATGCCCTGCAACGGCTTGAGGCGCTGACCAAGGGGATGGACCGCTACATCACCACCGAGGTGGGCCAGCATCAGATGTGGGCCGCACAGTTCCTTGGCTTTGAGGACCCGAACCGTTGGATGACAAGCGGCGGCTTGGGCACGATGGGCTACGGGTTGCCGGCCTCTATCGGGGTGCAGATCGCGCATCCCGACGCGCTGGTGATCAACGTCGCCGGTGAGGCTTCTTGGCTGATGAACATGCAAGAAATGGGCACGGCTGTTCAGTTCAAGGCGCCTGCCAAGCAGTTCATCCTCAACAATGAACGTCTGGGCATGGTCCGCCAGTGGCAGCAGCTGTTGCACGGTGAACGTTATTCGCAAAGCTGGTCCGAAAGCCTGCCTGATTTCGTGAAGCTGGCCGAGGCCTTTGGCTGCAAGGGGATCCGTTGCTCTGATCCGGCCGATTTGGATGATGCCATCATGGAGATGCTCCAATATGACGGGCCGGTGATCTTTGATTGTCTTGTTGAAAAGCATGAGAATTGCTTCCCGATGATCCCGTCGGGCAAGGCCCATAACGAGATGCTGCTCGGGGATGCCGAAACCCAGGGCGTGATCGGTGCCACGGGTGCCGTTCTGGTTTAGGGCCGCACTTCCAGGATCGTGTAGGGGGCTGATGTGGCCCCCTGCCCCCAAGGACAATTTTACCGAACAGAAAGGGCGAACCCGATGTCGGCGCTCAATATCAAACAAGGTTCCACCAGCCATTCCGCCTATGAACTGCGCGACCCGAATGGCGATATAATTGAACAGCATACTTTGGCGGTTCTGGTCGATAACGAAAGCGGTGTTCTGGCGCGAGTGATCGGGCTTTTTTCGGGACGCGGCTACAACATCGACAGCCTGACCGTGGCCGAGATTGACCACGAGGGCCACCGCTCACGGATCACCATTGTAACGCGCGGCACGCCGCCGGTGATTGAGCAGATCAAAGCGCAGCTGGGCCGGATTGTGCCCGTCCACGAAGTGCATGACCTAACGGTTGAAGGCCCCTCGGTACAACGCGAACTGGCGCTGTTCAAAGTGACGGGCAAGGGCGATGCGCGCATCGAGGCACTGCGTCTGGCCGAAATTTTCCGCGCCAATGTGGTCGACAGCACCCTGAGCAGCTTTGTGTTCGAGATGACAGGAACGCCGGAAAAGATCGATGCCTTTGCCGATCTTATGCGCCCCTTGGGCCTAATGGAAATCGCGCGGACCGGGGTTGCGGCCCTCTCGCGCGGCGCCTGAAAATTGCGCCATCCGCGCGGGTTCGTGCGGATGGCCTGCGCTTAGCGCCCTTCAAAGCGGGCGGGACGTTTTTCAAGAAAGGCGATGACGCCTTCTTTGAAATCATGGGTTTGGCCGCATTCCCCTTGCAACTTTGCCTCCAGCGCCAGCTGTTGATCCAGCGTGTTGCCATGGCTGGCGCGGATAGCGGTCTTTACCCCACGATAAGCCGCCGTGGGCCCCTTTGCCAGATGGTTTGCCCGCGCGCGCCAATGCGCCTCGAAGGCGTCATCAGGGATGGATTCAAAGATCATCCCCCAGCTTGCGGCCTGATCGGCACTGATCTTATCTGCAAAAAGCGCCGCCCCCATCGCACGGGCCGCCCCGATCTGGCGCGGTAGCCAATAGGTGCCGCCTGCATCCGGGATCAACCCGATGCGGGTAAAGGCCTGAATGAAACTGGCCGATTGTGCGGCGATCACAACATCTGCCGCCAGCGCAAGGTTCGCCCCTGCCCCCGCCGCCGCGCCATTGACCGCAGAAATCGTCGGCACCGGACAGTCATAAATCGCGCGCAGCAACGGCTCATACTCATCGCGCAGCGTGCGCTCCAGGTCGATATCATCAATCCTGGCGGCATCCCCAAGGTCCTGCCCCGAACAAAACGCGCGCCCTTCCCCCGTCAACACCAAGGCCCGCGCCGATTTTCCCGCCGCCTTCACCGCATGCAAAAGTTCGGCGCGCATCTGGCTGGACAGCGCATTCATCACCTCCGGCCGGTTGAGGGTAATGATGCCAAGGCCGTCCGCCTCGGCATAGGTGATGGTGTCGTAATTCATGCAAAATCTCCTTTGGCTATCGGCCCAATATAGCCAGCCCGCCCACGGTTCACCAAGCGGGACGGTACGTTACTTTTTGAGAATTTCGGCCAGACGCTTTTCTTCTTCGGCGGAAAGTTCAACCACCGCGGCCTCTGCACCATTGCGGCGGCGGACATAGGCAAAGGCAATCCCGCCGCCCAGCAACAGCATCAACGGCCCCGCAATCCACAGCAACAGGTTGGACCCTTTTGACGTCGGGTTCAGCAGCACATATTCGCCGTAACGCGCCACGATATAGTCAATCGCGGCAGCGTCGCTATCGCCTGCAACCAGCCGTTCGCGTAGCAATAGCCGCAGGTCGCGTGCAAGGTCGGCATTGCTGTCGTCAATATTTTCATTGCGACAGACAAGGCAACGCAGGTCCTTGGACAGCGCCCGCGCGCGGGCCTCCAGCACCGGATCGGAAAGGACCTCATTGGGTTGCACCGCCAAAGCAGGTGTGGCGATCAAAGCGGCCGAGAGAAAAAGAGCACGTATCATTCCGCAGGCACCGCCTTGATTTTTGCGGCGCGATTGCCCGCCGCGACACGGTAACGCCGGTCGGCAAGGCTGATGAATCCGCCCAATGACATCAAAATTGCCCCGCCCCAAATCCAGTTGGCAAAGGGTTTGAAATAACTGCGCACCGCCCAAGAGCCGTTGTCTTGCGCATCCCCGATCACAACATAAAGGTCACGGGTAAAGCCGTAATCGATTCCGGCCTCGGTCGTGGGCATACCTGCCACCGGATAGACCCGTTTTTCAGGGTGAACAGTGGACACAGGCTTGCCGTTTCGGGAAATATCAAAGGCCGCCATCGTGGTGTAATAGTTCGGCCCCAGCTCATCCTCGACCGAAGTCAGCGTGACGGTATAACCTTTCAGATCAAAGCTTTCGCCGATGTTCATCGTGCGGATATCTTCAACCTGCCACGCCATCATTGCCGATACTGCAAAGACAGTGATGCCAAAACCGCTATGCGCAGTTGCCTTGCCCCAATCAGCGCGCGGCAGACGCATGATGCGACCCAAACGGTTGCCAAGCGACCCGCGTCCCGAACGTTGCCACAAATCCGTCAACGCCCCGAACACAACCCAAGATCCAAGCCCCAAGCCAACCGGCCCAAGCGCCGAACGCCCCGTTTGCACCGCATAGGCCAACAGCCCCATAGACACCGCCAGCACCAAGGCAGGCACCAAAGGACGGAAAGAACGGCCAATCACTGCGCGCTTCCACGGCATGATCGCGCCCAAGGGCAGCAGCAGCGCCAAGGCCACCATGAAGGGCGTGAAGGCGGCGTTGAAGAACGGCTCTCCGACGCTTAGCTTGCGGTCCCAGACCAGCTCGGCCACCAAGGGCCAGATGGTGCCGACGAAAACCACCATGCAAGACACGGCCAGCAGCAGGTTATTGGCAACCAGCGCGCTTTCACGGCTGACGGGGGCAAAGAGGCCCTTGGCCTCCATCGCGCTGGCACGGGCGGCGAACAGCATCAGCGCCCCGCCCATGAAAAACGCAAGGATCAGCAGGATGAACACGCCGCGCTCGGGGTCATTGGCAAAGGCGTGCACCGAGGTGATTACGCCAGAGCGCACGATAAACGTCCCGATAAGCGAGAACCCGAAGGCAAGAATCGCCAGCAGGATCGTCCATGCTTTCAATGCCTCACGCTTTTCCACCACGATCGCGGAATGCAGTAGGGCTGCCCCGATCAACCATGGCATAAAGCTTGCGTTTTCGACCGGGTCCCAGAACCAGAAACCACCCCAGCCAAGTTCATAATACGCCCACCACGACCCCAAAGCGATGCCGATGGTCAGGAAAATCCAGGCAGCCAAAGTCCAAGGGCGTACCCAACGGCCCCATGCCGCATCAACGCGCCCCTCGATCAGGGCGGCCACCGCAAAGGAGAACGCCACCGACATACCGACATAGCCGAGGTAGAGGAACGGTGGATGGAAAGCGAGACCGGGGTCTTGCAGCAAAGGGTTCAGGTCTTGGCCGTTGAAGGGCGGCACTTCCAAACGCAGAAAAGGGTTTGATGTCAGCAGCATAAAGGCCAAAAAGGCCACGCCGATGCTGCCCTGCACCCCCAAAACCCGCGCCCGCAAAGTGGGCGGCAGGTTGCTGCCAAACCACGCGACCGAAGCCCCGAACAGCGCCAAAATCAACGACCACAGCAGCAAGGACCCCTCATGGTTCCCCCAAACGCCCGACACCTTATAAAGCATCGGTTTTAAGGTGTGAGAGTTGGAAACCACCAAACTGACCGAAAAATCCGAAGTCACAAAAGCATAGGTGAGGGCTGCAAAGCTGAAGGTTAACAGCAGGAATTGCACGCTCGCCGCGGCCTCCCCCGCAGCCATCCAGCCGGACCACCGCTTTTGCGCGCCAATAAGCGGCATCACCGTTTGAATCAGCGCCACAAAGAACGCGAGGATGAGGGCGAAATGGCCGAGTTCAACGATCATGGGGTTATCCTGTTATACACTGCGCCAACCTAGCGCGAAAATCGCGTGGGGCCAATGGGGCTGCGTTAAGCCGTCGCAGGGTTGTGAAGACGCTCAAACCGTTTTGCGCGGGGCCGCGCGGCGGGTGGACAGCAAAAGATTGGTTTCTGATGTCACAACACCGTCAATCTCGCGCACCCTAAACATCACCTCATCAAGGTCGGGCAAGGTGGCGGTGCCAATCTCTGCGATCAAATCCCACCTGCCATTGGTCGAATGGACTGCCTGAACTGCCGGTATGCCAGAGAGCCGCGCCATGGTTTTCTCGGCCCCGCGCCCCTCGATTGCAATCATCATCAGGGCGCGCACAGGGGCAGAGGCAACATCCCCCCGCGTCAGCACGGTAAAGCCGACAATCTCTCCGGCGGTTTGCAAGCGTTCCATACGGACACGCACGGTCGCCCGTGCAAGGCCCAATCGGGCGGCCAGTTCGGATAAAGAGGCGCGGCCGTCCCGACGCAGCTCGGCAATCAGAGCCTGATCTGTATCATCCATAATGGCAAAGCCTTTTATCAAAACGCACAATCAAGCATTCACATTGGCAAAAATATAGCTTCATTCTGCCAGACAAGCCAAGCAAATATTGGGAAACAGTTATCGGAGGGCCCAATGGCCAAGACCTGCATTCTTATCGGCGCCGCGATTGATGAGGGCCAACGTCGCCCCGGTTGTCTTATGGGGCCGGCGGCCTACCGTGTGGCGGGGCTGCCCCAAGCCTTGCAAGAGCTAGGCCACGGCGTTGAGGATCGCGGTGACGTGGCAGTTGTGCCGGATCATGACGCGCAATGCCCCAACCCGGCCGTGCATTCACTGGCCGAGGTGGTCGGCATGGCGAATGCCCTGCGCAAGGCCACAGATGAGGCGCTGGATGCAGGCTTCCCCATCATCATGGGCGGCGATCATTCGCTCGCGCTCGGCTCGGTCGCGGGGGCGGCTGCGCATGCGGCGGCCAAGGGTAAGCCTTTGTTTTTACTTTGGCTTGATGCGCATTCTGATTTCCACACCCCCCTGACCACGACCAGCGGAAACTTGCATGGCACCCCTGTTGCCTATTGCACAGGCCGCGATGGCTTTGACGCCTTTGGCCCCTTTCCCGCCCCGATCCCGCCGGAAAATATCTGCCTCTTCGGTATCCGCTCAGTTGATCCGGCGGAGCATGCGGCGCTATTGAATCATGACATTGAAATCAATGACATGCGGGTTCTGGATGAACACGGCATCGTTAAACCGCTGCGTGATTTCCTGAATAAGGTCGCAGCGGCGGGTGGCATGCTTCATGTCTCCCTGGATGTGGATTTTCTGGACCCGTCGATCGCGCCCGCCGTTGGCACCACCGTTCCCGGCGGCACCACGATTCGCGAGGCGCATCTGGTGATGGAGCTTTTGCATGAAAGCGCGCTTGTCACCTCGCTTGATCTAGTGGAACTGAACCCCTTTTTGGACGATCGCGGCCGCACAGCGCGTCTGATGGTCGATCTGGTCGCATCCCTTATGGGGCGCAAGGTGTTTGACCGCCCCACCCGCAGCTATTCCGGAGCATGAAATGAACCTTCCCTCAAAGCAGGCCTATGTGCCTTTTGTAAGCGTAGACAATATGATGAAGCTGGTTCTTCAGATTGGCGTTGAGCGCGTTCTGGCCGATCTGGTAGGCGAGATCGAGGATGATTTTCGCCGCTGGCCGAAATTTGACAAGACCCCGCGGGTGGCAAGCCATTCCGATGTTGGCGTTATCGAATTGATGCCAACCTCGGACGGGGAAACCTACGGGTTCAAATATGTGAACGGGCACCCTTCCAACATGAAGAAGGGCCTGCAAACTGTTACAGCCTTTGGGCTTTTGGCAGATGTAGGAACCGGATATCCAATTCTTTTGACGGAAATGACCATCCTGACGGCCCTGCGCACCGCCGCGACCAGTGCGATGGCCGCGAAATGGCTGGCACCCAAAGGGGCCAAGGTCATGGCCCTGATCGGCAATGGCGCCCAGTCGGAATTTCAAGCGCTGGCCTTCAAGGCGATCTGCGGGATCGAGGAAATTCGCCTCTATGACGTCGATGCCCAAGCCACCGCCAAATGCATGGCCAATCTTGAGGGGCGCGGGATCACCTTGACTGCCTGCAAAACCCCGCAAGAGGCGATTGAGGGCGCGCAGATCATCACCACCGTCACCGCCGACAAGCAATATGCCACCATCCTGACCGATAATATGGTTGGCGCGGGCGTGCATATCAACGCCATCGGCGGCGATTGCCCTGGCAAGACGGAACTGCACCGCGATATCCTTCTGCGTTCGTCTATCTTTGTTGAATACCCGCCCCAAACTCGGATCGAGGGCGAGATTCAGCAGATGGAAGCCGATCATCCGGTAACAGAGCTGTGGCAGGTCATCACCGGTGAAGGGCAAGGCCGCAAAAGCCCGACCGAGGTCACATTGTTTGATTCCGTCGGCTTTGCCATCGAAGATTTCTCGGCGCTGCGTTACATCCATGGGAAATTGGCCGAAACTGGACTGTTTGAGCAGCTCGATATGATCGCCGATCCGGATGATCCACGCGACCTTTTCGGCATGTTGCTGCGCTCTGCCTAGGATTGGCTGCCGGTTCACCCGCAAACCAGTGTTAAATCGGGTTTTTGGGGCCCTATTGGGCCCCTTGGGGGCCTTGGTGGCATTGCACCCCATATCAGGGATGGTCTATAGTCTGGCAAGCTAGATATAGCCCTGCTTGGCGGGGCCGGGAAAGAAAGAGCGGCAGACGTGACAGACCGTCCGGAAGATACTGAAGTCCCTGATGCAATGCCTGAGCGGATGGCCCACGCAGGGCCGCAGGTAAGCATCGTCGATGAAATGAAAACGGCCTATCTGGATTACGCGATGAGCGTGATTGTCAGCCGCGCCATCCCCGACCTGCGGGACGGTTTGAAGCCAGTGCACCGCCGCATTCTTTACGCGATGAATGAGGTTGGCAATACGGTCGACAAACCCTATCGCAAATCCTCGCGCCCTGTGGCCGATACGATGGGCAAATATCACCCCCACGGCGATAGCGCGATCTATGACGCGCTGGTGCGGATGGCGCAAAGTTTTTCGATGTCCTTGGTGCTGTTGGACGGTCAGGGCAACTTCGGCTCGATGGACGGCGATAAGGCGGCGGCTTTCCGTTATACCGAAGTGCGTATGGCCAAAACGGCCAACTATCTTTTGGCCGATATCGACAAAGACACCGTTGATTTCCAAGACAACTATGACGGCAAGGACCGGGAGCCGACGGTGCTTCCTGCCCGCTATCCCAATATGCTGGTCAATGGGGCCGGCGGGATTGCTGTTGGTATGGCGACCAATATTCCGCCCCATAACCTTGGTGAGGTGATTGAGGGCACCTTGGCGATGATCGCCAATCCCGACATCTCGACCGAGGCGTTGATGGAGATTATTCCAGCGCCGGATTTCCCCACAGGGGGCGTTATCCTTGGCCGCGCCGGTGCGCGCAAAGCCTATCTGGAAGGGCGCGGTTCGGTTGTCGTTCGTGCTAAAACGCGGATTGAAGAAATCCGCAAGGACCGCTGGGCGATTATCATCGACGAGATCCCCTATCAGGTCAATAAAGCCACGATGATCGAAAAGATCGCCGAACTGGTTCGTGAAAAACGGGTCGAAGGTATCGCCCATGTGCAAGACGAATCCGACCGGATCGGCGTGCGCGTGGTGATTGAGCTGAAGCGCGATGCGACGGCGGATGTGGTGCTGAACCAGCTGTTCCGGTTCTCGCCCATGCAGGTCTACTTCGGCTGCAACATGCTGGCGCTGAATGGTGGACGTCCAGAGCAACTGACGCTGCGGGATTTTCTGTCTTATTTCATCGGCTTCCGCGAAGAAGTTGTTGCGCGCCGCACTGCATTTGAGCTACGTAAGGCGCGTGAACGCAGCCATATTCTTTGCGGTCTGGCCGTCGCTGTGTCCAATGTTGATGAGGTGGTGCAAACTATTCGGTCCTCGGCCGATGCGGCTGAGGCGCGTGAACGTTTGATGACGCGGCGTTGGCCTGCGGGGGAAATTATCCCCTTTATCAAGCTAATAGACGACCCTTCGCATAAAGTGAATGAAGACGGCACTTACAACCTGTCGGAAATTCAGGCCCGTGCAATTTTGGACCTGCGCTTGCAGCGTCTGACCGCCTTTGGCGTAAATGAGATCACCGACGAGCTGGCCGAGCTGGCCGCCAAGATCAAGGATTACCTCGAAATTCTGGGCAGCCGCGACCGGATCATGGCGATCATCTGCGATGAACTGCGCGAAGTGCGCGACCTCTTTGCCGTGCCACGCCGGACCGAAATTTCGGACTGGTCGGGCGATATGGATGACGAAGACCTGATCGAGCGTGAGGATATGGTCGTGACCATCACCTCTGGCGGCTATATCAAGCGTACGGCCTTGGCCGAATTCCGTGCCCAAAAGCGCGGGGGCAAGGGACTTTCCTCGATGTCCACCAAGGAAGATGATGTGGTGACCACGCTGTTTGTGGCCAATACACACACCCAGCTTTTGTTCTTCACGACCGATGGCATGGTCTACAAATTGAAATGCTGGCGCCTGCCGCTTGCCGGTCGCAACGCGCGCGGCAAGGCGATTGTGAACATCCTGCCAATTCAAACCGGCGTGTCGATTGCGGCAATTCTGCCGGTGGATGTGCCCGATACCGAATGGGATGATTTGCAGATCTTCTTTGCCACCTCGGACGGTGATGTGCGCCAAAACGCCCTGTCGGATTTCACCAATGTCATGCGCAACGGCAAAATTGCGATGCGCTTGCCCGAAGGTGTCTCGCTGGTCAATGCCCGGATTTGCGATGAGAATGACGACATCATGCTGGTCACCTCGGGCGGTCGCGCGATCCGCTTTCCGACAACCGAAGTGCGTGTGTTTAAAAGCCGCGGATCGACCGGTGTGCGCGGTGTGCGGCTGATTGATGGGGATAAGGTTGTCTCTATGTCGGTGATCCGTCATTCTGATGCCACCCCAGATGAGCGTGCCGCCTATCTCAAAATGCGTCGTCAGCAAGAGGGCTTAGCCGATGATGTTGAGTCAGAGGATGAAGATGCCGCCGTTGTAGGTGACTTGCCATCAGAACGCTTTGCCGAAATGAAGGCGCAAGAAGACCTGATCCTGACGATTACAGAAGGCGGGTCGGGCAAGCTTTCCTCTAGCCATGATTACCCCGTGCGTGGGCGTGGGGGCCAAGGTGTGAAGGCCATGGCCGGCCGCAATGGCGCGCTGATTGCCTGCTTCCCGGTTGAACGGTCCGATCAGGTGATGTTGGCCACCTCTACCGGCCAATCCATCCGGGTGCCGGTGGAAGGGATTTCCTTCCGGTCACGGGCTGCGGGTGGCGTTAAGGTCTTTAGCACGGCAGAAGGCGAATTCGTCGTCTCGGTTGCGCGTGTGGCCGATCAAGGGGATGAAGATGCATCCGAAGCCGTGACCGAAGGACCAGCAGAGGCAGAATGACCGGCCCTAATCTGGCATTGGTGTTGGATGATCTGGCGGGCAAAGAGGGGGTGATCGGCTATGGCGCATTGGCGCAAGCGCTGGCCATCCCCGGCCCCGGCAGCATCGCCAAGCTGACAGCCCAGCTGGAGGCGCTGATGCTCGAGGATGCCGCCAAAGGTCACCCGTTTCGTGCCGCGTTATGCCGCGCAAAAACCGGAAATGGCCTGCCCGCAAAAGGTTTTTTTGAGGCGGCAATCCGACTTGGCCGCTTTGACGGGGGCGATGAGGCGGGGTTTGTTGCCGCCGAACGCGCGGCGCTTTTCAAACGGGCCGCCTCGCGTTAAATCTATGTTTTACAATATGATGAAGGATAAACCTGCGTGGAAACCGAAACTCTGAACATCATTGGCGGCGGCATGGCCGGGTCTGAGGCTGCTTGGCAGGCGGCAAATATGGGTGTTCGCGTGGTGATCCATGAAATGCGGCCCAAGGTTGAGACTTTCGCCCATCGCACCAGCAATCTGGCTGAGATGGTCTGCTCCAACTCCTTCCGTTCTGATGATGACGAACGCAATGCCGTTGGCCTGCTTCATTGGGAAATGGGCGCGGCTGACGGGATCATCATGGAAACCGCCCGCGCGCACCGGTTGCCCGCAGGTGGCGCGCTGGCCGTTGACCGCGATCTCTTTTCCGAAGCAGTTACCGCCAAAGTGTTAGCTCATCCCTTGATTTCAGTTTCTTATGAAGAGGTTACAGAACTTCCTTCAGAAGGAAAGTGGATCATCGCGACGGGGCCTTTGACCTCTGGCGCGCTGGCCGAGAGCATTCGCGCAACAACCGGCGCCGATGCGCTGGCCTTTTTCGATGCCATTGCGCCAATTGTTTATGCGGATTCGGTCGATATGTCAGTCGCCTGGATGCAAAGCCGTTACGACAAGGGCGAGACCGAGGAAGAGCAAACCGCCTATATGAATTGCCCGATGGACCGTGAACAATACGAGGCATTTATTGATGCGCTTTTGGCGGCAGAAAAGGCAGAGTTTCATGAAGGCGAAACCGCTGGCTATTTCGATGGTTGCCTGCCGATTGAGGTGATCGCCGAACGCGGGCGCGAGTCGTTGCGCTTTGGCCCGATGAAGCCCGTTGGCCTGACCAACCCGCATGCCGAGAAGAAGCCCTATGCCGTGGTACAGCTGCGCCGCGACAATAAACTGGGCACGCTTTACAATATCGTCGGCTTCCAAACCAAGATGAAGTATGGCGCGCAATCGACTGTTTTTAAAATGATTCCTGGGTTGCATGAGGCAAGATTTGCCCGCCTTGGCGGCATTCACCGCAACACGTTCATCAATTCCCCCACGCTACTGGATGAGCAGATGCGCCTACGCTCTCACCCTAATATCCGCTTTGCGGGCCAGATTACTGGTGTGGAGGGCTATGTAGAAAGTGCTGCGATGGGGCTGCTTGCGGGCCGGATGGCTGCGGCAGAACTGCTGGGGCAAGATGTGCCGCCACCGCCGCCCGAAACCGCAATGGGCGCGCTGATTACCCATATCACGGGCGGAGCGGATGCAAAAACCTTCCAGCCAATGAACGTGAATTTTGGCCTCTTTCCCCCGATTGACGCCAAAGGTGGGCGGCGCGGACGTAAAGACCGCTACAAGGCCTATACCGACCGCGCCAAAGAAGCGTTTCAGGCGTGGCTTTCGTAACCCGTTTCGCGCCATCACCGACCGGGCCGGTCCATCTTGGCCATGCCTATTCTGCGATGCTTGCGGCTGATATGGCGCGGGCTGCGGGCGGGCGTTTTTTGCTGCGAATCGAAGATATTGACCGTGCCCGCAGCCGTGCCTCATGGGAGGCGCAGATCTATGATGATTTGCACTGGCTTGGGCTGGATTGGCCGGACCCGGTGATGCGTCAGTCGAAGCGGCTTGCGGTATACGGGGCCGCACTTGATGCGCTTTGGGCGCGTGGGCTGCTCTATCATTGCACCTGTACCCGCCGCGATATCGAAACGGCGATGAGTGCACCACAAGAAGGCGCCATGCCCTTTGGGCCTGATGGGCTGATCTATCCGGGGACATGCCGCGATTTGCAGCGCAAGGATGGCGTTTTACGGCTGAATATGGCTACCGCTTTGGATTTGGTAGATGATCTTAACTTTACCGAAACCGGTCCACGCCATGCTGGAAGGATAGAGATGGACAAGGCAGATTATCTGAACGGCATTGGGGATATCGTGCTAGCGCGGCGCGATATGGGCACCTCATATCACCTTTCCGTGGTGCTGGACGATGCAGAGCTTGGGACCAGCCATGTTGTCAGGGGGGAAGACCTGTTTGAAGCCACAGCAATTCATGTGTTGTTACAGCGTCTTTTCGGGCTGCCAACACCGGAATACCACCACCACACCCTAATCAGGGACGCGGCGGGAAAACGCTTGGCGAAACGTGATGACGCCCGCGCATTGGCGAAATATCGGGCCGAGGGGCGCAGCCCTACCGATATCCGGCAGATGGTCGGGCTTTGATTACATCGGGTCTGCGGTGATCTTTTCCTCGCCATTTTCCACGACGGTGTAAAAGCACGAACGCCGGTTGGTGTGGCAGGCCGGGCCGGCTTGATCCACCTGCATCAACAGACAATCGCGATCACAATCAAAGCGCAGCTCGATCAACCGCTGCACATGGCCCGAGGTTTCGCCCTTGGCCCAGAACGCATTACGTGAGCGCGACCAATAGGTGACCTGCCCCGTGGCGATTGTGCGCGCCAGACTTTCGGCGTTCATCCATGCCAGCATAAGGACTTCGCCCGTGGCATGATCCTGCGCGATCGCGGGAATAAGACCATTGGCGTCATATTTCAGGCTTGCGAGGTCAAATGACATCGGGCTTCTCCTTTGCATCGGGCGTGTTGGGCGTTATCTATGCGCAATTGTAGCGGGCGGAAAGCCCCTGCCTGCCATAGTCAAAGAAAGACCCACGATGAGTGATACCGAAATGATGAAGCTTTATTCCGGGCGCATTCTGGAGCTGGCAGCCGATATCCCACATGTCGGGCGGCTGGAAAACCCGCAGGCCACTGTGCGCAAACGCTCTCCACTATGTGGTTCGGTGGTGACGGTGGATGTGGTGATGGCCGACGGGCGCATCGCGGAATTTGCGCAGGATGTGAAGGCCTGCGCTTTGGGTCAGGCAGCGGCCGCCATTGTCGGACATGCGATCATTGGATGCACCGCGGCAGAGCTAGGCGATGCGCGTGATGCACTGCACAAGATGCTGTCCGAAGAGGGTCCGGTCCCACCTGCCCCGTTTGACGGTTTCGCCGCCTTGCAACCGGCACGTGATTTCCGCAATCGCCACGCCTCGATTCTGCTTGCAATTACAGCAGCTGCCGAGGCTGCCGAGACCGCATAAAAAGGCCGCCGCGAGCTGGTAAGCTGGCGGCGGCAAGGAAGCGTCTTTATTGGGCGCGGCAGTGGGGTGGGACAACCCCGGCAGTTGCGTGGCACGAGCTGGGGCAAGTGCGAACGCCCAAGGCAACAAAACGCGGGCAGTAGTCAGATAAAAGAGGGCAAGGAGAGCCCGGCAACCAAAAGTGCGAACAGCGCGACAACGCCCAACCCATCCTCCAAAAGTGTTGCAGACGAACGAAGTGCGACGGCTTTAATCTCTGCGATCATAGGAACCTCCTTGCTTGTTCCCGTATTGTTCTCACAGCATTAACGCCTTGTAAAGAACTTTATAGGAACATTCTGGAAAAACTGGCTATCCCACAGAGATAAGCCTGATCGCGCGATCCTGATCCAACAGCCACAACAGCATCCGCACGGCCTGCCCGCGTGCCGATGTTAGGGCTGGATCATCATGCAGCAGTTTGCGTGCGTCCGATTGTGCAATGGCCATAAGGGCGGTCTGACGTTCCATATCCGCGACGCGAAACCGCGGAAGGCCCGATTGTGCCGTGCCGATCAGGTCCCCTGCGCCGCGCATGGCAAGGTCTTCTTCCGCAATCCGAAAGCCGTCCTCGGTATCGCGCAGCACTTTCAGGCGACGCTCGCCCGTCTCGCTCAGTGGGGATTGATACATGAGCAGACAGGTCGATTGGGCCGCGCCGCGCCCAACGCGCCCCCGAAGCTGGTGCAACTGCGCAAGGCCAAAAGTTTCCGCGCGCTCGATCACCATGATCGATGCATTCGGAACGTTCACGCCAACCTCGATCACCGTGGTCGCAACCAAAACTTTGGTGTGCCCGATCGCAAACCCCGCCATCGCGGCATCTTTTTCCGCCGCAGGCATCTGGCCATGCACCATCGCCACCACGCCTTCGCCCAATGCGGCACGCAGTTGCACAAACCGCGCCTCCGCCGAGGCGTAATCGAGAAATTCGCTCTCTTCCACCAAGGGGCAAACCCAATAGGCCTGCCGCCCATCTGCCACTGCTTGGCGGAGCTTCTCGACCACCTCATCCAACCGACCGGTCGAAATCAAAGCGGTTTGCACCGGTTTGCGCCCCGGCGGTTTTTCATCCAAAACCGAGACATCCATATCGCCGTAGCTGGCAAGTGCGAGGCTGCGCGGGATCGGCGTTGCGGTCATGACCAAGACATCGACCGCCTGCCCTTTTGCCCCCAGTTCCATCCGTTGCGAGACGCCGAAACGGTGCTGCTCATCAATGATGGACAGTCGAAGATCTTGAAAAAATACGTCTTTTTGGAAAACGGCATGGGTACCAACCAAGATCTGAATGCGCCCCTCGGCCAAATCGGCCAGTTTGCGCGCGCGTTCCGTGCCTTTGTCCCGGCCTGTCAACAGCTCTAACCGTACGCCGACCAGCGCGGCCAATTCCTGCAAACCGGCCAGATGTTGCCGCGCCAAAATCTCTGTGGGCGCCATCATGACGCCTTGGCCCCCTGCCTCGACCGCCACCAAAAGCGCCATGAAGGCCACCAATGTCTTGCCCGAACCGACATCACCTTGCAGCAAGCGGTTCATCCGCACCGGCGCGGCCAGATCGGCGGTGATTTCAGCAACAGCCCGTGATTGGGCGCCCGTTGGCGCATAAGGAAGGGCCGCAAGCACCGTTTTTTGCAACTGCCCCGTCGCCACCGTCGCGCGCCCCTTGGCACGACGCAAGGATGCACGGGCAAGCGATAACGTTAACTGATGGGCGAAAAACTCATCATAAGCAAGGCGTTGGCGTGCAGGGGCCGTTGCCGCAAAATCGGCATTATTGGTTGGGGCATGGCCAGAGCGAATAGCTTCGGCCCAATCAGGCCAGCCCTCGCGTGCTTTTTGTGAGGGATCAATCCACTCTGGCAAATCGGGCATCCGCGCCATTGCTGATGCGGCGGCCTTGGCCACCAGCTTTTGCGTCACGCCAGCGGTCAGCGGGTAAACCGGTTCAAACGAGGGCAGATCACCGGCATCTTCAGGCCGCAAAATATGATCCGGATGCACCATTTGCACGATGCCCTCAAAGGCCTCAACCCGACCAGAGACAAGGCGCTTTTCGCCCGTTGGCAACAGCTTTTGCAAATAGTCGCCGCGCGCGTGAAAGAAAACCAGCTGGAATTCAGTCTCGGCATCCTCAACCATGACGCGGTAAGGCCGCCCCTTGCTGCGCGGCGCATGATGTTCGCCCACCGTTACCTCTACCGTGACGACAGTGGGCGGCGTGAAATCACGAACAGAGTTGCGGCGGGCGCGGTCAATCCCGGAATGGGGCAAAAGAAAGAGCAGATCTTTCGGTTTCTCGACTCCGAGGCCCGCAAAAGCACGCGCCGTTTTCGGTCCGACCCCCTCCAGGGTTTCGAGTTCTGCAAACAGCGGAAAGAGACATTCAGGGCGGCTCATGCGTCGCCTATCAATGACAACCAACCATCTTCATCAATGATTTCAACCCCCAAGGATGCCGCTGCCTTGGCCTTGGACCCTGCTCCCGGACCCGCAACCAGAATATCCGTCTTGGCCGAGACCGAGCCCGAGACCTTGGCGCCAAGGCTCTCTGCGCGCGCTTTGGCCTCTGCCCGCGTCATTTTTTCCAAAGTTCCGGTGAAAACCACGGTTTTTCCAGCCACGGGGCTATCGCTTGGGCTGCGCGCAATCACGGGCTGTACTTCCAATTCCGCGACAAGCGCATCAATCGCCGCGCGTTCGCGATCATTGTGAAAAGCGGCAATGGCCGAGGCGGCGAGCACCTCGCCAATCCCGTCAATCGACAAAAGTTCTTCCCATTGTGGGCCTTTGCCAATCTCGGCATGGGTCATAGCATTTTCAAATGCGGCCCAGCTCGCATAGCGATTGGCCAGAAGCTTTGCCGAACTCTCGCCGATATGGCGGATCCCGAGGGCGAAAATTAACCGGTTCAGTGGTACTTTGCGTTTCTCATCAATGGCATCAAACAGGTTGAGCGCTGATTTCTCTCCCCAGCCCTCGCGGTTTTTTAACTGTTGCAAACCCGTTCCAAAGCGCGTCCGAAGCGTAAAAATATCAGCGGGCGTGTTCACCCAGCCATCGCGGTAGAAGGCCTCTACCTGTTTCGCGCCCAGTCCTTCAATATCAAAAGCGGCCCTGCTCACGAAATGACGAAGCCGCTCAACAGCTTGTGCGGGGCAGATCAACCCACCGCTACAACGGCGAATGGCATCGCCCTCCTCTCGCAGGGCTTGGGATTTGCATTCCGGACAAACGGACGGAAATTCAAATGGCTTGGCATCAGCTGGACGTTTTGACAGATCGACATCCGCAATCTTGGGGATCACATCGCCGGCCCGGTAAACTTGCACCCAATCACCAACGCGAATGTCTTTGCCGCCCCTAATCTCGGCACCTTTGCTGTCCCGACCCGCGATGTAATCTTCATTATGCAGCGTAGCATTGGACACAACAACCCCGCCAACAGTAACGGGATCCAATCTGGCAACGGGTGAAAGCGCGCCAGTGCGGCCAACTTGAATGTTGATATCCGTCAGGCGCGTCCAAGCCAGCTCTGCCGGAAATTTATGCGCGATTGCCCAGCGAGGCGTTGTGGATCGAAATCCGAGACGCCGCTGAAGTGTCAGGTCATCAACCTTGTAAACCACCCCGTCGATATCATAGCCAAGCGTGGCGCGCTGGGTTTCAATCTTGCGGTAGTGGGCCAACATAGCGGCCGTAGAGTCGCATAAGATGGTAAGCGGGTTTACTTGAAACCCCAGCGATTTCAGCCTGTTGATCGCGCCCATCTGGGTATCTGCCAAGGGCGATGATAACGCCCCCCAAGCATAGGCGAAAAAACGCAAAGGGCGCGCTGCGGTAATGCTTGATTCCAGCTGGCGCAGTGACCCGGCCGCTGCATTGCGCGGATTAGCGAACACTTTCCCCCCGCGCGCGGTTTGCCGTTCGTTCAATGCCTGAAAATCTGCGTGGCTCATATAGACCTCGCCGCGCACTTCCAAAACGTCGGGGGCATCCGTTAGCACTTGGGGAATATCAGAAATTGTACATGCATTCTCGGTGACATTTTCACCCACTGCACCATCGCCACGCGTCGCCGCATGCACCAATTTGCCCTGCTCATACCGCAAAGACAACGACAGGCCATCAATTTTGGGCTCAGCCGTGAAAGCCAGCGGGCTGCTATGGCCAAGGTATTTCCGGATGCGTTCCTCAAAATCTTCGACATCGGTATCATCAAAGGCATTGCCCAAGCTCAGCATAGGCACTTCATGCGCAACTTTGGAAAAGCCCTCCGCGACCACTGCCCCAACCTGATCTGACGGGCTGTCCGCCCGCTTCAAATGCGGGAACCGTGCCTCGATCGCAAGGTTCCGCCGCTTGAACTTGTCATAGTCGGCATCGGAAATTTCTGGCGCGTCTTTCGTGTGATACGCAAGATTGGCAGCCTGCAATAGCTCTGCAAGCCTTTCAAGCTCTGCGCTGGCCTCAACTTCGGTCAGCGTTTCAACATCTTGATCCTGCATAGCTTGCGACATGATCGCCCCTTCACCCGGTTTTTTACAGGTTTAGGGGTAGGTCACGCCCGCGTCCAGATACCGCAGTCATGCACCCATAGCAAATCGAGGCTCACCTTCCTCAACCGGGGATGGATCACGCAATACATAGCCGCGCCCCCATACGGTTTCGATATGGTTCATACCACCAGTCGCCTCTGCCAGCTTTTTACGCAGCTTGCAGATAAATACGTCGATGATTTTCAGCTCAGGCTCATCCATACCGCCGTAGAGATGGTTCAAAAACATCTCTTTCGTTAAGGTTGTGCCCTTGCGCAACGATAGAAGCTCCAGCATCTGGTATTCTTTGCCTGTCAGGTGCACGGATTTTCCATCCACCTCAACCGTTTTGGCGTCAAGGTTAACGCATACCTGGCCGGTTTTGATGATCGACTGCGAATGTCCCTTGGACCGCCGGATGATGGCATGAATCCGTGCCACCAGCTCTTCCCGGTGGAACGGTTTTGTCATATAGTCATCAGCACCGAAACCAAAGCCTTTTAGCTTGTTTTCAGTATCATCCGCCCCTGAAAGGATCAGGATTGGCGTATCAATGCGCGCAAGCCGTAGCTGACGCAAAACGTCATGTCCGCTCATATCCGGAAGGTTGATATCAAGCAAAATCAAGTCATAATCATAGAGCTTTGCAAGATCGATCCCCTCCTCCCCCAAATCTGTACAAAACACATTGAGGTTGGCATGAGTCAGCATCAGTTCAATGCTGCGCGATGTCGTTGGGTCGTCTTCAACTAAAAGAATTCGCATAAGTCAGTAACTCCGCATCTGTCTGCTTTCGTTAACCACATTGCCGCTCAATGGTTAATTGAAAGTTACTTTGACAAAGCCAAGGCCAAATGCAACCTAAAGTTGTCTATACTTTTGAATAGCTGTGACCTTTAGGGCATTTTCGCCATGCGATTCCACTGCTTCACGCCAAAGTGCGAACTCTTCCTCCGACAACGAGTAACGTTTAAGCGCTTCTGATTCGGAAATTAACCCGTGAACCACAGCATGGACGACAACTGCCTTTCGACTGGCCACCCACCGCTTTGTATCTTCCGGAGGTAAATCCGCACGACACAACACTGTTCCATCCGCGAGCGTAACCTGCCGCGGGCCATCGACTTTTTTAAGATACATCACACACAACCTTTTCTGAGTAACGTCAGATTGCGCGAACTGCCTTAATCAACAGTAAAACGTGGGGTTGAGACTATGTTGCATTTTCCTATATTGCGAGACATCAGCATAAAGGCCGCAAAATGTCCCTTGATTATCCCGTAAACTCTCTTGGATTCGCCAAGCCCCCTGCCGAGACGCGCGTAGTTGTCGCGATGTCGGGCGGCGTCGACAGTTCTGCCGTGGCGGCTCAGCTGGCCTCCGAGGGTTATGACGTTGTGGGCGTGACCCTGCAGCTTTATGATCACGGTGCGGCGCTGGCAAAAAAAGGTGCGTGCTGTGCTGGCCGTGATATCCACGATGCGCGCCGCGTGGCCGAGACCATGGGCTTCCCGCATTACGTGCTGGATTATGAGAACACCTTTCGTGAGGCGGTGATTGATGAATTCGCCGATGCCTATCTGGCTGGGGCGACGCCAGTCCCCTGCATTCGCTGTAACGAGCGGGTGAAGTTCAAGGACCTGTTGAACACCGCGCGCGATCTGGATGCCGATTGCATGGCGACGGGCCATTACATTCAGCGCAAAATGGGCACCGCGGGGCCAGAGCTGCATATGGCGGCCGATCACGCACGCGATCAAAGCTATTTCCTGTTTTCCACCACCGCCGAACAGCTTGCCTATTTGCGTTTCCCTTTGGGACATCTGGAAAGCAAAGCCGAGACACGGGCCTTGGCCGCGAAATTCGGGCTGACGGTTGCGGATAAACCCGACAGTCAGGATATCTGCTTTGTGCCCGACGGGAACTATGCCGCCGTGATTGAAAAGCTGCGCCCCGGCGCGGCCGATCCAGGCGATATTGTCGATATGGATGGTAATACCCTTGGGCAGCATCGCGGCGTGATCCATTACACCATCGGGCAACGGCGCGGCCTTGGGATCGGCGGGCTTGGCGATCCGCTTTATGTGGTCCAGCTGGATGCAGATGCCAAACGTGTGGTCGTCGGCCCCAAAGAGGCGCTCTCAACCCGTATCGTGCCGCTGCGCGAGATCAACTGGCTGGGGGATGCGCCGCTTGAAAGCCGGAAGGAGTGGCCTATCTCGGTCAAGGTGCGTTCCACTCGCCCCCCGCGCGAGGCGATTTTGCGCCCGATCTCGGCCACCGAAGCGCAGGTCGAACTGCTAAGCGCAGAAGAGGGCGTTTCCCCTGGACAGGCGTGTGTTTTCTACGATCAAGACAACACGCGCGTCTTGGGTGGCGGCTGGATCTGGCGCGGACATTGATCCGCGCCCGCCCTTAAAGCGCATTAAGAACAGAGCGTGCGGCGCGCAGGTTTGGCGCCTCGCCGCCCTGCCCAAGCCGTTGCATCGTCAAAGCCATGGCATCAATTTGGGCCGTGCGCGCAGGGCCGGGCTGCATAAGCGCCAGCAGCGGCGGAGTGATGTTTTCGGCCTTGCATGCAGGGCCAAGGAACTCTGGCACAGCGCGAGTTTGCGAGACAAGATTCACCAAAGTGACCGTATCAACCAACGCCACGCGTTGCATCATCCACATCGTCAGCGGGTTCATCTTATAGGCAATCACCATCGGGCAGCCATTGGCCGCCAGCTCCAACGAAACAGTGCCCGACGCGGCAATGGCGACAGTGGCATTGGCAAAGGCCGCGTGCTTGGCATCAGGGGGCTCGATGATGTCGGGTTGAATGGCCCAATCGCGGGTCAACTCACGCGTCAGATCCGCCACGCCGCGCACAGTTGGCAAGGCCACGCGCGCAGTCGGATGGGCCGTCTTTACCTTTGCCAACACCTCGCCAATCACCGGACAAAGCCGCGACACCTCTCCGCGACGAGAGCCGGGGAGCGTCAGGATCAGCGGGCTGTCTTGCGGGGATTTCGGTGCAAGCGGTTCGGACACGACCGGATGGCCGACGAAATCACAGGTCATTCCGGCGGCTGTCATCAAGGGTGGCTCAAACGGCAAAAGGGCCAGAACATGATCGATATAGCGGGCCATCTTGGCCGCGCGGCCGGGCCGCCATGCCCAAACCGAGGGCGCGACATAGTGGATGGTCTTCAGGTCGGGCCGCGCTGTCTTAACGAGTTTCGCCACGCGCAGACAAAAGTCGGGGCTGTCGATGGTGATCAAGGCAGCGGGGTTTTCGGCCAATGTCGCCGCCGCAGCTTGCGCAATCCGGCGCTTGAGGGCGCGGTATTTCGGCAAGATTTCCGCAATCCCCATCACCGAAAGCTCCTCCATCGGGAAGAGGGAGACAAGACCTTCGGCCTGCATCAAAGGCCCGCCGATCCCGCGGAACTGCACATCCGGCCGCAGGGTTTTAAGCGCCGCCATAAGGGCCGCCCCCAGCCGGTCGCCCGAAGGCTCCCCTGCGATGAGCGTGAATTTCATGGCTGTTCGGCAGGGCTGCCTTCGCGCGCCCAAAGGAAAAGACCAAGTGCATTCGCCTGCGCAATCAAGGCCGGCTGATCCAAAAGAAGCACACCGCCTGCCTCGAATACCACGCCGCCAAGCCCGGCCTTGGCCGCCATCTCAAGCGTATGTGGCCCGATGGTTGGCTGGTCAATGCGCCGATCCTGGCCCGGTTTAACCGCCTTGAGGTAAAGCCCCTTGCTGGTTTTGGGCCGCAAATGAGGCGGGACCTGCGCCACCGTTTCCAGCATCGCATCCGTTCCGGTCAGAACCTCCACCGCAAGGCAAAGCCCCGCCTGCACCACCGCACCCTGCCCCACATCCACAGCGCCCAAGGCTGCGACGATTGTAGCCGCACGGGTGGCATCGGCCTCATCCTGCAGGGTGATTTCACCGGCCAAAAGGCCCGCTTTGGCGGTCAGATCGGGCAAAAGATCACTAGAACTTACGATTTCTAGCTCAAACTCTTCGAAAATCTTAAGCACTTCACGCAAAGTCGAATCATCCCCCCCCTGCATCGCCGCGATCAAACGCGGCACCATCTGCGCGGTAAGCGGATCAAACCGCGACGGATCAAGGTCTGGGCGCTGCACAGCACCGGCAAAACAGACGCGGCCAACCCCCTGATCCAACAGGTGATTGAGGAAAGGCACCAACCGCTCAACACGAAAGGTCAAATCCGGCGCAACGCCGTCGGGCGCGAACCCGTCAAGCGCGGCGATTAATGGTTTTTCCGCCAGCCCGGCGCAGATTCGCGCAGGCAAAGCCCCACGGCCGGCAATGATTGCGGTTCGGCTCATTTTGGCGTCAGGAATGAACGGTCGGACGCCGAGAGGATAAAATCCGTCATCTCTTTGACGTGGCGGCTTTCGGTTTCATCGGCGAGGCGGCGGGCACGATCAAGGAAAGTTCCCTCGCCCTGCGCGAGCATCTGATAACCGGCCCGCAGCGCCGTAATCTCTGACCGTTCCACCCCGCGGCGCTTGAGGCCAACAAGGTTCAACCCGTCCAAATCACCGCGCGGCCCTTGCACAAGACCATGCGGCAGAACATCATTCGTAACCATCGTGACCGCACCAATGATCGCGCCATGTCCAATGCGTACCCATTGATGCACGCCCGAAAGCCCGCCGATGATCACATCATCACCAATCTGGCAATGGCCCGCGATGGCCGCCTGATTGGCAAGAATCACACGGTTTCCGACAGTGGCATCATGACCCACATGCGCGCCGGTCATCAGCAAGCAATCGTCGCCCACTCGGGTAATCCCGCCGCCACCAGCCGTGCCGGTGTTCAGTGTCGCCCCCTCACGGATACGACAGCGTGCGCCGACAACAAGCCGCGTCCGCTCACCCTTGAATTTCAAGTCTTGCGGCACCTCGCCCACGCAGGCAAAGGGAAAGATCACGGTTTCATCACCGATTTCCGTCCAGCCAGTGATAACAACATGGGATTTCAGCACCACACCGGCGCCAAGCGTTACCTCGGGGCCAACCACGCAAAACGGGCCGATCATGCATCCCGGCCCGATCGTCGCTGCCGGATCAACCACTGCAGAGGCGTGTATTTCCGCGCTCATGGTTTTGGCAGGTCCATCATCGCGGTGAATTCCGCTTGGGCGCAAAGCTCGCCCTCAACCATGGCGCGACCTTCAAATTTCCAGACCTTGCCACCGCCACGTTTCACTGTGACATGCAGCTCCACCACATCGCCGGGAACAACCATCCGGCGAAACTTCACGTTATCGATGCCCATGAAATACACGAGCAGGTTTTTGTCGGCCAAATCCAGCGAGACGCCGACAAGAATGCCAGAGGTCTGGGCCAGCGCCTCGATGATCTGAACTCCAGGAAAAACCGGCTTGCCGGGAAAATGGCCCTGAAACTGCGGTTCATTCATCGTCACGCATTTGATGCCCACAGCCGATGTATTTGGCACGATGTCGCGCACCTTATCGACCAGCAAGAACGGATAGCGATGCGGCAAGATGCGCTGGATCAGGTCGATATCTGCCGTAGTGGCAATCGGATTTGCGGCATCAGTCATCATCACGTTCCTTTTATTCGAGCCAACAGGGCCGAGAGTGCGTATCATCTGATTAACAAAGCACCCCGCCGGAAACAAGCCGAACCAAGGGTCAGGGTTGTGCAGGCGTGACTTCAACAGGGTCTTCGGGGGTTTCCGACAGGCGGGTGTCGATAAGCTCAATCGCGGGTTGAGTAATATCAATGCGGTCAAGACTCAGGACAACCGAGGATTGATCCAACAAGATCGCCGCACCACGAGACTGCATCATTTCTACCAATATCGGGGCTGCAATCTCAAAAAACTGCTGTTGATCCAACTCGCGCTGCCGCTTCAATTCGCGGTCTTTCGCAATCCATGCATCGCGAATTCTCTCGACCTTATCATCAAAGGCAATCGCGAGGGGCTGGAATTCGGCTGCGGGCATCGTCGCCCTGCGTTCGGTCAGCAGGCGTTCCTCGATCTCCAGATTGGATTCGATTTTGCGGATCTCGGCCTGCAATGTGCGCGACGAAGCCTCCAACCGCGAAAGCGAGGCTTTGCCAAAGGCAGATTCCTCGAACAAGCGCTGCTGGTTGATGGATAGAACGGGCGAAATTAGGGGCGCTTGCGCAGCCCCCGCTGCCTCTTGCGCGAAAACGGTGGCGGGCGACACCGAAAGCAGTGCCGCAAGCGCCAATGCCCCTAAACGCCCGCCCCGCATCAGAACTGCGACGAAATCGTCAAGTCGAAGTTACGCTCCTTGTCGTAATCCTCTTTTTTGACCGCTTTCGACAGGTTGAAGCGCAAAGGCCCAACCGGCGTTTCCCAAAACAGCGACACACCAACAGAGGAACGCAGGTTCATGCTGTCATCCACCGTGCAATCGACAACAGGGCAGACGCCCGATTTTGGCCCGCCGGTAACCTGATCCAAGCTCCAAACCGACCCCACATCAAAGAAGGCACCACCCTTGATGTTATATTCTTCGGGCAAGCCAATCGGGAATTCCGCCTCAAAGCGGGCCGCCGCAAAGACGTTACCACCCAAAGCATCCTCGTTAACCGCGTTCAAATCCCGCGGACCAACGCCGTTGCCCTCAAAGCCGCGGATCTTGGAGTTCAGGAAAAACCGTTCCGTCACGCGCGAGTCGCCCTTGGACATATTGATCATCCCGCCCTCGACCACGGCGCGCAATGTGATGTCATCGTTCCAGATACGACGTTCTGCCATCGCAAGACCTGTCGTGGAAACATAGGTAAGATCACCGCCAAGCCCTGCGAAATCCTGATTGAACCGCAGCAGCAGGCCGCTGTCAGGGTTCAACCCGCTGGAACGGGTATCATAGGAAAACCCGTAGCCGACGGAGGATGTAAGCTGCCCGCCCACAGATGCTTCATTGTGCAAGATCTGCGAGGAATCATCATCTACGTTTTTAATCCGCGAATCCACAACCTTATAGTTCAGCTGCAAGCGGCTGTATTCGCCAACAGGAAAGCCGACCCCAAGACCGATATTCGCCACACGCGTATCGTAATCGGAGTTTTGATTCTCTGTCTCGGCATAGCCGATATCAAAGGAGAACGACAGATCACGACCAAGGAACGCAGGCTCCATGAAGTTGATGCTGCCGCTCTTGTTATCCGTCCCGGTAGAGAGCGAGGCACCAACTGTTTGCCCGCGCCCGAGGAAGTTGCTTTCCCTGAAGCCTGCCGTCAGGCCAACGCCCGAATCCGCACCATAGCTGACCCCGAAAGATAGCGAGCCGGTAGGTTGCTCTTCCACATCGACATTCACGATGACCTGATCCGCGGCACTGCCCTGTTCTGAATTAACCCGGGCATCCTTGAAAAAGCCAAGCGCACGGATCCGTTCGGCGGCACGGCGAACTTCACGCGGGTTGAAGGGGTCCCCTTCGGCAGCGCGGAATTCACGGCGGATCACCTCATCCAAAGTGGTGGTGTTGCCTTCGATATCGATCCGCTCGACAAAGATACGCGGCCCTTTGGAAATCACGAATTCCACATCCAGCGTCAAATCGCGATCGTTGCGGGTGATGCGTGGCTCGATCCGCACAAAATTCAGCGATTTGCGCAAGGCCAGATTTTCCAGCCGTGTGATGTTGGTCTCGATCACAGTCGGGGAGTAGGTGATGCCGGACCGCAACTTCAGGGCCTTCTGGAACTCTGCCGCGTCAACCTCGGGAATCTCGGAAACGGTGGTCACACGACCAAGCTTGAAGCTTTGACCTTCGCGCACAGTGAACGTTACGAAGAAGCCGTCACGTTCGCGGGTAACCTCGCCAACAGCGCCTTGCACCTGAAAATCCACATAGCCACGGGCGGCGTAGAAATCCTTGAGCATCTGTTTGTCAAACTCGATCCGGTCGGCCACGAAAGTATCGGATTGAACCAGACGGCGGAAAATACCCGCCTGCTTTGTCTCCAGCACCTGCCGCAAACGGCGGTCGGAATAAGCGCGGTTGCCGACGAAGGAAACACGTTCCACCTCAACGACTTTGCCTTCCTTGATGTCGAACACCAAATCAACGCGGTTGCCCGAACGGCGAATGATCCGCGGATCAACGCTGGCAGCAATGCGCCCGCTTTCCTGATAGGCCTTTGCGATCTCGGCAGCGTCGGCCTCAGCTTGCGCGGCGGAAAAGACACGGCGGGACTGGGATTTTACGATGCTGGCCAGCATTTCATCCTTAAGGCGTTTATTCCCCTCAAAGTTGATTACATTCACAGTCGGAAGCTCTTGGACCTTGATCAACAGCGTGCCGCCTTGGGGAATGATCTGCACATCCTCGAACAGGCCGACATCGGAAATGCGCTGAAACGCGTCGTTCAACTCGCCTGCGCTGATCGTCTGGCCCCGGCCAATCCGGGCATAGGACAGGATTGTGGCGGCATCGACACGGTCATTGCCTTCAACCTTAACCGAGGAAAACTGATAACTTTGGGCAAATGCCTGCTGTGGTGCGGTCAAGCCAGCCATTGCGACGAAAGCGTATACCGATGCCGCAGCGGATTGGCGCCCGACCTTACGCAAGATGTTGCGGGACAATAAACCCCGGTCCGCAATATGCATTGTTCTGCCCCATGTAGCTGTCTCTATTTCCCACCTGAGTAACGGGAATGAAACAGCTTGTCAAAAGGACAGAGCCTTATATCGCCTCAATTTGGAAAGTGGTTACAAACCTGCCGCACCTTTTCAGGGATTTAAGGCGATCTGCCCCAGAAAAGCGCCGGCCATCAGGCCAAACGCGATGGTTCCCACGCAAAACAACAGATCCCAGTTCAGACCCAGAACGAACGAAAACCCGCGATAGCCACTCATTACTGTTTGCATAACCTACACCCGTTAAAACTTGGCAACTGGTATCAGTATAAAAAATGAATGCGGCACGATTTAGGCAAATTGTTTTGTTTTAGCGATGCGAGCCTAAGGGCAGAACAGATCATTGCTCAACGCAAACGCCATCAGGGACAGCAGCAACGCCAACCCGACCATCATCATCACCCGCAAGGCCCCGTCCGAGGGCGGTTTGCCCGTAATCGCCTCATAGGCGTGGAACACCAGATGCCCGCCATCCAATACCGGAATCGGAAAGAGGTTCATCAACCCCACGGCCGTCGACAGCGCCGCGATCATCATGATGAAGGTCAACCCGCCTTGCGATGCCGCCGCCGAGGACGTCTTGGCAATGCCGATCGGGCCGCGCAAGTTGCATGAGGAAATCGCCCCAGTCACGATGTGCCCCAAGCCCGAAAGGCTGGTTTTGACCAATGTCCACGTGCGTTGCGCGCTGATTGACAGCGCCTCAACCGGACCGGGAGTGTAGAGTTCGGGAGTGAACATCAAGCCTTCACCAAGCCCGATCAGATAGCGCTCCTCAAACCCGCCCCCGGGCATAGGGTTGGTTGTCAAGCGCGGGGTCAGGGTGGTTTCAAACCGTGTACCCTCGGCATCATCAGCGCGCCAGACTTGCAAGGAAACAGGGGCATCCTTGCTGTCTTTGACAAAATTCACCAGATCCATAAAGGCACTTACCGGCTGCCCGTTGATCGCCAGAATCACGTCTCCCTCGGCTAAACCGGCATCCTGTGCCGCCGACTCCAGCGCGATAGAACCGACAAGTGCCGGAAAGGGAAAGGGACCCGCGATGGTCACATCACGGCCAGCACGCGCAATGGTATAGTCGACGGTCGGCGCAATCTCCAACGCGCGTGCCGCGGTGATAAAGCTCTGCAGGTCGGGGGTCTGCACGCCATTGACGGCCAGAACCTCATCGCCGGCAAGCAGGGTCTGGCTGTTGTCTGGCAAGGGCTTTACCGCCCCGATCACAGGCCGGTCGGTTGCAATCCCGAAATGTAGGGTCACGGCAAAGTAAATCACCATCGTCAGAATAAAGTTGAACATCGGACCTGCCAGAACCGTCGCTGCCCGCGCCCAAAGCGGCGCACCATGCATGGTGTGGCGGCGCTCCTCTGCGCTGAGCGTGCTGATGGTCTCACCGTCCTTGCCGGATGCGGCGTCGCTATCGCCTTTGAATTTCACATAGCCGCCAAGGGGAAAGGCCGCGAATTGCCAACGCGTGCCACGTTTGTCCACGCGCGAAAACAGCACAGGCCCAAAGCCCAAGGAAAACACATCGGCGTGGATCCCGCTCCAGCGGCCAACGATGTAATGGCCGTATTCATGCACGGCCACGATAATCGACAAGGCGATGACAAAGGCCGCAATCGTCCAGGCGAAATTGCCAAAGGACGGGATCAAGTTCATAAATTCCACGAGGTCTATCTTCCTTGCTGCCACGATTTGACCGCATCTGCGGCAGTCTCTCTTGCGAGATGGTCCATGTTCAACACATCCTCAAGGGTGGTTGCGTCAATTTGAAGGCTGTTTTGGCGCGAAAGCTGGGAAAGCGTGGTTTCCACCACCTCGGCCATGCCCAAAAACGACAAATCGCCCGCGATGAAGCCGTCCAATGCGATCTCCTTGGCAGCATTAAAGGCCGCCCCCGAAAGCCCGCGCATCGCCATGACATCGCGCGCAAGACGCAGCGCGGGAAAGCGGACGGGATCGGGCGCCTCAAACTCCAGCGAGGCAAGCCGGGCCAGATCCAGCCGCTCCACCGGCACATCGCCCCGGTGCGGCCAATGCAACGCAAAACCGATGGCGTGGCGCATATCGGCGGGGCCAAGATGGGCCATAATCCCACCGTCACAAAATCCGACCAGCGCATGGATGATGGACTGCGGGTGGGTGATCACCTCGATCTGATCGGGGTCAAATCCGAAAAACTCACGCGTTTCAATGAGTTCGAGCGCCTTGTTAAACATGGACGCGCTGTCGATCGAGATCCTTTGCCCCATTGACCAATTCGGGTGTTTCATCGCCTGCGCAGGCGTGATGCTTTGCATCTGCTCCATGGTGAAGCTGCGGAACGGGCCGCCCGAGGCGGTGATGATCACCCGCTCTACCGCGGATTTATCTTCGCCCACCAAGGCCTGAAATACGGCGGAATGTTCACTGTCGACCGGCAGCAAGGTTGCCCCGTATCGCGCAGCCGTGGCCAATAATAATGGCCCCGCGGTCACAAGGCTTTCCTTATTCGCCAGCGCCAGCGTGCCGCCATGACGCAGCGCACGCAGGCCCGGCACCAGCCCCGCTGCCCCGACAATCGCCGACATCACCCAATCCGCCGGCCGGTCAGCCGCCTCGGCAATCGCATTGGCCCCCGCCGCACATTCAATGCCACTGCCTGCAAGGGCATCGCGCAGCGCGGGCAAACAATCCTCATGCGCGGTAACGGCAAGCTCTGCATTCAAGGCGCGGGCCATCTGGGCCAAGCGTGGGATATTGCGCGCGCCGGTTAGGGCCACGGTGCGGTAAGCCTCTGGCCCGCCGCCACGCATGATCAGATCAAAGGTGCTTTCCCCGATGGAACCGGTTGCGCCGAAAATGGAAATGGAGCGCAAAGGCCTATCCCCCGACCGGAAATGGCAAATGCATCACCAGTGACAAAAGCATCACGAGCACCACCGCCCCCGTCATCGCATCAAACCGGTCCAGAAAACCGCCATGCCCGGGAATAAGGTCAGAGCTGTCTTTGACGCCGGTCCGCCGCTTGATCCAGCTTTCCGCGATATCACCCATCTGGCCGGCAAATGAGACAAGCGCTGATAGCAGAACAATCCCGAAAGGTGCCATGTCAGATGCCCAGAACACCCCGCCCACCAGAGCGGCACCGATCCATCCCGCAACCGTGCCCGACCATGTTTTCTTGGGGCTAATGGCCGGCCAAAACTTTGGCCCGCCCAAAATACGCCCCGCAAAATAGCCCATGACATCAGAGATCACGACCACAAGGACGATCCACACAATCGCCGACATCCCTGCATCATTGCGCAGGGTGACAAGCCCGAATCCCGCAATCATCGCGCCCGCCGCCCACACAGCCGCCAGCCCACGGTCGCGACGTGGGGTCAGCGCAAAGGCAAGTGCAGGTATCAAAAGCACAATGGCGCCAATCATCCACGGGGAGGCCCATGCAAATGCAAGACACAGCACCCCCAGCCCGGCAACCGCAAGCGCGCTGCGGTCATGTGGCGGTGCTTTTGCAAGCCGGGTCATGGAGCCCAGTTCCCACAACATCAAGCCGGTCAACGCTGCCACCAGAACCGTAAACACCGTCCCGCCAAGCCAGATCCCGATAGCCGCGACCAAGACCATGACCACGGCCGAGATCAGACGGGCGCGCAAATCGCCCCAGCGATTCTCTGTCGCGCTCATACCGAGGTTACCCCGCCGAAACGACGCTCTCGGGTGCTGAACCGGTCAAGGATCTTCTCCAGTTCTTCGGGCGAGAAATCAGGCCAAAGCGTGGGGGTGAATTCATATTCGGCATAGGCCGACTGCCAGATCAGGAAGTTGGAGGTGCGAGTTTCGCCCGAGGTGCGGATCACCAGATCGGGATCAGGAAGCATACCGGTATCAAGCCGCGCAGCAAGGGCCGCCTCGGTCATATCGCAAGCCTCCAGCCTGCCCTCGGCCACCTCAATCGCCAGTGCGCGGGTGGCACGCATAATCTCGTCACGACCGCCATAGTTGATCGCAACCGTCAGGTTAAGCCGCGAAAACTCTGCCGTCCGCGCCTCGATCCCAGACATAAGCCGCTGCAGCTTCGGGTCCAGCCGGGACCGGTCACCGATAAAGCGCATCCGCACACCCTCTTTGGACATGCGATCAGCCTCACGTTGGATATAGCGCGCAAAAATTGCCATGATTCCAATGACTTCTTCGGTAGAGCGCTTCCAGTTTTCAGTGGAAAACGCATAGATCGTCAGCCACTTGATCCCCATATCGGGGGCCGCCGCCACAATCTGCTTGACCCGTTCGGCCCCTTTGCGATGCCCGACCAGACGCGGCCAGCCGCGATTGGTGGCCCAGCGACCATTGCCATCCATGATGATGGCAACATGCTCTACCGGCCTGTTCTTTGCGATGTTTGGCGTGATTGACACAGGGGGATGGCCCTTTCTCAGTCGCAAAAAAGCAAGATTCAGACCTGCATGATTTCCTGCTGCTTGACTTCAAGCGACATGTCGATGGCAGCGATGGCCTTATCCGTCAGCTCTTGTACAGCCGTTTCCCAGAACTTCTGGTCATCCTCGGAAAGCCCGTCATTCTTGGCTTTTTTCACCTGGTCCATACCGTCGCGGCGCACGTTGCGCACGGCAACCTTGGCCTGTTCGGCATATTGGCCCGCGACTTTGGTAAGCTCGCGGCGGCGCTCTTCGTTCAGCTCGGGGATCGGCAGCATGATGATCGTGCCGTTCAGCTGCGGGTTGATGCCAAGGCCGGATTCGCGGATCGCTTTTTCCACCTTGCCGACAAGACCCTTGTCCCAAACATTCACCGTGACCATACGCGGCTCAGGCACATTGACAGTCGCCACCTGGTTGAGCGGGGTTAGCGCGCCATAAGCATCCACCATAATGGGATCAACCATAGAGGCAGAGCCGCGCCCGGTGCGCAGCGAAGCAAATTCCGCGCGCAGGGCCGTTTGCGCCCCGTCCATCCGGCGTTCCAGATCATCGGTGTCGAGCATGAAATCGTCTGACATAGGTCCCTCGGGCAGCTTTTTTTGTTCCAGTTCCGAGGGTTTTAATCCACGGGCGCGCAGTTGTATAGTCGCAGTACGAAGGCGAGCCGATCCAAGGGCGGATTTATGCACCCCCGACCCTGTCCTGCGCGTACAGATCACGGGGCAATCAACCCGAGCGTGTCAGTTAACTGCGTTATGGGGAAAACAATAACTTTTTATTACCGTAAAAAGCGTCTAACCTTTCCGAAGACCGATAAAAACCCCGAGATTCAAGGGGGGCGAGCGCCTCCTATGTAAATGAGCAGCGAATGCCTCGGCCATCCGGAGGCGAAATCTCTAGACGAGGGCTTAACTCTATGCGGCGCTTGAATGTTGCAGACATCTCATCCCTGTCCATTTTGGAAACTCTTGCCGCGCCTATCTGGATATTCGACCTTGACCAGCACGCGATATGGTGGGGAAATGCCGCGGCACTGGCATTTTGGAACGTCGACAGCCTTGATGCCCTGAAGGCGCATGATTTTTCATCGGACAGTGCGACGACACGCCAGCGGTTGCGGCAAATGGCCTATGATCCAAGGATGAAAAGCGACGAACCGGAAACGTGGATTTTATATCCCAACGACACCCCGGTCACCGCCTTGGTCAAGCTGCAACCGGTCACATTCGCGCAAGGGCGCGTCGGGCTTTTGGCCGAGGTCACCAATCGGCCAAGCGCGGGTTTTGACATCCAGACTGCACGGATCGCGGAAACCATCCGCTACTCCGGCGTTATTCTGAGCATGTTCTCGCTTTCGGGCAGGTTGATTGCCCAGAACCCCGAAGCATTTGAATGTTATGGTGCCTCACAGGGCACGGACGATGATCTGGCCTCAAGATTCGACAATAGGGATCTGGCGCAGGATCTGCTTCAATCAGTGAACCAGTCATCGGTGTTCAGCGCAGAGCTTGAGGTCCCCGGAAACACCCCAAAGCGAACGCATCATATCAAAGCCCATCGGGGGCGCGATCCGGCGACCGGCGAATTTGTTGCCGTTATCGCCGAGAGCGACATCTCGGATCTGGTTCGTCTGCGGCGTGAACTGTCAGACCTCAACATGAATCTGGAACAGCGGGTGCTTGAGCGTAGCGAAGCGCTGCGCATCAGCGAGGAACGGTTTTCGCTGGCAATGCGGGGGGCCAAAGACGGCCTGTGGGACCGGAATTTCGAGACAGGGACAACCTATGTCTCCCCCAGATGCTACGAGATTCTGGGGACCGGGCCGAATGAGATCTTGCTTGATACCGAAACCTACCTTGCATTGATCCACCCCGAAGACCGCGCACGGGTGGAAGCGACGTTCATGGACCCGGAGCCGGTCGAACGCACCGTGCGCGAAGCAGAATACCGCGTCCGTCACAAGGACGGCCATTGGGTCGATCTGCTGGAGCGGGCCTTTCTGGTGATTCGCGATGGCAAGCCCGTGCGCATGGTCGGCACCAGTATCGATATTTCCGAGCGCAAACGCCATGAACGCAAAATGACGCGGCTGATGGAAATTTTGGTAGAGGGCGGTCAGGCCTTGCCCTTGGGTATTGCCTTTTATGATCCGGATCTCAAACTGGTCATGAACAATCAGCTTTATGCGGATATGCAGCCGCAAGACGGCCCCGTGCTGGAACGCGGCACCCATTTCCGCGAGATTCTGGAAAGCTCTGCCAAAGACATCGCCAAAACCAAGGGTTACAACAGCCCGCAAGCCTATATCAATGATCGCCTGCAATCCGCCCGCATCGCACCACATAGCTGGACGCATGAACAGGCCAACGGGCGCATTATTGTTGCAACCGAAATCCCGACCAGCGGCAATGGCGTTATTTCCTTGTTTGAGGATGTCACCCAAGAGCGGACCCAGCAAAAACAGCTTCAACAAGCGCAGAAGATGGAGGCCATCGGTCAGCTGACCGGAGGTGTGGCGCATGACTTCAACAACCTTCTGGCCGTTATAATGGGCAACCTTGAACTGCTCCAGAATGAGATCGAAACACAGCTTCCCGATGTAAACACCGAAGAAACAAACGCTTTGATCGATGCCGCTTTGGCCTCGGTCAAACATGGTGCGGATCTGACCAGCAATATGCTGGCCTATGCCCGCAAGGCGCGCCTGAAGCCTGTGGTCATTGATCTAAACAAGGCTATCAGCGAGACAGAGCGCTGGATGCGGCGAACTATCGTCTCCACCATCCAGATCGAAACCGTTTTTCAAGGCGGGGTCTGGCCGGTTCAGGTCGATCAAAGCTCCCTCCAAAGTGCCCTGGTCAACCTTATCCTCAATGCAAGGGATGCGATGGAAGGCAGCGGCAGGCTTACCATCGAGACCGCAAATCTGCGTATTGACGAAAGCTACCTCGACACGCGGTCCGAAACCATCCCGCCGGGGCGCTATGTCATGGTTG